>JAAYUS010000132.1 GCA_012517605.1 Bacteroidales bacterium
CATATTTTAAATTTTAATTTCTTTTGCAGAAACCAAAATCTGGATTATATTTGCACCCGTTTCAGGGCGATTAGCTCAGCTGGTTCAGAGCATCTGCCTTACAAGCAGAGGGTCGGCGGTTCGAACCCGTCATCGCCCACAGCAAGAAACCGGTTCCACATCAGTGGGACCGGTTTTTTGTTTTATGAATCCTCAAAAAGGTCCGATGAAATCAATCCTGTAAATACTTTTCATAATCGTGGTAATTTTTTTAACAAAAAAAGGTACCCTTAAAGGGGCACCTTTTTTATAAATTCAAAATACGTTTTTATTGAACTTTAACGCATCTTACAGATTTTCCTGCTGATTCATCGGCATTCTGACGGTATACACTTTCGTGAGTGCTGTCGAGCTGCCTCATGAAGGCTCTGTTGGGACTATCTTCAGTTGTTGTCCAGAAGTAAGTTATAGTTCCGGCAAGGTTGAAAGTTCCGTCAAGATAGTAACGGTATCCTGCAGGAACAGCCGAAAAACCGCTGGTATTTGTACCATTTCCTGTAGTCCAGCCACTTGTGCTTTTAAGCTGTGCACCCTGGGTTGTACCGCGCCATCCAGTTGCATCTGCTTCTGTCTGGGTAAGACCGAGTGTCATCTCAAGAGCCTTGAAATCGGCATCTGATGGAACGCGCCATCCTGCCGGGCAAAGGTTGCCTGCATTTGCAGCATGGAAGTTATACAGAGCGCCGTAAAGAGGTTTGTATGTATCTTCATTATTGTCATACCAGCAATATGCAGGATTTGTATTTCCTACCCAGTTTGCATCCAGTGTCACTTCAGTTATTGCATCGCCATTGTTAAAATGAGTAGCTGCAAGGTTTTGAGCCATCCAGATCTGATTTCCTATCCTGACGGTTCTGTAAATATTGTTATCGAAGTCCGACAACAAAGTAACAATCTGATATTCTGTTCCGTATGACGTGCCTGCCTCATTTATTGCATATGCTCTCACATAATAGAGAGTGCCTTCCTGCAAAAGAGTAAGTGTAACTGAGAACGAGCCTGTACCGGTTCCGCTTGAAATGTGTGAACCAGTGGCAACAGGATTTGCTGATGTACCCCAGCATACTCCGCGTTCACTTACCGTTCCACCTCCTGTGGATGTTACATTACCTCCGGCTGTCACCGATGTGGCACTTGTCATTATTAATGTCGGAGCTGTTGTTGTTACAGCAGCCTGTCCAATCGGGCTGGTAGTGAATGTCTGATCTGCACCGAACTCTGTTCCTGCACTGTTTGTAGCAAAAGCAACTACATGATAAAGTGTACCAGGTGTCAAGCCTGTAAGGTTGACCGTGAAAGCACCTGTTCCAGCTGCTGCAGCTGCAACTTTGGTACCTGTTGTGGCCGGATTGGCCTGTGTGCCATAATAAACACCCCTTTCAGTAACATCTGCGCCACCGGTAGCTGTTACATTTCCGCCTGCGGTTGCTGTCGTCTGTGTAAACACGGTAACGGCAGCTGTTGTAACTGTCGGTTTTGTTGCCGGAGTTGTGAATGTAAGGTCATTTCCATAGGCTGTGCCTGAGGTATTTATTGCATAGGCTCTTATATGGTAAAGAGTTCCGGGCTGAAGCGCTGAAAGGCTTACAGTAAATGTTCCCGTACCAGCTGCAGAAGCAGCTACCTTGTTATCGGATGTCGTCGGATTTGCAGTGAGTGCCCATACAATACCTCTTTCGGTAACAGGGGCACCACCGTCGGCAGTGATATTACCGCCGGGATTTGCAGTTGTGGAAGTCAAAGTAGTGGGAGCTGTTGTGGTAACAGTTGCACCAATTATGGGATTGGTAGTAAACTCAATTTCATTACCATAGGCTGTCCCTTCAGAGTTGGTGGCATAAGCCCTTACATAATACTTTGTATTTGGCGTCAGGCCGGTAATGCTGCTGGTAAAACTTCCGATTCCGGTACCGTCGCTGGTTTTTGATCCGGCGGTTGTCGGTCCGGTTGCTGTACCCCAGCATATGCCCCTTGCTGTAACCTCGGCTCCTCCATCATCGGTAATATTACCACCTGATGATGCTGCAGTAGTCGTGATACCTGTGACAGCAGTAGTTGTCAGGGTAGGCATATCCTTGTCCTTTTTGCAGCTGTTGAGTGCTGCAATTCCGGAAAGGAAAGAGACCAAAATCAATAAATTAAGAACTTTTTTCATAACATGGATAATTAGAGATTTGAATTTTAACTGTTTATAATTATTTAATTTTTAATATGATACACTAATCAGAAACCTTACTGGTTCTTAAGGCATCTCACATATTTACCTCCGGCTTTGCTGACTCCTTCACGAAACACTCGTCCTTCAGTACTATCTAAACGGCGATACAATGCTTTTGTTGTATCGTCCCAGTGCAAAGTTGAACTCCACCAGTACGTGACTACACCAAAATCAGCAAAAGTCCCCAATGCACCATACCTGTAACCGCCTCCCAAAGCTGTAAATCCGCTTGTATTTGTACCTGTATTGGGATTCCATGTTGTTGTAGCTTTAAGCTGAGTTCCCTGATTTGTGCCTCTCCACCCTGATCCGTCAGCTTCTGCAATTGTCATACCGAGATGGCGTTCAAGTGTCTTGAATTCATTGTCACTGGGCACATGCCATCCTGACGGGCACAATTTTCCTGTTTCAACGGCATACCAGTTATAAAGCATTCCAAATACGGAAGACGGTGTATTGTTAAACCATGAATAAGCCGGAGCAGTAAGAACCATCCACTCTTCATTGACAGTAACATTCGGAATATCCGTATTGTCATTGTATTTTGATGTTTTCAAATCCGTCTGCATCCACAACTGGGTGCCTATCAGTACGGTTGCATATGTATTTCCGATCACATCAGAAATGGAAGTTGAGAATACCATCTGGCTGCCATAGCCGGTTCCGGCACTGTTTATGGCATATGCCTTTAAATAATAAACTGTCCCGGAAGTCAATCCTGTAAGATTTACGCTGAAGGTTCCCGTACCTGTGCCGCTGGGTATTTTTGTGTCGGAAATCGTCGGATTGCCTGTGGTATTATAGCAGATGCCGCGTTCCGTAACCTGCGCTCCGTTGTCATTTGTTACGTTACCTCCTGAAGAGGCTGTAGTCAATCCCACAGAAGTCACAGAACTGGTTGACACCTCAGGTACAGTTACCGGACTTGTTGTGAAATGATTTTCAACTCCATAAGCAGTTCCAGCGCTGTTTGTTGCATAAGCTCTGTAATAATATGTTGTGTTTGGACTCAGTCCGGTGATAGTACTGGTAAAAGAACCTGTTCCGGAACCATCTGTTGTATGTGACCCGGTAGCCACCGGACCCGTTGATGTACTCCAGCAGACTCCTTTGGCTGTTACTGCAGCTCCTCCCGAACTGGTCACATTACCCCCTGTAACGGCTGATGTCCGTGTGTAGGATGAGACTGCTGCCGTGGTCACTGTCGGCACAACAGCTGATGTTGTAAATGATATGTCATTCCCGTACGAGGTCCCTATATTGTTTGTTGCATATGCCCTTACATGATATGTTGTCCCTGGTGTCAACCCTGTAATGTCGCTTGCAAAATTACCGGTTCCCGACCCGTTGGTCGTTTTGTTGTCGCTCAGTGTCGGATTTGCAGCCGTCGACCAGCAAACACCTCTGGCTGTTACCGCAGAACCGCCGTCAGATGTTATATTACCCCCTGATACAGCTCTGTTGGAACTTATCGCAGTGGCTTCAAGAGTGGTTAATGTCGCAACAACAGGTGCTGCGGTTGTAAATGTAACCTCGTTTCCGTAAGCCGTTCCAGCTTCATTGGTTGCATATGCCCTTACATAGTATTTGGTGGAAGCGGTCAGTCCGGTCAGGTCACTTGTGAAATCTCCAGGTCCGTTGCTGTCGGATGTATGCTGTCCGGTAATTTCGGGCAGCGTGGCTGTTCCATAGCAGACACCCCTTGCCGTTATGTCAGCACCTCCGTCCGATGAGATATTTCCTCCTGTTTTTGCACTATTTATGGTTATCTCCGTGACATTGGCAGTGGTCAATGTTGCAAGTTCGGGTTTCCTTTTGCAGCCGGAAAAAGTCACTGCAATACCTGCCAGAATGGCTAAAATCAAGGTTAAATTGAATCTGATTTCTCTTTTCATTGTATTGAAATTATTACGTACATCTCTAAACTGATTAATTTTGTTTTAATTGTGTCAGGTTTCTAATTTCATGATTATAAATATCAACAAGACACTGTTGTGTTTCTGTCTGTCAATAAAATAAAACTATACTCCAAACCGATCCGGGTAAAAATAAACAATCAATAATCTTGGCATGATAACGGGAAAGCCATTATATGCCATGATTTTCCGGATTCTGCGGATTGGCTGCTCAACTTGTTAATTTAAACTGACAGAAAGCAATTATTTTACTTGTCAGTTTTTAATACACCGTACCGACATCCCGTATTTCGAATCGGCAAGGTTCCTGTAGGTTTTATCATCATTATACCATATCCTTCTGAACCAGGATGATGATGTTAGTTCTGTTGATGTCCACCAGTAACCATAGACAGTGAGAGATTCGTATGCGCCAGTGTCGCCCCTGCGCCATCCTCCGGGAAGCGCAGTGAAATTCGATTCATTCGTTGCCCCGGTATTCGGACTTGTCCAGTGTGTGATTCCCGTTTCCTTAAGTTTTCCTCCTGCAGGACTCTCTCCTCCAAGAAAATTTACAAGGGTATACCATTCGTCATCAGACGGTACATGCCATCCTGCAGGGCAAAGTTTTCCTGTGCTCACTGCATGCCAGTTATATAATGCACCATACACACTTTTATTGGCAACCTCGTTGTTGTACCATACATAAGCCGGAGTCGTAAGTGAGCTCCAGGTGGTTGCATTTGCCACATTGGCTATTGCGGTGTTATCATTGAGCTTTGTTGTCCTGAGGTTTTCCTTCATCCAAACCTGTCCATCGATCCTTATCACATTGTAAGTGTTCCCGTCGTTATCGGAAACTGTAACAGGATCAGTTGTGAATACAAGGTCAGAACCATATGAAGTGCCCACACTGTTTGTTGCATAAGCCCTGACATGATACGTGGTATTTGCAAGGAGACCTGTTATGGAAGATTCAAAAGTACCTGTACCGGTACCGTCTGTTGTTTTGCTGTTGGCTACCGTAGGATTCGGTGAAGTGTTCCAGCATACTCCCCTTGCAGTAATGGCAGCGCCTCCATCATTGGTCACATTTCCTCCTCCCTTGCCTGTTGTAGTGCCGGTTGCTGAAGGAGCATCGGTGGAGACCAGAGGCAATACAGGACTTGTCTTGAACGAAATTTCCTGCCCGTAAGCCGTCCCTTCGGAATTGGTGGCATAAGCCCTCACATAATATGTAGTGTTCCCTGTCAGCCCGGTAATGCTGCTTGTAAAGGAACCTGACCCGGTCCCGTTACTTGTCTTTGAATCACTGATGGTTGGAACAGTATGTGTGCTCCAGCATACGCCTCTCGCTGTTACTTCAACGCCTCCGTCGCTCGTTATTGTGCCACCGGCAACAGCGGTGGTCTGAGTTATCATTGTAACAGCAGATGTAGTGAGAGTGGGAACTCCGAATTTGCTGGTTGTGAATGTAAGCTGCTCTCCGTATCCTGTCCCCTCTGCGTTTATGGCATAGGCACGGACATAATAGAGTGTGTTCGGAGTCAGATTTGTCAGCGTACTTGTAAAAGGACCCTCGCCATATCCGTCGGTTGTCCGGTCACCATTAGTTCCGGGAGATTTTTTTGTGCCATAACAAACGCCCCGTACTATTACATCGACATACCCGTCGCTTGTAACTTCGCCCCCTGTTATTGCGCTATTGGGACCTATTTCAGTCACCGGAGATGTTTTTACTGAAGGCTCCCGTTTGAAATGACATCCCGGTAAAAATAAAATAGAAATTAAAATAATCAGGAAGTTATGATTTAGTATAATTTTTTTCATCTTGCTCTGAGTGTTTTGACAGATTTAATAACCCGAAATGATATGTATTGTTTAAAATAGCTTATAAAATTACTAAAAATTCCGGATGGTGAATACGTCCCGGATTTTGATTTTAAATCTTGCTGCCTGCTGGCTTATAAGGGATAGTGAAACGGAAATCAGAGCCTTCGCCCGGTTGTGAAATAAGCCATATCCTTCCTCCTAGAATCTCCACGTATGCCTTGCATATAGACAGACCAAGGCCGGTACCACCGAATTTTCTGGAGATCAGGTTATCGACCTGGAAGAATCTTTCAAAAATCTTATCGTGATGTTCAGGGGGTATTCCTATTCCGGTATCTTTTACATAAAACTCAAGCTCATCGCCTTTCAGTGTATATCCGAAATCAATTCTTCCCTCCTTCGTGAATTTTGTTGCATTGTTTATAAGGTTCGATAATATCTGGATGAGTTTAGTGCTGTCAGTCATTATCATGGCTTTGTTATCTGGCAATCCGGTCTTGAGGTTTATTGAGATGACATCCGATTTTTCCTTATAGCTGAACTGCTCGTCAAGGCTTCGCAGCGAGAAATTCAGGTTCATTTCCCTGATGTTGACCTTGACCTGTCCGCTTTCTATATTTGCTATGTCTACAATATCATTGATAATTGAAAGCAGCTGGCTTCCGCTCTGAAAAATGATATCGATAAACTGTCGGCGGTCAGCCTCAGTTATATCAGGCTCGTTAAGCAGTGCTGAAAAACCAATTATTGCGTTCATCGGAGTCCTTATCTCATGAGAGACATTATGCAGAAAAGCAGTCTTAAGCCTGTCGCTCTCCTCAGCCTTTTCCTTGGCAGCAATAAGTTCAGCTTCTGAGTTCTTTCTGAGGGTAATATCCTCTATCATTGCAAGGAAATACTGGACCTCATCATTATTGTTCCTTATTAAGCTTATAGTTGTCGATCCCCAGATCAGACTTCCGTCCTTCCTGAAATATTTGTTCTCTGTATGATAAACAGGAATCTCCTCAGCGACAAGCCTCAGGAGCGACACATCATCCTGAGGGACATAGTCGGGATGAGTAATGTCCCGGAGTGATCTGGATTTAAGTTCATCTTCACCATACCCTGTCATTCTGGTAAATGCCGAATTCACACGGATGATTCCCATGTCTTTACCAGTCATAACTATGCTGATGGGGCTCTCCTCAAATATCTTCCTGAACCTTATCTCGCTTTCCCTCAGTGTTTCTTCGGCAAATTTTCTTTCCGTGATATCCCGGCAAATCGACTGGTAGTATTTAATCCCTTCAATTTCAACCTTGCGTGCGCTTATTTCTACAGGAAGGACTGTCCCGTCCTTCCTTACATGAAGCGTCTCATAAGTTGCAAATCCTATATCATCAAGTATCCTGCTCTCTTCAGCAATTTCCCTTACCGCTCCCGGTGCCGTGATCTCCTTCAGGTTCATACCTATCAGCTCGTCCCTGTTCCGCTGGTATGTTTCAGTAGCCCTGTCGTTTGCTTCAACGATCACCATGTTCCTGTCAGTCAGAAAAATAATATCATTGGCATACTTCAGGATGTAGTCATAATGTTTTCTCAAGGCCTGTTGATCGAGTTCCGCTTCATATTTTTCCCGGTAGAACCTTACATTCTCGCTCCATTCAATAATTCCAAGGAGCAATCCGATTGTAAGTATAAACAGGATGATAATTACTATTATAAGTGTTATCTGACGGTTCAAGGCTTCAAAAATCTCATTCTGGTCAGTTTTGGCTACCATGAACCATGTCGATCCCGGGACTTTCTTCATTGCGGCCACAACGGCCTTTCCCCTGTAATCCCTGCCATCGCTTGTTGTTTCAATGCCGCGAACAGCCATTGCTGCAGGAAGCTTTTCCTCCGAAACTGATTTCACCAGTTCCATTTCAGAGTTTTTTCTGAATCTGAGCTCATTCAGAAACAAAACCTTATCACCTTCCTGCCGGACAAGAAGAGATTCAGCCGTTTTGCTTGGGACCGGCCATGTCTGAATAAGCGAATAGAAAGTTTCCTGCGGATCGATTCTTATTATAATAAGTCCGAATGTCTCCGGATCTTTATTCCACATCGTCAAGAGAGGGATAACGAGGTCAAGATGATTATAACTTACCCCTGGTGTCTTATGAAGATCGGTCAGAATACCTTTTTTCAGTTTTATGAATTCAGGAAACATATTCAACATATGATTCCCGAGAACAGTGTCCTGATTTGGATAAAATCCCCTGACCTTTCCTGTTGAATCTATAAGCAGGATATTTTTATATTCGGTATTCGTTATCACCGATTTAAGGCTGGCAATTATTTCAGCTTTATTAACTTTTATGCCTGTGCCGGACATATAGTCATAAAATAACCTGACAAACGGAACATTTTCACCTATCATTCTGGCATCGTCGGCACGCTCATTCCTCCACTGAGCTATCTGCCTCACTTTCAGGTCAGCAATAGCTGACAGTTCAAGTGTCTTGTCACGGAGCAGTCTGTTCTTCTGACTCTTGTAGTACAGGAATCCAAGGATAATGCTGCTTGCTGAAAGTATCACAAAGAGAACTATCAGCAACCATGGCACAACTGGCTTTTGCCTTTTGGAAATCATCCCTGGTATTGCTTAAATATAAAATGAATCAATTCCTTTCACAAAACTGAATTGTAAAAGTAATATTTTATATCCAGATGAAATAATTATTTCCGGCGGCGATGAAATCGTGCTTATTTTTCCTTTATAAGCACTGAAGCCACGATTGAAACGATCAGTATTGAGATAATGATCGCAAGAGAAATGACAATCGGAATTTCGAAATGAAAATAGGAAGCAAGCATTTTAATACCCACAAAGGAAAGGACAAGGGCAAGACCGATCTTTAGGAACCTGAAAAATCCCATTATCCCCGAAACGGCAAAATAAAGTGACCTTAATCCAAGGATTGCAAAAATGTTTGATGTATAAACTATAAAGGAGTCTTTACTGATTGCAAGTATCGCCGGAATGCTGTCGACAGCAAAGATAAGATCAGTCGATTCAATTACAAGGAGAACAAGGAACAGGGGTGTTGCATAAAATTTCCTGTCGAGTTTTACAACAAGCTTATCTTCATGAAGCATTTCGGTAACCGGAAGAAATTTCCGGAATAGCCGTACAAGACCGTTTTTTTCAGGGCTGACCGAGGCTGTTTCTTTCTGAAAAAGCATCCGGATTCCTGAGTAAACAAGGAATCCGCCAAAGATCAGAACTACCCAGTGAAATCTGTTAATAAGGGTAACCCCGGCAAATATAAAAAGGCCCCTCATGATCAACGCTCCCAATATACCCCAGAAAAGTATCTTATGCTGATATTGGGGTTTCACTGCGAAATATGTAAAAATCAGAATAAAGACAAAAATATTGTCAACACTCAGGGAATATTCGATAAGGTATCCTGTAAGGAATTCAAGCGCCTTTGTCCTGCCGAACTCAAAAAATATAAAACCATTGAAGATCAGCGCCAGGAGTATCCATGCACCGCTCCAGATAAGGGCCTCCTTAAGGGTAATCTTATGCGCATTCTTATTTATAACCCCAAGGTCAAAAGCAAGAACGGCAAAGATTACAAGATGAAATCCGACCCAGAATACTGTGTTAACTTCCATAATTTTAAAACAGACTGCAAAACTAAGAAATAAATGATACAATGATTTTGGTAAATGCAATTAATGTTGTCGGAGCGAACTGTGATCAAATGATTCTGTTTAATACAGAAATTCTTTTTACATTTAATGCCTTAAAAAAAATCAATGACCAGTAAGTATAAGCTATTCATTTTAGTCATTGCTTCAATGACATTACTGCCTTTTTATGCCTTTTCACAAAAGCCGAACGCCGGTGTGAGCCAGATAAACTCAGGAGACCTTGAAGCTTATATCTCCTTTCTTGCCTCACCCTCTATGAAGGGCAGGTCGAACGGCGAGCCTGAACTCGATATTGCACTTAATTATATAGCTTCCCAGGCAAAGCTCCTTGGCCTTAAACCGGCCAACGGGGACAGTTACTTCCAGCCGTATATCGTAATGGAGAAAATGATCGACCAGGATAAATCATCAATTAAAATCATCTCTGAGAGTAATGACTCTGTTACCATAAAAGAACCTATGAGACAGCTTTTCCCTATTGGGGCCGGTGATTTCCAGATCGAGGGAGAGGTTGCATTTGCCGGATATGGAATAAGAGCTGAAAAATACAGCTATAACGATCTGGCTGATTTGCAGCTCGAAGGCAGGATCCTGCTAATTATGACAAGATCGCCTCTTTCAGAGGACGGAGGCAGGTATATTTTTGAAGAACCTGTCTGGTCATCATTTATGAGCATTCAGGCCAAGCTTACAGGCCTGCTGTTTTCAAAAGCAAAGGCTATTCTAATCGTACCCGATCCAAAGTCGGGGTTTTTATCAATCGACCAGCAATATCCCGGAATTGCGAATGAATTGAGGTCAAGCAAATATCTGAAAGGTACAAAACCAATGATCATGGATATGCCCGCAATGCCCAGGATAATCTTTGTACACAGGTCTGTTGCAGATGAACTGCTTAAAGGAACAGGACATACTCTCGATCAGCTCCAGAAAGATATAGATTCGAACCTGAAGCCAAAATCTTTCAATATCACCGGCAGGAGGTTGAAAATAACCGAAGCATCAATGACCAGGGAGGTCACCCTTAATAACATCGCCGCACTGATTGAAGGAAGCGACCCTGTCCTAAAAAAGGAATTAGTGGTTTTTTCGGGCCATGCTGACCACATCGGAGTAACAGGCAATGGAATTAATCCGGGTGCCGACGATGATGCATCCGGGTGTGCAGCAATACTCGAAATAGCTCAGGCTTTTCAGAGCCTGGATAAAAAGCCCCTTAGATCTCTGCTGTTTCTTTGGGTCACGGGTGAGGAGATAGGGCTTTTCGGTTCTCAGTCGTATGTGAATAACCCTCTTTTTCCGCTCGAAAATACAGTAGCAGACCTTAATATTGATATGATAGGAAGGGTTAAAGGGGTTGCTGACACTACTTCCGAAACACCAATGACAGGGCCCGACAGAGTGTTTGTAATAACCGGCAACCAGAGCAAAGATCTGGTAAAGATCGCCAACGATGTCGACGGGAAATACCCTTTGGATATCGATTACAGTCTAAGCGGGAGGAATCATCCGCTTCAGCTCTTTTCACGAAGCGATCATTATAATTTTGTAAAAAAAGATATCCCAATTCTTTTCTTTTCAACCGGCCTTCATACTGATTATCATCAACCGGGCGATGTTGCTGAAAAGATCGATTTCAAAAAGATGGAGACCATCACCAGGATGATCTATGATATAGGTTATACGGTTGCAAACAGAAAACCAAGGATAGTTGTTGACAATCCATACAGCAAGTGGTAGCTGTCAGCATCATGGTTGATTGTTATTTCGTTAACAATCAGCGTTTGCTTGCTGGTGAAAAAGACCGGAATTCAGATAGGATAAAGCATCCGCAACAATGAATGTACTTCCTCCGATGAATATCAGGTCTGACAGGGAAGAATTCTGACGAGCTGACCTTATTGCAGAAGCGACATCACCAAACGATTCTCCTTTCAAACCACATTTATGCGCCTTCTCCTTCAGTTCTTTTGAGTCAAGGGCCCTGGGGACTGAAGCCTTTGTAAAATAATATTTTGCATCAGCCGGAAACAACGGAAGTACAGGACCCAGATCCTTGTCATTTACAAATCCGATCACAAAATGGGTTTCTCCCTTTTTGATCTTTCTTAGCTGTTCAAGTACATAGCTTATCCCTTCACGGTTATGGCCGGTGTCACATATCATAAGGGGATCCCTGCCTATAATCTGCCACCGGCCCATCAGCCCCGTATTCCGGGTGACTTTCCTGATGCCATTGGCAAGATTGTCATCTGATAACGGAAACATACCTTTAAGGATCTGAAAACTCTGAAATACAGTCTGGATGTTTTTTTTCTGATAGTCACCCTTAAGCCCCACGCTGCCTTTAATCCTCCTGCCTCCCGGTGATTCAGTTATCTCATAATTTCTTGATTCACTGCTGTAATCAGGCTCATCAAGAGTGCATTTATAATTCTGATCTGCAAAGAAGACTGGTGAATCTGTTTCCCTTGCTTTCGCTATAAAAACATTTTTTGTCTGCTCCTGTGTCTCTCCAATTACGGCAGGTATCCGGCTTTTTATAATTCCTGCCTTTTCCCATGCCACCTTTTCGAGAGTATCACCGAGAAGATCCATATGATCGTGGCCGATATTCGTAATTACAGAAAGAACCGGCATTATTATGTTCGTCGAGTCGAGTCTTCCTCCAAGTCCCACCTCTATTACAGCAACATCCACATTCTCCCTGGCGAAATAGTCAAAGGCCATTGCAACAGTCATTTCAAAGAATGAAGGCTTTATTCTTCCGATGATTCCTGAATGCTTCCTGATAAAATTTATTACATTCTGCTTGGGGATCATTGCCCCGTTTACCTTTATCCTCTCCCTGAAATCCATGAGATGAGGTGAAGTATACAGGCCTGTTTTCAGGCCGGCCTCCATAAGAACAGAGGCTGTCATATGTGATACTGAACCTTTCCCATTAGTCCCGCCAATGTGGATTGTTCTGTAATTCCTGTGAGGTGCTCCGAGATAATTGTCGAAAACAATGGTGTTTGAAAGGTCGCTTTTATATGCTGCCTTTCCTATCCTGTGATAGGCAGGCAGCTGGTTGTAGAGAAACTGCAGTGTCTCCTCGTAATTCATCGGTGGGAAAATTATAACAAAAGTACTAAAGGCAAATGAAATGCTTTAATGCCTTAATATTACAAATTAACATACTTTCAACAGATGTAGCAATGATTCCTTATTTTAGTTAATTTTGCGGATTATTGCGGTCACTATTTTCAATGAATATATTTTATTGATATTAAATTACTTAGATAATGAGGAAGAAACACAATAAAAAGCTTTTCATAATTGACACAAATGTTCTCCTGCATGATTATAAATGTATTTACAATTTTGAGGAAAATGATGTAATAATTCCGATAGTAGTGCTTGAAGAGCTCGACAAATTCAAGAAAGGCAACGACATAATCAACTTTCATGCCAGGGAATTCACAAGGGAGCTTGACAAGCTTTCAGGCGACATGCTTCTCACGGCAAACATACCTCTCGGGGAAAACCTTGGCAATCTTCATATTGAGACCGGCCGTGATTTCTCGGAGAAGGTAAGCCAGTCGTTTGCTGAAAGAACTCCCGATCACAGGATACTGGCAATTGCCGACTATGTCTGCACAATGAACAAGGATAAGACAGTGGTTCTTATTTCCAAGGATATAAACCTGAGGATGAAGGCAAAATCACTGGGAATTATGGCCCAGGATTACCAGAACGACAAGGTGGCAAATATTGATGACCTGTATAAAGGCATCAGGATTATTGAAGGTGTCGATCATGGACTTATCAGCAAATTATATGAAGTACCTGAAGGAGTGAATTCTGCCGAATTCAATCTCGAGCCAGATCTGAAGGGGCATCAGTTCTTTATAATGAGAAACAGCGGAGCAAGCGCCCTTGCTCATTATAATCCCGTTAACAAAATGCTTAACAGGGTCATCAAGCAGACCACATATGGCATCGACCCGCGCAACGCCGAACAGACATTTGCCCTTGACGCACTTACAAATCCGGATATTCAGCTTGTCTCCCTTACCGGCAAGGCAGGTACCGGGAAAACACTCCTGGCCCTGGCAGCAGCACTTCAGCAATATAAAAGGTACAAGCAGATATTCCTTGCAAGACCAATTGTTCCCCTTGCAAACCGCGATCTGGGCTTTCTCCCCGGCGATGTGAAGGAAAAAATGGATCCTTACATGCAGCCTCTTTATGACAATCTTACTGTCATTAAACACAAGTTCAGCCATCAGAGTCCTGAATTCCTTAGGATAAACGATATGGTAAAGGAAGAAAAACTTGTTATCACCCCACTTGCATATATCAGGGGAAGGAGCCTCTCGAGCATCTTTTTCATAGTCGATGAAGCACAGAACCTTACTCCGCATGAGATAAAAACTATCATAACCCGGGCCGGAGAGGGGACAAAGATGGTTTTCACCGGCGATATTGAGCAGATCGATTCACCATACCTCGACACTGCTTCGAACGGATTAAGCTACCTCTCCGATAAGATGAAAGATCAGGATATATTTGCCCATGTCAACCTTGTCAAGGGTGAAAGAAGCTTCCTGGCTGAGCTTGCCAGCAAACTCCTTTAGCAGAAAAGAATTTCGATTTTATAAAAACCAAAAATTAAAAACCATGAGGACAAGAACTTTTCTTTTGATCATACTGTTATCAGCCGTAATGGCAGGCTCCCCAGATACAGTTTACGGGCAGAAAAGACAAAAAGCCAATTCAAAAAGTATGACTGCCAGGACTGATAAAAATACAATCCGTTTGTTCAACGGGAAAGACCTTGCCAACTGGGTTTTTCATCTTAAAGATCCGTCAGTCGACCCTTCCATTGTATTTCAGGTTCAGAACGGCGTTATACATATAAAAGGGGATCCCTTCGGCTATATGAGAACCGCTGATCCCTATTCGGAATACATTCTCCACGTTGAATATCGCTGGCCTTCAGAAGCTACGAACAGCGGTATCTTCATTCATGCACTTCCCCCCGACTCAATCTGGCTGAAGACCTTTGAATGCCAGCTCAAAGCCGGTAATGCAGGAGATTTTGTCTGCATGAGCGGGGCAACAATGAATGAAAAGAAAGACAAATCAATTGTTGTGGCAAAAATGGCAGCTTCTTCGGAAAAACCCGTTGGCGAATGGAATACGGTCGAGATAACATGCAAATCGAATACAATTGAAGTTTCAGTGAACGGCGTGCTCCAGAATAAGGCCACGGGAATCTCCCATTCAAAGGGACATATCTGCCTTCAGAGCGAAGGAAAAGATATTGAATTCAGAAACGTATATCTGACAAAACTCCCTCAGGCAAGAAGAAAATGATCCCGAAAAGGATGTGCCTTGCCTGAATTAATTCAGATAGTCAGATAATGGAGATCACAAAAAGAAAAGTTGCATTTCATACCCTTGGTTGTAAACTCAATTTTGCCGAGACATCAACTATTTCGAGGTCATTCCCTGAAGACCAGTTTGAAAGGGTCCCCTCTGGCTCGAAAGCCGATATCTATGTAATAAACACATGCTCGGTTACTGATACTGCTGACCGGAAATGCCGCCAGGCAATTAAGAAATTCATTCATCAGGCACCGGAAGCCGTTATTGCAGTTGTAGGCTGTTATGCACAACTGAATCCGGATGAAATAGCTTCAATACCCGGAGTCGACCTTGTCCTCGGAACCAGTGAGAAATTTGATGCTGCAAAATATCTTGAGAATTTTACAAAGAAGGCCTCTCCCGAAATTTATTCATGCGGGCTGAAAATGCCCGATGCCTTTTTCCCTTCCTTCTCTGCCGGTGACCGGACACGTTCATTCCTGAAAGTTCAGGACGGCTGCGATTATAAATGTTCTTACTGCACAATCCCCGCTGCACGCGGAAAAAGCAGGAATCAGGACATAAAATCGATCCTTGATGAAGCCGGGAAAATAGCACAGCAAGGGATAAAAGAGATAGTGATCACCGGGGTCAACATCGGTGATTTCGGGAAAACTACCGGCGACTCTTTTGCTGCACTAATGAGGGAACTTATAAAAGTCGGCGGCATTGAAAGATACAGAATATCATCGATTGAGCCAAACCTTCTTACTGATGAACTTCTGGACCTTGCTTCGGAAAGCCCAAGTATACTGCCGCATTTTCACATTCCCCTCCAGAGCGGATCTGACAGGATACTTGGCCTGATGAGAAGAAGGTATACCAGGGACCTGTTCGCCGACAGGGTAAATGCCGTCAGAAAGAAAATGCCGCTGGCAGGCATAGGAGCTGATGTGATAGTCGGGTTTCCCGGAGAATCAGATGCCGATTTTGAGGATACATTTTCGTTCCTCAACCAGATGGAACTTTCATATCTTCATGTATTTAATTTTTCGGAAAGACCCGGAACCCCTGCTGCTTCAATGAAAGAAAAGGTTCCTTTCAGGGTGAGGGAAGAGCGAAGCAAAAGACTGATCGCACTCTCTGATAAAAAACATGAAGAATTCTGCCGGATGAATATCGGCAGGTACAGCAAAGTATTGTTTGAACATACAAAAAGAAACGGAATGATAACAGGTTTTACGGCCAATTATATCAGCACCGTAATGCCATGGGATTCAGGCCTCGCAGGAAATATAAGGACTGTACAGCTTACCGGAATTGATCCTTCCGGAAGAATGACAGCCATAATAACAGAATGAAAAATGACAGATCTTAAAGAACTTTGTAACGAAATTGTACAGGCTGCAAAGTCAGCTTCTGATTTCATCGTCAGGGAATCGGCTTCATTTAATATAAAGGATACAGAGGTAAAGGGACTGAACAATTTCGTTACCTATGTCGACAAAGGATCAGAAAAGATCCTTATTGACAAATTAACTCCTCTTATATCTGATGCAGGATTCATCGCCGAAGAAGGAACATCATCAAAAAGAGGGGCAAAATACAACTGGATAATAGATCCGCTCGACGGCACAACAAATTTTCTTCACGGAGTCAGGCCATATGCAATCAGCATCGGGCTAATGGAAGACGATGAGGTGATAGCAGGAGTAGTTCATGAAGCCGGAGGTACTGAGACTTTCACTGCCTGGAAGGATGGAGGCGCCTGGCTCAACGGCAGGAGAATACATGTATCAGAAACTCCTGCACTTTCAGGTTCACTGGTTGCAACAGGATTTCCCTATAACCTGTTCGACAGGCTCGAACCATACATGGCGCTTCTAACCCATCTTGTGACAAGAACCCATGGCGTCAGAAGGCTCGGATCAGCATCCATCGACCTCGCCTATGTTGCCTGTGGCCGCTTTGATCTCTTCTTTGAATATGATCTCAAAATTTGGGATATCGCAGCCGGGATGCTGCTTGTAAGAGAAGCCGGAGGAAAATTCAGCGATTTCTCAGGAAACACCAAAGGACTGACAGGAGATGAGACTCTTGCTTCCAACGCAATAGTTTACAACGAGATCCTTGAGATAATCATGAGCTTTATGAAACCAGGGGAAAAGTGATTCTATGAGTGCCCTTCTGTTCTATATATTTTACGGCCTCAATTGGTTTGTTACTCTTCTCCCGCTGAGAGTTCTGTACATCTTTTCAGATATAATGTTCGTTTTTCTTTACTGGTTCCCTTCTTACCGGAAGAATGTAGTTTTTGAAAACCTCAGGAACTCCTTCCCTGAAAAGTCACCTCAGGAACTGAGGGTGATATCCAGGAAATTCTACCATCATTTTGCAGACCAGTTCGTGGAAGTGCTTAAGCTTACCCATATGAGTAACAGCCAGCTGCGCAGGAGGATGAAATTTATAAATCCTGAACTTACGGAAAAGATCTGCGATTCGGGACGTGATGTTATTGTTGTGCACAGCCATTACAATAACTGGGAATGGCTGACAGCATCCTATCCGATGTACACAAAACACAAAGGCGTTGGAGTATATAAACCATTGCAAGACAAGCATTTCGAAAAGTTCATGAACAAACTCAGGTCGAGGAATAATGCGGCACTGGCCCCGATGAACATGGTAGTCAGGCAGATTATAAACAACCAGAGAAACAATATCAGAGCACAGTACGGTTTTATTGCAGATCAGACACCTGCAAAAGCTGAAATTGAATACTATACAACTTTTCTTGGTCAGGAGACCCCTGTATTCCTCGGAATTGAGAAAATCGCACGAAAGTACAACATGGCTGTGGTAATCCTCAATGTTGAAAAAATAAAGCGCGGATATTACACTGTGAAGTCGGAACTGCTTTTTGAGAATACTGACGGACTGCCTCAGTACATGGTAACGAATGCCCATGTTAAAAGACTTGAGGAGATCATCAGAAAAAAACCTGAGCACTGGATATGGACACATCGGCGCTGGAAATACAAAAAATCTGAATTATGATCAGGACAGCCGTTGTAATATTGAACTGGAACGGGCTTTCATGGCTGAAGAGATTTCTTGCAGATGTCATCCGTCTCTCGACTGACGATGAGACAAAGGTTTTTGTAGCAGATAATGGATCCGCTGACGGATCATTTGAATGGCTGGCTAAAAATTTCCCGGAAACTGAGCTTATCAGATTTGATACCAACCTTGGATTCGCAGGCGGTTACAATGCAGCCCTGAATCAGATAAATGCAAAATATTTTGTCCTGCTCAACTCAGACGTTGAGGTAACGGAAAACTGGCTCAAACCGCTTGTCAGCTTTATGGACCGGAATCCCGACGTGGCATCATGCCAGCCAAAGATAAGATCCCTTGCCAAAAGGGAATTTTTTGAATATGCAGGAGCGGCAGGCGGCTATATTGACAAGTACGGCTATGCCTTTTGCAGGGGACGTATTTTTGATAATGTTGAAAAGGATAACGGACAGTATGATGATCCGGCTGATATATTCTGGTCGACAGGCGCCTGTATGGTAGTGAGGGCAGCAGCCTGGTCAAAATGCGGGGGATTCGATGAGGATTTTTTTGCACACATGGAAGAAATTGACCTATGCTGGAGATTTCATCTGTCAGGGCTCCGCGTGGCATATGTTCCAGGATCGGTCGTATATCATGCCGGCGGAGGTGCACTTCCTTACGGGTCAGAACTTAAAACCTACCTCAACTTCAGGAACAGCCTTTATCTCCTGTATAAAAACCTTCCTGACGAAAAACTGAAGTCAATTCTGTTCAAAAGACGGATCCTTGATGGCATTGCAGCTTTGAGATTCCTTTTTACAGGGCATGAAAACCTCAGAGCTATCTGGAAAGCTCACCGTGATTATTACAGGGCAGTGAAATTTTTGAAACCGAAAAGAAGTGTTGTTAAAAAGTTAACAATTACACAACCCCGGCATGGTATATTGAACAAGAGCATTGTTTTCAGGTTTTATATCCTGAAGGAAAAAATTTTCAGCGACCTGAAATTTCAATAGAAAGGAAATGAAAAACTACCAGTTAATAATCTTCCTCACAGTTGTTCTCGCTATCTATACGTCCGCAAACGTCTATATATATCTTAAAGGGTATAATGCAATAAGCGCCTTTCAGCATAACCGCTTCAGGTATTTTATTGTGTTTCTTTTACTGGCTTCCGCATTTGTTGCAGGTAAGATAATTGAAGCAAGGAGCTCATCGGTGTTTTCTGACATACTGAACATAATTGGAGGGTTCTGGATGGCTTTCATGCTTTACGGTTTTATTTTTCTCTTTTTATCTGACATTGTTTCACTGGCACTAAGGATCACAGGCACTCTGAATCAGGGCAATATTGCAGTTTACCGAAAATGGGCCTTCATTATCACTCTGATTACATCATTTTCCTTAATTGCTGCAGGATTCATAAATGCTCTGATCCCGGTTACCACAAAATATGACCTGACAATAAATAAACCTGCCGGTGAAATAAAGGAACTGAAAATTGCCGCAGTATCCGACATACACCTCGGAAGCATAATCAGAAAAAGAAGCATAAGGGAACTTTCCGGGATACTCAGTAACCTCAAGCCTGACCTTGTCCTGCTCCTGGGGGACATAGTCGATGGCGAAATGGGACCTGTTCTGAGGGACGATCTTCTGCAGTATTTTACATGTCCGAAATGCAATGACGGTCTTTATGCGATTACAGGCAATCATGAATACATTGGCGGAGCGCAAAGAACTATTCCATATATTGAAGGTAAAGGAATAAGACTCCTCATGGATGAGGTTGTGACAATTGAGGGAGGCATTCAGCTGATCGGAAGGCTCGACAGGGATGGAAAGAGGTTTTATGGAAAAGAAAGGAAGCCCCTGAAAGACCTGATTGCAATGGCCGACACAGCAAGACCCATGATACTTCTTGACCATCAGCCATTTAACCTGGAAGAAACTGAAAAATACGGCATCGATCTTCAACTTTCAGGCCATACTCACAATGGGCAGATGTGGCCATTGAATTATATCACATCACGTATTTATGAGCTAAGCTACGGTTACATGAAGAAAGGAAATACCCACATCATCGTATCATCGGGATTTGGCATATGGGGTCCGCGAGTAAGGCTGGGAAGCCGTCCCGAAGTACTGTTTATCACCCTCAGATTCAGAAACGGATAAGAAGGCAAAATGAATATCAGAGAAGATCATAAACCTTTTCAAGAGCTATTCCCCTTGATCCCTTAACAAGGACAAAAGTACCCTTTAACGGCTTTTTTCTCAGATAATTTCTAAGTTCATTGACATCGGAGAAAGAAAGAAATCCAGTTCCCGACGATGCCTTTTTAAAATTGCTGCCAACAAGAAGGACTTTTTCGGCATTCAGCACTTTTACCTGTTCAACAAGCTTCAGATGCTCTTCCTCGCTCTTTTCTCCCAGTTCGAGCATATCGCCAAGGATAACAGCTTTTTTGCCGGCTTTAAGCTCTGAAAACGATTTTATTGCAAGGGCCATGCTTGTGGGGTTGGCATTATATGAATCACAGACGATAGTGTTATCGGGAGTAGTTTTTATCTGCGACCTGTTATTCCCGGGCTGATATTTTACGACCTCTTCAAGAATATCCTCCATTGATACGCCGAGGAATAACCCTGTTGCTATTGCTGCAGTGACATTTTCCAGATTATAGGAACCAAAAAGGGCAGTCTGGATATCATGGGTCCTATGCTGGTATTTAACCCTTACTGCCAGGTTCATCTCCGACGGCAAAGCTTCCACGACCAGATCAACCCCCGTTGGATTGGAATACGGAACTCCCCTGTTGATAAGCTTATATATCTTCTCGGTAAGATATGGATTCTTGTCATTGTAAATTGCAATACCATTGACTTTTCTCAGGTATTCATAGAGTTCCGACTTTGCTTTCAGCACTCCTTCAAAGGAACCGAATCCTTCGATATGTGCATTCCCTATATTTGTAATTATGCCATAATCAGGCCGAGCAATGTTGCAAAGGGTTCTAATTTCGCCAATATGGTTTGCACCCATCTCCAGAATCATCATTTCAACATCCCGCGGAGCCGATAATATTGTCATCGGAAGGCCGATTTCATTATTAAGGTTTCCTTTTGTATAATGCACCTTGAATTTTTTTGACATTATTGAAGCAATAAGCTCCTTGGTCGTTGTCTTCCCGTTGGTTCCCGTTATTGCAAGCACCTTTGCATTGGTCATTTTCCGGTGATGGGTTGCAAGGCCCATCAGTTCGAGCAGGGTATCATCAACAAGTATGGTTCTGTCGGTTTCAAATGCAGGATCGTCAATCACAGCATAAGAAGCCCCTTTATCCAGCGCTTCTTCAGCGTATTTGTTCCCGTTGAAATTCTGTCCCCACAGGGCGAAAAACAGCTGTCCTTTCTTTATTGTACGGGAATCCGTTGAGACTCCTGTTGATTCTTCAGTAAAAATCCTGTACAGATCTTCAGTCTTCATAAAGCGAATAATTACAGCATAAATTTAAAAAAATAGCCTCACTATTTTTCAATAATGAGGCTATTAATATTTATAAGGTGACATTTCAGAAACCCGAAGGGCTTCCAACCCTTATCATCGCACATCTGAAACCAATATCATCACGGCTGCTTTCCTGGTCGAGAAATCTTCTTGTTGAAGGATTGAGCCAGTATGCCCTGTCTTTCCAGGAACCGCCTTTGTAGACTCTGGCATTGTCATTAATAAGTGTTGTGAAATCCTGACCTTCCTGGGCATACATTCTTGCAGATCCTTTTTTATTGTCTTCTGTATTCCAGTCTGAGCCTGAAGGAATTGCTGATTGCAGATCACCATCACGGTAGTTCCGGTAATCACCTTTCTGGTAATTATACCTGTTTGCAACATCTTTATCCTGAACAGTATCAACATAGAGGCGGCCAAGCTTATCCTTGCTTACTATCTGGCCGTTGGCATCCCTCCTCAGGTCTGTGAATACATTTCCCCTGAAAGGATTGAAATCGTCAACATCTTCTGATGTAAGCGGGCGGTATACATCCTGAACCCATTCGTTGACATTTCCGGCCATGCAATAAAGACCATAGTCATTAGGCCAGTAAGACTTTACATCAGTTGTTATGCTCCCGTTATCGTTAAGACTGCCGGCAACTCCCATCAGGTCACCCCTTCCACGGACGAAGTTCGCCATTATCTCACCCCTGTTTTTCTTTGCTGAATTTCTTACATTGTGTCCATCCCAGGGATAAATCCTTCTTTCATAAATGCGTTCCTCGAAAGTATTTCCCTTAAGAGAATATGCTGCAAATTCCCATTCTGCTTCTGTGGGAAGCCTGTAGGCCGGAAGCAGGACACCATCCTCAAAATTGGTCCTTCTTTCTGTCTGGTTCGGATTGAGACTTTCACGTAACTGATTTACAACGCCTTCGTACTGACCTGCAAGGTATGCCTCGGTGTTGAAACTCTTTTCGTTAAGCTGATTTGGATCCGGATTAAGTTCACCCTCATCAATCAGTATCTGTTCGTTCACCCTGTCAGTTCTCCAGAGGCAGTAGTCATTGGCTTTAACCCAGCTTACACCAACTACAGGATAATTATTGTATGACGGATGCCTGAAATAATACTGAACATAAGGATCGTTGAATCCCATCGGGCTTCTCCAGACAAGTGTGTCGGGCAATGCTCTTCTGTACACTTCAGGATAATCCTTGTAAACCCTTCTCAGCCAGAACAGGTATTCGCGGTAATCAACGTTTCTCACCTCAGTCTCATCCATATAGAATGAAGATACGGTAACAGTTCTGGGTATATTGTTCCAGTCAAACATAACATCCTGCTCGACTCGTCCCATCGTGAAACGGCCGCCTTCAATAAGTACAAGACCCGGGCCTGTTTTCTGCTCTGCTCCTATGGCAACTTCAAATCCTCCGTTGTCGGGGTCATTATATCTCCACCCGGTTGTGGACGAAACATTTGAATTACCCTTCTTTCCACCCTTGCATGAGAAGAGGATGAGCGCTGCCATAAATATAACCGACAAGGTTCTGAATCTATACATAACTCGCTAATTTTTATCGCATTTAAGAATTTTCAAATATAAGATATTCCTGAATTTTTTTTGGACATCAAATATAACTACATAACAGGCAAATTTATTGTCCTGAATTTTATTCTTTTTTCAACTTTGTTCAAACTCAAGATTATTCCGGTTTGATGCAATAACGAAAATGGCATGAATGTATTGTGTGAACTGACATTAAACCTGTAATTATA
The DNA here is from genome assembly GCA_012517605.1 of Bacteroidales bacterium. Lineage (GTDB taxonomy): Bacteria > Bacteroidota > Bacteroidia > Bacteroidales > VadinHA17 > LD21. The sequence continues at coordinate 23,369 of JAAYUS010000132.1, forward strand.
ATATACTGCAAGTCGCTCCTTCCTGAATGAGAAACCAGCCTGCAGGTTAAGGTTCTTATTGCTGTTGTAAATAAATACAAGATTTGCGGCAAGAGCATCGTCCGAAAGATCAGCCCCTGCGGCAGCTGCAAGAAAATCACCCTGCAGTTCGAATGAAGCTATCGGCCTCAATAAAAATCTTTTTTGCCTGCCTATAAAAACATCACCCATAAGGCTGATCGATAATTTCCTGTCGAGCCGTTCCTTCCCTTCACTGCTTATGCTCAGGCCCGGACGAGTCAGGTGGGAAACAGCAAAGCTTCCCGTTAAATTCCTGTAAATGAATACAAATCCCGTTCCTGCATCAAAAGCAGTCGCGTTTGCATTTTCAATAATTTCAGAAGGAGGAAGCGATACTCTTCCCATTGCATCAATCTGATCGGGGAAAACGGCATCACCGAAATTATAGCCCCTGTGATAAAATGATGCCGAGAGTCCTGCATTAATGAACAACTCCCTTCCTGCCTGCAGAAAATATGAGTAGGACATTCCTCCTCGCAGATCATTCAGTATCCCACCCAGATAGTCGTTAGAAATGAAAAAACCGGCTCCCCCGTGAAGTATATCAAAATAGGAATCATATGACAGATACCCGGTATGAAAATTATAATGATTACCCGGGTAAAAATTCATATACGAAATTCTAAGAGAGCCGTCAGCGCCCGAACCCGTGAAAGCCGGATTAACCGCCATATATGATTGAAAACCAGGAAAATAACTCGTTTCCTGACCCTCAGCCAGAACAAAAAATCCTGTCATAAAAGCAAATAAAAGGAAATATCGTCCCCTGTGTTTCATCAGCAGCTGATTTTCGGATAGCGGAAAATCCTGAAATCAAATTCACGAATAATTTCAAATCACAAAATAAACCAAAAACCTGAACTACATTTCTATCTTTGACCTTAATTATGATGAAACAGTCACGGATATTGTTATTCCTGGTCATCATCGTATCCTGTTCTGGTTTAGTCCGGGGTGGAGAAGGCAATTATTCATCCTCTTCTGTGCTGGCATCCGGTAAATGGTTTAAGATACCCATAACCGGCGACGGCATTTACAGGATAGACTATTCAAAACTGAAACAGCTCGGATTAACTGATCCTTCAAATCCGAAGATATTCACCAACAACTGCGGGCAGTTGTCATATTATAATGATGGTACTGCTCCAGATGATCTCAGGGAAATTGCTGTTTTTACATCGAAAGGGAATGACGGGATCTTCAATGAAGGTGATTATCTGCTGTTTTACGGTCAGGGTACGGGAAGATGGATATTTAACAGTGCAACCGGAGACTTCAGCTATCTCAGACATAATTATTCAGATTCGGCTTTTTATTTCCTGACATCAGGAGGCAGGCAGGGAAACAGAAGTGCTGCCGCTGAAATGGCGGCATCTCAGCCGAATCATTTCTCATCATCATCCGATGCTCTTTTCATACATGAGGAAGAATCTGAAAATCTGTTGCATTCAGGAAGGGAGTGGTACCAGCCTGTAAGTTCTTCAAAAGAGACAATCATTGAGACCGGCTTCAGTGACCTGACAACGGCAGAAAAAATAAATTACAAACTTAGAGTACTGGCAAGAAGCTCATCATCAACCTCTTTCAGACTTTCAGAAAACGGAACTGCAGTCGGCAATGTAACTGTACCTGGCATCGATCCGTCCTCATCGACGGGCATCTATGCACAATCTGCCATGCTTGAAGGCGATTTTGCACCATCATCCGGCAGTCCTGTCTTAAACCTTCAGTTCCTGAATAACGGGTCAGTCTCAGCCACGGGCTGGATCGACTATGTTATCGTCCATGCCAGAAAGTATAATAAATTTGATGGAAAGACTTCATTTTATATGGATTCCGGTTCCGTCGGACAGGGGATTGTTACAGAATTCACAATAACCAGTTCTGTCGGAAATGTTACTGTCTGGGATGTAACCGACCCTTTTTCAGTAAAAACGATTCCTTATTCAGTTTCAGGGAACAACCTCATTTTCAGAATGGAGACTGATTCGCTGAGACGTTTTGCGGCATTTACATCAAACAGTGTTATTACCCCTGAGACTTTTATTCCATTGCCTCCGCAGGATCTTCATTCCTCCTCCCCTGCTGACATGATAATAGTGGCTCATCCCCTGTTCGTTCCATATGCCTTAAGGCTTGCCGGGATTCATGAGACCAACAGCGGACTTGTATCCATGGTGGTAACACCGGTACAGATCTACAATGAATTTTCGGGAGGGACTCCTGATATTGCCGCAATCCGCAATTTCATCAGAATGAAATATATCGCTCAGAAGAATACGGCACGTCCGCTGAAATACCTTCTTCTTTTCGGGGATGGATCATACAACAACAGGATACTGCCGCCTGATAATCCCAACTTCGTAATGACATACCAGTCGCTGAATTCAAATGTCCAGGTTTCCACCTTCACTTCAGACGATTTTTACGGACTTCTGGATGACGGTGAAGGTGAAGACACTGGCAGTGAAGATATAGGGATAGGAAGAATACCCGTCAGCGATACTTCAGGTGCAAGGATAGCAGTATCGAAAATTGAAAGGTATCTGAACCAATCCTTTCAGGGTGACTGGAAAAATGTTGTTTGCCTGACAGCCGATGACGAGGACGGGAATACCCATGTTTCGGATGCGGAAGGACTTGCCGTAATTATTGAGGAGAAAGCACCCTGGATGAACCTGAAAAAGATATATTTCGACTCCTTCAGGCAGGAGACAACACCGACCGGAGAGTTCTACCCGGATGTGGTTCAGGCCATTAATGGACAGATCAATTCGGGAAGTCTGATCTTTAACTATATAGGACACGGGAATGAAACCAGTCTCGGCCACGAAAGAGTTGTAACACCTGAATCCATTTCCGCATGGAAAAACATTGGCAGGCTTCCGCTTTTCATTACGGCAACATGCGAATTCAGCCGATTTGATGATGCTGAAAAAAACATTGCCACAGGCGCACTTCAGCCTAAAAACTCTTCAGGGGAGAACATCCTGCTTAAAGAAGACGGCGGAGCCGTTGCCCTTATGTCTACATCGCGGCTGGTGTATTCCGCACCAAATTATGTTTTGAACAGGAACATCTTCGAAGTTGCATTCAGCCGTGGTGAGGATGGTGCAGGACTTCGTTTTGGCGATATTATAAGGCTGGCCAAGAACAGATCCGGGAACAATACAAATAAACGTAATTTTGTGCTTCTCGGAGATCCCGCAGTAAGGCTGTCGTGGCCATGGCAGGGAACAGTTGTGACGGATTCGATTAATAATGTCCCGGCAACTCAAAGCAGCGATACTCTTAAGGCGCTTTCAGTTATCAGTATTACAGGTCACGCAGCAGATGCCGCAGGGAACGACCTGAGTGATTTCAATGGCATCATCACGATAGTGATCTATGACAAACCGGATGAAAAAGAAACACTTGCCAATGATGGTGGTCAGAAGTTCCATTACAACACCCGCGAAAACATACTTTTCAGCGGGAAGGCAAGGGCCAGAAACGGCAGGTTCAGGTTTTCCTTCATTGTTCCACGCGACATGGATTACACGTATGGAAAGGGAAAAATCAGTTATTATGCTTCTTACGGCGGAATGGAACTGACAGGAAATTATTCGGAAATAATTGCAGGAGGGTTCAGCAGTGCCCTCGATGCCGACAATGAAGGACCTGCCGTAAAATTGTTCATTAACGACACACTTTTTAAAGATGGAGGTATTACAGATCGCAATCCCAGGCTTTTTGCCATCCTTGAAGATAAAAACGGTATAAATATTTCCGGAACCGGCATTGGACACGATATTATTTGCTGGCTCGATAATGACAGGGACAATTCTTTCATTCTTAACACTTATTTTGACTATGAAACCGGAAGCTATACAAAAGGGACTCTTGATTTCAGGCTGACCCGACTTGCCCCGGGAAAACATACACTGACTCTTAAGGCATGGGATAACTATAACAATTCAACCGAAAAATCGCTGGATTTCGTTGTCGGGGATGAGGACCGTTTAATTCTCAGGAACCTTATTAACTACCCGAATCCTTTTAAAAATACGACCTGGATTACAGCTGAGCATAACAGGCCGGATGAATACCTTAACATAACAATCGAAATATTCAATACTTCGGGAAAGCTTGTCAGGGTGCTGAAAGAATCGGAATATTCGACTGGTTACCGGCTTTATCCCATTGAATGGGATGGCTCAGGCCCGGGAGGAAGCGGGAAAATCAGGAGCGGACTGTATCCCTACAGGCTCACTGTTGTATCCGGAAAAGGCGAAACTGCCACTGTTTCAGGAAGAATGATCATTTATTGATCATCACACAATAAGTCGCCTGATAATTTGTTTTATATTTGTAACTTCTAAAAATTTAAATATCAGCATGAAGAAAAAAATTACTCCTGCTATTTTTTTGTTATTATTATTAGTGTCTGGAGCTCAGGGTTTATATGCCCAGGAACTTAATGCCATTCAGACAGTTGTTCCGTTCCTTACGATTGCCCCTGATTCAAGATCCGGAGCGATGGGCGATGTAGGGGTGGCAACGACGCCCGATGTCTACAGCCAGCACTGGAATCCTGCAAAATTCGCTTTTATTGATGGCAAAGCCGGGGTTGGCATTTCCTACTCCCCATGGCTCAGGAACCTCGTTCCTGATATCAACATTGCCTATCTTACAGGATATTACCGCATCGATAAGAAACAGGTTGCCAGCGCCAGTTTGCTGTATTCATCCCTTGGCGATGTGCCTTTCACTGATGAATTCGGTAATCTTGAACGCAATTTCAAGCCTAACGAACTTGCTTTCGACGTCGGATATTCAAGGATATTCGCTGAACATTTTTCCGGAGGGATTGTGTTCAGGTTCATTTATTCGAATCTAACGGGCGGAACATATTCCGGTGGCGATGCGACAAAGGCCGGTACCTCATTTGCTGCTGATATCTCGGGATATTACAATAACAAGATATCGCTTTTCAGCAAGGACGGAAATGTCGCCTTCGGAGTGAACTTCTCCAATATAGGTTCAAAAATGAGCTATTCCGACGACCAGAAATCCGACTTCATTCCCATGAATCTAAGGATCGGAGGATCTTCTTCTCTTGACCTTGATAATTTCAACAAGATTGCTCTCGCGATAGACTTCAATAAACTTCTTGTACCAACACCACCTATCTATAATAATGACATGGAAATAATCGACGGGAAGGACCCAAACGTATCCGTACCCGTTGCAATTTTCCAGTCATTTTATGATGCTCCGGGTGGTTTCAAGGAAGAGATACATGAAATAACATCCTCCATTGGTCTGGAATACTGGTACAACAACCAGTTTGCAATAAGAACCGGCTATTTCCATGAAAATGCAAGCAAAGGAAACAGGAAATATTTCACTGCCGGGGCAGGTTTCAGGCTTAAAGGTTTTGAGATAGATTTCTCATACCTTATGCCCACTGTTTCAAACCATCCTCTGGCAAGAACATTGCGCTTTTCACTTGCATTCGACATCAATGCACTGAGCAACAACGGCAGATAAGCATCATGGGTTTCAGGATCGGCCAGGGAATCGATTTTCACCGTCTTGCACCGGGTCTTGATTTATGGCTCGGAGGGGTAAAAATCCCTTCGGAACGGGGATGTATTGCCCATTCCGACGGGGATGTTCTTCTCCATGCCATTTGTGATGCATTGCTTGGTGCTGCCGGATTAAGGGACATAGGATATCATTTCCCTGATAATGATCCTGCATATAAGAATATCGACAGTAAAATATTACTTAAAAGGACTCTCGGTCTTATAAAAGAGAAAGGATTTTCAGTCAGTAATGTCGACAGTACGGTCTGTCTGGAAAAACCCAAAATAGCTCCGTTTGTACCTGAAATGAGAAAGACCATAGCTGAAATTCTCGGAATATCACCCGATGATGTTTCCGTCAAGGCAACAACGACCGAAAAAATGGGATTTACAGGCCGGGAAGAAGGCGCTGTGGCTCTAGCTGTTGCCTGTCTGATCTGACAGGGCTTCATCAATAACAGAATCATCGGCCGCAAATGGCACCGTGACCTTAAGCCCGGGTGTCCGTTCCATCTCCCTGCCGAGGGTAAACATGGCGCCAGGGTTGCCGGCCCAGCTCCGGCGGGCTATGCCGTTATTTACATCCCAGTGAAGCATCATCCTCAGTTTCCGCTCAGTGTCCTGCCTGCCATCGAGAACCATTCCGAAGCCTCCGTTTATGACTTCCCCCCATCCCACTCCGCCGCCATTATGCAATGATACCCACGTTGCACCCCGGAATGAATCGCCAATGACATTATGAACCGCCATGTCGGCAGTGAATTTCGATCCGTCGCGGATATTTGATGTCTCCCTGTATGGAGAGTCGGTACCCGACACATCATGATGATCCCGTCCGATAACAACAGGCGCAGAGATTCTTCCATCCCTTATGGCAGTGTTAAAAGCGCCTGCTATCTCAGCCCTTCCTTCAGCATCGGCATACAGGATACGCGCCTGTGATCCGACAACAAGCTTATTCCGGCCGGCTTCCATTATCCAGCGGATGTTATCCGACATCTGCTGAATTATTTCCGGAGGCGAGGTTTTAATGAGTTTTTCGAGGATTTCAACAGCAATCCTGTCTGTAGTTTCAAGGTCGGCCGGCGAATTCGAACAGCATACCCAGCGGAATGGACCAAATCCATAGTCAAAACACATTGGGCCCATTATGTCCTGTACATATGAAGGATATCTGAATTCACCCGAGGGATCAAGGATATCTGCTCCGGCCCTTGATGCTTCCAGAAGGAAGGCATTGCCATAATCAAAGAAATATGTGCCTCTCTCACTGTGGTGGTTTATAGCCTTTACCTGCCGGCGCAGAGACTCCCTTACAAGGTCCCTGAATTTTTCAGGATCTGATGAGATAAGCCTGTTGGATTCCTCAAAGGAAACGCCTGCGGGATAATATCCTCCCGCCCAGGGATTATGAAGGGAGGTCTGGTCCGATCCAATATCAACCTTTATATTGTTTTGGGCAAGGTATTCCCAGAGATCCACAATATTTCCCGGGAAGGCAAAGGATCGTGGCCTGTGGGATCTCTTTGCCTCAAGGATTTTTTCAGCAAGGCGGCCCTTATCGCTTATAACCTCATCGACCCATCCCTGGGAATAACGTGTCTGGACGGCCTTCGGATTCACTTCCGCTATCACTGAGATGACTCCGGCAATGCCGGCGGCCTTTGGCTGGGCTCCCGACATCCCGCCAAGGCCGGAAGAAACAAATAGCTTTAGTTCGTTTTTATCATTATCATTCTTTATCTTCCTGCATGCATTAAGGATAGTGATGGTGGTCCCGTGCACTATACCCTGGGGTCCGATATACATGTATGAACCTGCCGTCATCTGACCATACTGGGATACACCGAGGGCATTGAACTTCTCCCAGTGATCCTGTGACGAATAATTCGGTATCACCATTCCGTTTGTCACCACCAGGCGGGGAGCATCGCTATGGGAGGGAAAAAGGCCGAGAGGATGACCGGAATAGACAACAAGGGTCTGTTCATCAGTCATTTCGGAAAGATACTTCATTGTAAGCCTGTATTGCGCCCAGTTCTGGAAGACGGCACCATTGCCCCCATATGTAATAAGTTCGTGAGGATGCTGCGCAACTGCATTGTCGAGATTGTTGGAGATCATCAGCATTATAGCCGCGGCATGGACAGATCTGTGCGGAAAATCATCAAGGTGACGTGCCTTTATTTCATAATCAGGCCTGAACCTGTACATATAGATCCTGCCTCTTTCCCTAAGTTCTTCTGCAAACTCCCTTGAGAGGGTCTTGTGAAGAGAGACCGGAAAATATCGAAGTGCATTTTTCAATGCAAGCTTTTTCTCAGCAGCATTCAGGATGTCCTTTCTTTTCGGCGCATGATTAATATTGTGATCATATGGTTTCGGATCCGGAAGATAATCCGGAATACCCTCAGCCACCTGCATTTTGAAATCATCTGCAGACATATAGGAACTTTTTGGTTGCATCTGTAAAGTTAGAAAAAAAAAGAGGGTGTCGTCTGAGACACCCTCGTCATTTGATATCATAAAGCTACAGATGACTTTCGTTGATTATTTCGTCATCCACAAGGATGCGTCCGCAATATTCACAGACTATGATTTTCTTGCGCGATCTGATGTCGAGCTGGCGCTGTGGCGGGATCTGGTTGAAGCAACCGCCGCAGGCATCACGCTGGACGGGTACGACGGCAAGGCCGTTTCTTGCATTCGATCTGATCCTTTTATATGCTGTCAGAAGCCTGTCTTCAATCAATCCCTGGATCTTCTCAGATTTGTTGTACAAACCTTCCTCCTCTTTCTGAGTGTCGGATATGATCTCATCAAGTTCGGCCTTTTTGTTTTCGAGGTCGGTTTTACGGTCGGCAAGAGTGGCTTCCGAATCATTTATCAGAGTTTTCTTTTCGTCAATCTGTGCAGTAAACTCTTTAATCTTCTTATTGAAAAGTTCGATTTCAAGATTCTGGAATTCTATCTCTTTCGACAATGAGTCAAATTCCCTGTTGTTCCTGACATTTTTCTGCTGTTCTTCATACTTTTTAATAAGAGCCTCAGCATCTGTGATTTCGTTGTTCTTTTTCGAAACAGCTTTCTCAAGGTTCACCACCTCTTCCCTAAGGTTTCCAAGCCTTGTCTCGAGTCCGGCAATTTCATCCTCAAGATCCTGTACTTCAAGAGGCAGCTCGCCCCTTAGTGTTTTGATCTTGTCTATTTCCGAATCAACCAGTTGAAGACTATATAGAGCTCTAAGTCTTTCCTCGACGGAAATCTCAGTTTCGTGTGATTTTGCTTTTTCCATTTTAAAGATAATTTATCGGATTGGTATTTGTTTCTGAAAACCGGACTGCAAAGTTAGGGAATTTTTTTACAATTAGATCGTATAAAATCTCCACAGAGAATTTTTCAGTCTCATAATGGCCGCAATCCACAAGTAAGAGCCGGTTATCAGGTTCAAAAAAAGCATGGTATTTAATGTCACCTGTCACAAAGGCATCGGCTCCGCTTTTGACAGCATCGTTCAGAAGGGATGCACCGGAACCTCCGCACAGTGCCACTTTTTTCACAGGTCTGCCTGTAAGCTTTGAATAACGGATACCTTCAGCTCCGAAAACCGACTTCAGCTTATTAAGGAAAACGATTTCGTCAACAGCTTCTGGTAACTCTCCTATACATCCCAAACCTGAATCTATATTATCATTATCAAGGGCATAGATGTCATATGCCACCTCTTCATAGGGATGAGCGCCTAAAAGCGCCTTTATTACCCTGTCTTTCAGATGCGTATAGAGAACTGTCTCAAATCTTGTCTCCTTCTCAAAATGCAATATCCCTTTCTTTCCCGCAAATGGTTTTGTATTTTCGCCTCCGCGGAAGCTTCCTGTTCCCTCCGCGGTAAAACCGCAAAGATCATAATTCCCCGTCACCCCGGCTCCGGCATTGAATATTGCATTCCTCACCCTGTCGAGATGTTCTTCAGGAACAAAAGTAACGAGTTTCAGCAATTTGTTTTTAAGTGTACGCAAAACACTAATATTCTCCAAACCCAGCTTCTGAGCCATCTTACGGCTTACCCCGTTACTTACCATATCGAGGTTTGTATGTGCAGAATAAACTGCAATATTATTCCTGACGGAATCCATAATTATCCTTTCAGTGGAAGAACGTCCGGTTATTTTTCGTATACCGCTGAAGATAAGCGGATGATGCGACAGGATCAGGTCCGATCCGGTTCGGATGGCCTCTTCCACCACAGCCTCAGTGACATCAAGTGCAATAAGAGTCGAGTTTATCTCCATGTCAGGATTGCCGACCTGGAGCCCCGAGTTGTCCCATTCTTCCTGGAACGACAGGGGAACTGAAGAATCAAGAAATGTGCTAAGTTCTGAAAGTTTCATTCGGGAGTAAGTATGTTCTGAGCAGCAACGATTTCACATGCTGTCTCTTAGTTCCAAAAGAAGGTCCTTTATTTTATTTAATGATTCGGTGATCTCATATTTATGGTTTGCTTCATCCCATTTCCCGGATAATTTCTTTTTAACCCCTGCTATAGTCATTCCTTCTTCCTTCAGAAGTTTATGAATTATCTCAAGGTTTCTGACATCATTTGCAGTGAACATCCGGTTTCCCTTTTTATTCTTCATTGGCCGGAGAATGTCGAATTCATTCTCCCAGAACCTTACTGTCGAGACTGGCACGTCAAGCATTTTTGAGACCTCTCCTATCGAATAATAGAGCTTCTCAATTTTCTTTTCCTTATATGGCATTTTTCGTGTGTAATATTTTTGGAGGTGAAATAAAGAGCCGACCGGCAGATCAACAGCAATCTGTGGCTTAATCAAACGACTGACCAGTCCGTGAAGCTATTTCGATCATTTCTTCATATTCCCCTGGTGTAAGGTCGTTAAAGAAGAAGTTCACAGGATCGACGTTCGAACCGTTCATTTTTATCTCATAATGGAGATGAGGGGCAACCGACATTCCTGTATTTCCCACAAAGCCTATAACATCGCCTCTGCCGACTTTCTGTCCCTGCTTTACATTAAAGCTGTCGAGATGGGCATAGATTGACTGATATCCGAATCCGTGATTTATTACTATATAATTGCCCATACCTCTTTTGCCCGATTGAACAGTTTCTATTGTACCATCACCCGAGGCATAAACTTCTGTCCCAAGAGGGGCCGTAAAATCCATCCCTGCATGAAACTTGCTTATCTTGTAATAAGGGTGTATCCTGAGTCCGTAACCCGATGCAATACGCGTAAGATCTTTTGCCGAGATCGGAATTATGGCCGGAATGGATCTCAGCATGTTCTCCTTTTCAGTGGCCAGGGCAATAAGTTCATCAAAGGATTTCGACTGAATGTAGACCTTCTTTCTTATGGCATCGAGCCGTTTTGCTGTTTCGATAACGATCTTTGAGTTATTGTATCCTTCAAGTTCGTTATACCTGTTGACACCACCGATACCTGCCTGCCTCTGAGTTGCCTGAATAGGTTCGGCGCCAAAGATTGAACGGTAAAGGTTATCGTCGGTTTCCTGCAGGTGTTCAATAACTTTCTCAAGATTTCCCATTTCCCTGTGAACAAGGTCATATTGCAAAGTCAACTGGGCGATCTCGCGTTTGAGGGCTTTTTCCTTTGGACTGTCGAAAAACAGGCCAAAAATAAAATTGAAGACTACGGCAATAATAACAGACCCTACAATAAATGCAAGGGCTCTGAGAAGAAGTGATTTTACCCCGAGACGGATCTTGTCAAAGCTCAGGGATTCAGGATTGAACTTGTATTTAGCTTTTTTGGCCATTACCGCGCAAAGATAATTATTTCACTCCATAAATGAAATATCACCTGTAAAGTCTTATGGCAATTTGAAACGGACAGCTGCGATCCTACCTGTATTTTGAACGGGCTGAAAGGGTCTGGATCATTTCAAAATACTCGTCCTCCGTAAGATCGTTGTTGAAGAAGTAAAGAGGATTCTTATACTGGCCGTACAGGTCTATCTGGTAGTGCAGATGAGGTCCCGTGGATGTTCCGGTGCTTCCGGTCAATCCTATAAGATCTCCACGCTTCACATTCTGCCCGACCGTTACCTTCATATTGCTGAGGTGACCGTAAGCAGACTGATAACCATATCCATGGTCAATCACTATGCAATTGCCAAGCCCTCCTTTCCAGCCGGCTTCTATCACCTTGCCTGAGCCTGTCGCAAAAACCTGTGTACCGTAAGGAGTACTGAAATCCTGACCGTGATGCCATTGCGGAGTGCCAAGCACAGGATGCTTTTCCCTGAGTTTTACTCCGTCGCCGAGGCGGTATATTACGTTAACCGGGCTTATCATTGGAAGATATTCCAATTCCCTCTCCCATTCATTTTTCTTTTCCTCAACCGACTTGAATGATTCGTACTGAACGGTTGTCATGTTCTTTATCTCATCAACCTTTTTACGCATGGAAATCAACAGCATGGAATTATTGTAACCTTCAAGTTCATCATACCTGTCGGTGCCGCCATAACCCATCTTCCTCACCGATGAAGGAATTGAATCCATCTCAAGCACAGGCCTGTATCGGTGTTCATCAGATAATTTAAGATCATTGAGTATTTTAAGTGAATTATCCATGCTCATCCCCAGAAGGGAGAATTTAAGCTTGAGGTTTTCAATATCCTGAACAAGCATTCTTTCTTTGGAAGAACCGAAAAGATCACTGAATACAGTTGTATAGAAAATTGTTACAGCAACCGAGGCCAGAAACCAAAGAAAAAACCTGAAAAGTTTGCTTTTCAGCGGCAGCTTTACCTGCTTGAACTGAAGATCCGTAAGATCCAGAAAATATTTCTTCTTAAACATCAGGGAATCCTGTTTTTTTCTCCGGGAGTGACAAATCTAAAACAATTAAATTAATTTTACAAACTCAAATTTAAGCTACTTATTGTAAAATTATATGTTTTTATCACTTAAGTCGTACGAGTTAAGGCAGTTGTTTTTTGATTTTTTCCGGTCAAAAGGTCATTTGATAGTGCCTTCAGCCCCCATGGTAACAAAAAATGATCCTACCCTTATGTTCACAAATGCCGGGATGAACCAGTTCAAGGATATATTTCTCGGTAACCGGCAGCCTTCCGACCGCCGGGTTGCCAATTCACAAAAATGCCTCAGGGTGTCGGGAAAACATAATGATCTCGAGGAAGTAGGTCTTGACACTTATCATCACACTATGTTTGAGATGCTTGGCAACTGGTCATTCGGCGACTATTTTAAAAAAGAAGCAATTGAATGGGCCTGGGAATTCCTTAACGGGAAGCTGGGCATACCTGAAGACCGGCTTTATGCAACTATATTTGAGGGCAGTCCTGAAGAAAATGTACCAAGAGACAATGAAGCTGCGGAATGCTGGAACAGGATGTTCAGTGATCCCCGCGGCAGGATCATCGAGGGATCAAAAAAGGATAATTTCTGGGAAATGGGTGATACGGGTCCTTGCGGCCCCTGCTCCGAGATTCACGTTGACATAAGGGATGACAGCGAAAGGGAAAAGATCCCCGGACATACTCTTGTAAACAAAGGACATCCCCACGTAATTGAAATTTGGAATCTTGTCTTCATCCAGTATAACCGCCTTTCAAACGGAAGTCTCGAGCAGCTTCCTGCAAAGCATGTTGATACAGGTATGGGATTCGAAAGGCTGTGCATGGTGGTTCAGGGCACAAAATCGAATTATGATACTGATATCTTCCAGGCAATAATAAGGGAGATATCTGTTGTTTCGGGCAGGAAGTATGGAGAAAGGGAAAACCAGGATGTTGCCCTGAGGGTAATAGCCGATCATATCAGGGCAATCGCATTTTCGATAGCCGATGGCCAGCTTCCATCAAACAACAGGGCCGGATATGTGATCCGCAGAATACTCCGCAGGGCCGTCAGGTATGGATATAACAACCTTGGGATGGAAGAACCGTTCCTTTACAGGCTTGTCCCTGTTCTTGCTGATGTAATGGGAGATACCTACCCCGAACTTCGTTCCCGCAAGGATCATATTGTTAAGGTAATTCATGAGGAGGAAACTTCATTTCTCAATACCCTGGGCAAAGGTCTGAAACTCATCGAAAGAAAGATCGATGAACTCAGGAATGAAGGCACTGTTGTCCTTCCCGGAAAAGCAGCATTTGAGCTTTACGACACTTACGGCTTTCCTCTCGATCTCACCCAGCTGATCCTTAAGGAAAAAGGGCTGTCAACTGATACTGAAGGCTTTGAAAGGGAAATGACTTACCAGAAAGACCGTTCAAGGGAGGATGCGGCAGTGGAAGCTGGCGACTGGATCATCGTGAGGGAATCCGGCGAAACTGAATTCACCGGATATACTAGAACGGAAGACGATGTCCTCATTACAAAATACCGGACAATAAAGCTTAGGGGAAAGGAAAACCTCCAGATTGTCCTCAATAAAACTCCATTCTATGCCGAGTCGGGCGGGCAGTCGGGCGATACCGGTTATCTGGTTTCGGAAAAGGAAAAAATACTGATTAAAGACACTATCAAAGAGAACACCACTATAATTCATATAGCAGATGGGAAAATTGCCGATCCTGAAGCTGGTTTCCATGCAGTTATTGATCCTGAAAAGAGACAAATGACAGCAAACAACCACTCGGCAACGCACCTTATTCATTATGCACTCAGGACTGTGCTCGGGAAACACGTCGAACAGAAAGGATCGCTTGTCAACGCCGACAGGCTGAGGTTCGATTTCAGTCATTTCAGCAGGCTTACAAAGGAAGAGGTTCAGAAGGTGGAGGCTGTCGCTAACAATATGGTGAGAAAATGCATTCCTGCCAATGTCCTTGAGGATGTACCCATGAGCAAAGCCCGTGAGATGGGAGCCATGGCGTTGTTCGGCGAGAAATATGGCGACACTGTAAGAGTTGTTGAATTCGGCGAATCGGTTGAACTCTGCGGAGGAACCCATGTTGCTAATACCGGGAGAATAGGAATAATTAAGATCGTATCGGAGGGAGCAATTGCAGCAGGAGTAAGAAGAATTGAGGCTGTAACTGCAGGAAAAGCAGAGGAGTACATAAATGAAAAGCTTTCCTCCCTCGAGGATATTTCTCTTCTTCTCAAGAGCACCGGAAATGTTAAGGAAAGCGTCGAAAAGCTTATTGCCGAAAACGCTGCGCTCAGGAAAGATATGGAGAAGCTTCAGATGCAATCGGCTGTTGCGGCTCTAAGGGAGATTGAAGAAAATGCCGTTATGATGGGAAAAATCAGGTTCCTTTCAGGTATCATTGAAGCAGGATCTGCCGATATGCTTAAAAACATATCCCAGAAAGTAAGAAACAACTCAGACAACAGCGTTCTGGTGCTCGGCGCAGACATCAGCGGAAAGGCAAATCTTGTTGTGATGGTGTCCGACACCCTTGTAAAAGAAAAGAATATCAATGCAGTAACAATAATAAAGGAGATCTCGGGAGAGATTAACGGAGGAGGCGGCGGACAGCCCTTCCTTGCTTCAGCAGGCGGTAAAAATCCCGCCGGATTAAAATCTGCAATCCAAAGAGCGGAAAACTACCTGAGGAGTATCATCTGATGCCTGTTATAAGTTTTGTAAAAGACTAAAATAAAATCCATAACCACAAAGAGCACAAAGTTTTACGCAAAGAATTATAAGATCTATATTTTCTTTGCGCCCTGAGGTTAATCCGGATTTCTGATATTTCCCCTTATCATTGACCCCGGGTCTTTCGCCTCTAATCTCTCCCATTCGAAAATATCAGCATGCAAGCATAAGTATATAATATTAAATATTAAATATATACATATATATAACAGAATTATTTTTTGCCATGATTTCTTTTGTTCGAAAATTTTATTAGAATTGCGGTTTTAAAAATTTCTGACCATGGAGATAACAAGAACATTCGACATCATTGACCTTAACGTTGAGAAATATCCGCGCAAGGACATGTACGCGGGAAAACAGGATAAGGAATGGATCACATGGTCGACGGAAGAGATAAGTGAGTACATCAGCCTGATAAGTTATGGCCTTCTGTCAATGGGATATAAAAAGGGCGACAAAATCGCAACAATTTCTCCAAATAAGCCTGAATGGAATATTGCCGACATGGCTCTGGCCCAGGCAGGGATAATTCATGTCCCCATATATCCGACCATAGGTACGGATGAATATGAATTTATACTTGAACATTCAGAAGTAAAGGCAATAATAGTAGGGAATAAATCTATATATAACAAGGTAAGCCCTATTGCAGGAAAAATAAGTACCCTCAGGGAAATCTTCTCATTTGATCCTGTGGATGGACTGAGGCAGTTCAGCGAAATTAAGGAAGAAGGAAAGAAATCGGGACCGGAAACAAGGGATGAACTTGAAAGAATAAAGAAAAGCATTCTTCCCGAAGATATTGTGACCATTATATACACATCAGGAACCACAGGGACCTCCAAAGGGGTGATGCTTACCCACAGGAATCTTGTAACAAATGCAATTACAACTTCGAAAGCACATCACCTCGGATACGGAAACAGAGCGATGAGCTTTCTCCCATTATGCCATGTATATGAAAGGATGGTCAACTATCATTTCCAGTACAAAGGCATAAGCATCTATTACGTTGAGAACATGGGCACTGTTTCTGAGGCTGTTAAGGAAGTAAAACCCCATATTTTCAACACTGTGCCCCGCCTCCTGGAAAAAATTTATGATAACATAATCAGTAAAGGCAGGAACCTTTCTCCTTTGAAAAGGGCCATTTTTTTCTGGGCTGTCAACCTGGGACTTAAATTCAGGCTTGAAGGCAATTCTTCATTTTATAAATTCAGGCTCAGGATTGCAAGGAAGCTTATTTTCAGCAAATGGCAGGAAGCGCTCGGCGGCGAGCTTCAGGTAATGGTATCGGGCGGAGCTGCTCTGCAGTCGAGGCTCGAAAAGATATTCTGGGCTGCCGGTCTTCCTGTTATTCAGGGCTACGGTCTCACCGAGACATCGCCGGTTATTGCAGTAAACCCTTTCAGGCTTGGCGAGATCCGGTTCGGAACTGTTGGCCCGGTCATAGAAGGATGTGAAGTGAAAATTGCAGATGACGGTGAGATATTATGCCGTGGTGTTAATGTAATGGCTGGGTATTACAAGGCTCCTGAGCTTACTGCCGAGGCTATCGACAGCGAGGGATGGTTCCATACAGGCGACATTGGGATCTTTGAGGAGGGAAAATTCCTAAGGATTACAGACAGGAAAAAAGAGATATTCAAGCTGTCGGCAGGCAAATACATTGCTCCCCAGGTAATCGAGAACAAGCTTAAGGAATCATTCTTTATCGAGCAGGCTATGGTGATCGGGGAAAATGAAAAATTTGCCAGCGCCCTCATTTCGCCCAACTTCGGATTCCTGCACGACTGGTGCTCGAAACATAAGATACAATTCCGCGATAACAGCGAACTCATTGAGCTTCCCGATGTCATTGAACAATTCAGCCGGGAGGTAAAGGAGGTTAACAAATCACTGGGCGAGCATGAGCAGATAAAAAGATTCAGACTTGTAACTGAAGAATGGACCCCTCAGTCGGGAGAACTGTCCCCTACCCTTAAGCTTAAAAGGAACCTTATCGCTGAGCATTATAAGGACATCATTGCCGAGATATACTTTTCGGGTGAAAAGGATAATAATGTTCTTTCCAAATTAAAGAACGGTATCAACGGAATACTGAAAAACCTTCCAAAATTCTGACAACACAGAACATGCTGTTTTTTTAAGCCGCTTCTCATCCATCGGTTATATTTTTGTATTTTTGGTGCTTTCAAATTCTCATGAAGAAAGCTTTCATCTTTATTATGGCATTTTCCGTATTGGCGATGATTATCAGCATCTCATCATGTTCACCTGATGCATGCTTTGAAGAGACAAATGCCTTCCTGAAAGCTTCCTTCTATCTCGACCAGACAAAAAAATTAAAGGCTCCCGACAGCCTTACACTCTATGGTCTTAATGCCGTTGGCGGCAGAATTTATAACAAGGCTGCAAAAATACAACCTGCCCTTTTCCCTCTGAATCCGTCAGCCGACACAAGCTCCTTTGTAATTAAGATCAATGGGGTTTCCGACACAATAAAGTTCATTTACCGTTCATACCCGCATCTTATCTCAAAAGAGTGCGGTTATACATTTTTCCATGATCTCGATACCATATTCTATTCCAAAAACATTATCGACTATATCTTCAGAGGCAACAACAGCATAACAACAAAAAATGAGGAAAACATTCGCATATTTTATTAACTTTTTCCTTTTGCTCATGCCTGTGTCATCCATGGCACAGGACACAGTGTCATTTCCTCTGAAAATAAGGATCGGGGCAGATATTGCGGGGCCGGGCTTCTATATGTCCGACAAAAACAATCTAAGCATCGAAGGTTGTGTTTCATTCGACCGAAGTGAGAAAATGGCATGGGTGGCTGAAGCAGGATACCTCGACTATAAATACTCCCAGTATAATTACAACTACCTGAGCAAAGGCTGGTTTACCCGTATCGGGGTTGACTTCAACCTCCTTAAACCTGATATTTCGGCAGGGAAATACCAGGCAGGGATAGGACTCAGATACGGCGTCAGCCTGTTCAGCTCCGAAACCCCGTCTTTCAGGCACGATAATTACTGGGGTACCACTACTTCATCAATACCTTCCAGAACAAGAATGGGCCATTTCGTTGAAGTTACGCCGGGTGTGAGGGCCGAGATATTCAAAAACTTCAGCATGGGATGGAACCTGCGGCTTAAAATGCTTGTCTCAGGAGGTGGCGGAAAAGATCTGCGGCCGATATATTTCCCGGGATACGGCAGCGGAGGAAAACGGACTGCCGCCGGTATCAGTTATTACATCACATGGAATATCCCGTACAGGGTCAAAACCGTTATAACAAAGCCTGATGCGCCGGAGGAACCCGAAGATAATGAGGAACCTGCAGTCAACAGCAATCAGCAGAGGTCTGTTTTCTGACTATTTTATTTTACAGCCTTGTGGCTGAATAACCATAAACCGGCAAATGTGAGAAATCCGTTCAGGAGAAGAAGTTCGAATCCGAATTTATAACCGTTGAACAACTCGACTGAATAACTGCTAAGGATATAGCAAACTACAGGGGAAATAATTGCAATATAAGGTGTTATCCCATCCCTCACTTTTCGCTTTGTAAAAAGGCCGAATGTAAATAAACCCAGCAAAGGTCCGTATGTATAACCGGCTATCGTAAAGAGCTTGTCAATAATTGCCCTGTCGTTCAGAGCCCTGAAAATCAGAATGCAGATAAAAAATATAACAGCTATTGAAATGTGAACTATATATCTTGTCTTCGTCTTTGCATGCTCTGCCATCTCCTCACGTTTCTCAAGACCAAGAAAATCTATGCTCACCGACGTCGTTAGCGAAGTCAGGGCGCCATCGGCACTCGGAAATGCTGCTGAAATTAGCCCGATAAGAAATACAACCCCGGCAACCGGACCAAGATAATTGAAAGCTATCGTCGGGAAAAGATCGTCAGTCATGGCAACCGAAACATTCTTTGTCTGGGCATAAATAAGCAGGAACGCTCCAAGCACAAGAAAAAGAAAATTCACAAGCACAACAATGCCGCTGAAAGTGAACATATTCTTCTGCGCCTCCCTGAGATTGCGGCAGCTAAGATTCTTTTGCATCATCTCCTGGTCGAGACCTGTCATCGAAATTGTTATGAACATCCCGCTTAGAAACTGCTTGAGAAAATGCCTCTCATTATGCCAGTCGGTAATGAACATCCTTGAAACCGAGCTGTCAAGAACCTCGCCGGCCAGTTTGAATACCGGAGAGCCGAGTTCCCTGCTTATGTAAATTACGGACAGGATTACAGCCAGAAGCATGAATGTCGTTTGCAGGGTATCAGTCCATACAATGGTCCTGATGCCTCCCTTTAAAGTGTAAATAATAATTAACGAAATAAAAATCAGCACATTGACCCAGAAAGGCACATTCCAGGCGTCAAAAACGAAAATCTGCAGGACATTTATTACAAGGAACATACGCAATGATGCACCCAGGATCCGTGAAAGGATAAAAAATCCTGCCCCGGTCTTGTATGACCAGAATCCGAAGCGCTGTTCGAGATATGTATATATCGATGTAAGCTTAAGCCGGTAGTAAAGAGGTAATAAAACAGTTGCAATTACCATGTATCCGAAAAGATAGCCAAATACCACAACCATATAGCTGAATTGTGTCTCTTTAACCCAGCCCGGGACCGACATGAATGTTACTCCCGAAAGAGAAGCGCCGATCATGCCGTAGGCCACTACAAACCAGGGAGAAACCCTGTTGCCGATATAAAATGACTGGTTGTTGGCTTTTCGGGCTGTGAACCATGTAACAGCAAAAAGAAGAACAGTGTAGGTAAAAAAGATACCCAGTATCAATGTTGGTGTCATCGGATTTTGAAATTGATCTGCATAGATAGCAAAAAGTCGTCAGGGTAAAAAATTCCTTCAAGGATTTAGTGACGAAAATATTAATGAACTAATTTTGCCTAAAATCAATGATGATGAGTTCTCCCGGATTTCCTTCAAAACTTCTTGAAAATGCAGTAAACGAATTTGCATCCCTTCCGGGAATCGGAAGGAAGACAGCATTCAGGCTTGTTATGAACCTGCTGAAAAGGGATTCAGGGGAAGTTGAACGGTTCGGCGAAAGTATCATCAGGCTTCACAGAGAGATACATTACTGCAAAATATGCCACAGCATTTCTGATAACGAGATCTGTTCGATATGCAGTGATGACAAAAGGGACAGGTCAATCATATGCGTTGTTGAGAACATCCAGGATGTGATGGCTATTGAGAACACCGGTCAGTTCAGGGGGATTTACCATGTACTCGGAGGTATTATCTCTCCGGTAGACGGAATCGGTCCTGCTGATCTGAAGATCGATTCGCTGGAGGAGAAAGTAGGAGGAGGAGGAATTTCTGAGGTCATCCTTGCCCTGAGCACCACTATGGAAGGAGACACCACAAACTTTTACATCTCAAGACGGCTCGCGAAATTTGATGTCCTCCTTACAACTCTGGCCCGCGGAGTTGCTGTCGGTGACGAACTTGAATATACTGATGAAATTACTCTGGGCAGGGCTATAAGCAACAGAAGCCCTTATCACAAGTAGGATTCTTTTAAACATAAACTGCTCCTGTTTGTTATTGTAGAAAAAAGATTACATGGCAAGAATGAACATAGTACTTCCCGCAATGGGAGAAGGAGTGATAGAGGCAACGATCAATAAATGGCTTGTTAAGTCAGGTTCAAATGTAAATGAGGATGAACCCCTTGTGGAAGTTGCCACTGACAAGGTCGATTCAGAAATACCTGCTCCCTCGGGAGGAACACTAGTTGAAATCAAGGCAGCGGAAGGCTCTGTTGTAAAAGTCGGGGAAATAATTGCTGTTCTTGAAGACAACAAGGAAAAACAACCGGAAGAGATACAAAAAATAGAGAAGGAAGTCGAAAGGATAAGGGAAACAATTAATTCGGTACGTGAAGAAAAGAAGGAAGAGACTCTTGTTTCACGTGATATGAAAAGCAGAACGCAGTCGGGAAAATTTCTTACACCCCTTGTCCGCAGCATAGCTGCCAGAGAAGGAATAAGCTATGATGAACTCGACAGGATCAATGGCTCCGGTATGGACGGAAGGATTACACGGGATGATGTTCTGAGGTTCCTGGAAGAACGTAAAACGGTCAAACCTCCGATTCAGAAGCCTGCTGAAACCGTTACCCGGACTGTTCCTGCAGAACCGCAGGCCGGTGACGAAATCATTGAGATGGACAGGGTGAGGAAACTTATTGCCGACCATATGGTAATGTCAAAAAGGACTTCCCCGCATGTCACTTCATTTATTGATGCAGATGTTACAAGGGTTGTAAACTGGAGGAACAGCGTGAAGGACAAATTTCTTGCAGCCCAGGGACAGAAACTGACTCTGACCCCGATTTTCATAGATGCAGCAGCAAGGGCCCTTCAGGATTTTCCCATGATCAACATTTCAGTCGACGGAAACAACATCATCAAAAAGAAGAATATCAATATAGGGATGGCTACTGCCCTCCCCGACGGCAACCTCATCGTTCCTGTCATTAAAAACGCAAATGAAAAGAACCTTACGGGTATTGCCATATCTGTCAATGATCTTGCCGAAAGAGCCAGGGCTAACCGGCTTAGGCCCGATGAGATTACAGGAGGTACATTCACCATAACAAATTTCGGAAGCTATAACAACCTTTCCGGAACACCGATCATAAACCAGCCCCAGGTTGCGATCCTCGGCATCGGAGCTGTCAGGAAAATGCCTGCAGTGGTCGAAACACCCGATGGCGATGTGATTGCAATAAGGCAGATAATGATACTGTCGCTCAGCTATGATCACAGGGTTATCGACGGTGCTCTGGCTGGCAAATTCCTCAACAGGATCAAGGATATACTCGAGAATTACACCGATTCGCTGATTTAGTTTAAGGGAGCCATAAACATGCTCCGTGAATTCCATTACTTTTGATAAAATTATAACCGTCCCTGACGATTATATCTAAAATTGTTATATTTGTTATAATGATTGTAGTCAGGGAGAAAATATTTAGCCTGTCATCATGGCTAATTATTTTTGTTTTGTTGCCTTTTACTGCATACGGCCAGCAAAAGATACAGAACAGGAAAATCTTTGCAGAAGCTGAATCACATTACCTCTTCTTTGAATATGAGCTGGCAAACCCTTTGTACCTGCTTCTTGACAAACCCGACAACTATAATATCCAGTATAAGATCGGAACCAGCTACCTGAATATCCCGGGAGAAAAAGACAGGGCAATTCCTTATCTCGAATCGGCAGTAAACCACTCGAGCTACGGAGCCAAAATCAACAGTTTCTCCGAAAAAAGGGCACCCCTTGATGCCTGGTTTTTCCTCGGGAAAGCCTATATGATAAATAATGAACTCGAAAAAGCATTAAGTACCCTGAACACCTTCAAGAAGCTGGCCCTTGAGACTGAGAAAAAAGGGGGCATGAAAAACTTTTCGTACATCGATCAGCAGATTGAGGCCTGCAACAACGCCATGAACAGCCAGGAGAATCCGTTCAGGATCAGCAAAGTCCTTCTCAGCAAACAGTTCAGCCAGGGATCTGTAAATGAAAATCCTGCGGTCAGCTTTGACGGAAATACGATAGTATATACCGAAAGAAGAGGAATCATCAATGCAATAATGTTCTCAAGAAAGATAAGAGGCGTATGGCAGGATCCCGTCGAGATAAATTCACAGCTGAAATGCGGTGATGATTGCTCTTCCTGTTCCCTTAATTACGACGGAACCATGCTCTTCCTATATAAGACCGACAATTTTGACGGCAATATTTACTCATCTGAATACATCAATGGCGCCTGGACACCTATAACAAAGCTTAACAGGAATATTAACACAAAATTCTATGAGTCACATGCTGCAATATCGCCCGACGGTAAAAAACTGTATTTCACAAGCAACAGGGATGGCGGCATGGGAGGACTCGATATTTACCTTTCGGAAAAAGATGCCACCGGCGACTGGGGAGTACCGATCAATCTTGGAGAGAGTGTAAATACCATCTTTAATGAAGACACTCCGTTTGTTACGATAAACGATTCATTGCTATACTTCAGTTCTGAAGGACACAGCGGAATGGGGGGCTATGACATTTACAGGAGCCGCGGATCAGGTTCTCAGTGGAAATTACCGGAGAACATGGGTTTCCCGATAAACTCGACCGATGATGACAGGTTTTTCCAGCCATTCAATAATGACAGGAACGGATTCTATTCCATAACAACCGAGTACAAGAAAAAGGAGATTTTTTATATCACCCTTTCAAACGAGGACCTTAACAGGATCTTTGAGATATCCGGCAATTACAGCCTGAAGGATACTGTGATGCAGTTCGATGAAAGCAATGCAATCTACCTGACCGACAAGACATCGGGAGATACGCTGGAGACAGTTTACCCCGACAGGTTCACGGGCAAATACAACTTCATAGTATCACCCGGAAGGTTCAGGATCATTTATACAGGTCCTCAGGGATATTATCCCCAGTATGCAGACACAACTGTGCTTGCCGACAATCCTTCCAGGGTTATAAGCATGAGGGATGTAGTACTTGATAAAAATCCGCCGGCCGGACAAAAGCTGGATCTATCAAAAATACCGGCAGTGAAGGAAATTGATCCCCGGATTCTGGTCAGGGATCTTGCAGTATCCGATGTTTCTGACAATGATTCACAGGATACTTCAATCCTGTATTATACCGTTCAGGTTATGGCGCTCTACAATCCCGTTGACATAAGCTACTTCAGATATGTTTCGGATATAAGGGTATTCTATAATGAAGCGGATTACTTTTACAGGTATACCACCGGCATATTTGCAAATAAAGACGATGCCTATGCCCACAGGGATGATCTTATCCGAAAGGGCTATCCCGATGACCTGTTCATTAAAAAGGTCACAAAAAGATCAGGCGAAAAACCTGTGGAAAGCCGGAAATACTTTACTATCCAACTTAAAGCAACAAAGACACCTGTGGATATCAACCTGACATTCCCCGGATTGAGTGGTGTGAAGGAGACAAAGGAGATTGACGGGATGTACCATTATCTGTATGGCAGGTATTCCACATCCGAAGAAGCGAAGACTGTATTGCAGAGGGATCAGTTCAGGCGATTCAGTGATGCATTCGTCAAAGAGATCGGAATCCTGATGAATAATTAGCTGTTTATGTAGTTTGTATAACAATCAACAAAACCAGTCCAGAAATTCTAAAATTACTGTCACCCATAACCTACCGGAAAAATGAAACATTTTTACCCATTCAGAAAAGTTACTGTCTTTTTTTTGATGCTTGCCCTTGGCAATGCGATGACAGCGCAGGAGTCTTCACGCAGGGAATTTCTGAGAGCCTTTCAGAAAGCTGACACTTATTTTTATTATGATGAAAATTACCTTAAGGCAGCCGGACTGTATGAACCTCTTGTTAAAGCATATCCTGATAATTATAACCTGGCAGCAAAGCTCGGTATCTGTTATCTGAATCTTGATGGAAGAAAGGAAGATGCTCTTCAGTTGCTAAAAAAAGCTTCACAGGGAGTTGTTTCCTATGCTAAAGAATACAAACAGACAGGAGAAAAAGCTCCGCTCGATACATATCTGTATTTAGCAATTGCTTTTCACCAGAATGACAGCCTTGAACAGGCCCTCAACTTTTTCAACACAATGAAAAAGAGTCTATCGGATGAGGATAGTTACCAGCAGGATTTCATCGACCTCCAGATAAGGAACTGCCGCTATGCCATGGAGATGAAAAAGCGCCCGCTAAGACTTATAACCGATTATTTTGCCCCATGGCTTGCAGATTATCCGGGAGCCTGCAATCCGGTACTTGCAAAGAATGATTCGGTATTCGTATTCACTGTGAAAAATGAAGGGATAACACAGATATATTGCTCATATAAAAAGAACAATGTGTGGGGAAAACCGTCAAACATTACAAAACAGCTGGGTGGTTATGACAGATTTTATACGAACTCGATAACCGGTAATGGCAAAATGCTTATTCTCTTCATGGATGACGGTGGTGACGGAAACCTTTATTACAGCACCAGAAGGGACACAACATGGACAAAGATCAAAAGCGTTGGCAAATATGTTAATTCAATATACTGGGAGGCACATGGCTTTATAACCCCTGATGGAAAAACAATGTATTTTTCAAGCAACAGGCCAGGAGGTGAAGGAGAACTTGATATCTGGACATCAGAACGCCTATCAGACGGTTCATGGGATAGGCCGGTTAACCTGGGTAATATCATAAACACTCCTTATGATGAAAGTACACCATACTTCGATCCTGCCGAAAACGCGCTTCTTTTCAGCTCGATAGGACATATAAGCATGGGGGCATACGATGTTTTCAGATCAATAAAAAGAGGTTCCGTATGGACACAACCTGTAGGCATGCCATATGCTTTCAATACAGTTCAGGAAAACACAAACTTTATCCTCAACAATAATGCACCGGGGTTTGTGGCAAGCCGCTTTGATGACAAGAGCCACCAAAGGAACATCTTTGCAATTGTCGCTGTCGACCCTGCCGATGAAATTACAAGGGCTGAAGGAACAATAAAACTTGAGGACGGCATGCAGGTCGATCCGAAAGTATCACTTATCACAGTCAAAAACCTGAAGACCGGGGAAATAATGCAGAATATTCCGGTTGCCTCTGACGGATCATTCAACTTCAACATTAAACCAGGCGACTATCAGGTCTTTGTCAGTCACGACGGATATAACACAGATACGATAAATCTTAATCTTCCCCTGTACTTTGCAGGTAAATTCCTCGCCGTAAATCCATCCCTTGAACCCGAAAAGGTATCAACAGGCGAATTCCTGTCGATCAAAAATGTACTTTTCGAATTTGACAAAGCCGAAATTTCTGAAGATTCCAAACCAACACTCGATATTCTTAAGAACATAATGATCAGTTATCCTGAACTGACTATTGAAGTGGCAGGATACACCGATTCAAAGGGACCGCTGGAATATAACAAGCGTCTTGCTGACAGACGTGCCCAGGCTGTAATAGATTATATGACATCGTCAGGCATCGACAAGTCAAAATTTGTTAAAAAGGCATTCGGAGAATCAAATTTCGTAGCTGTAAACACAAATCCTGATGGTTCCGATAATCCTGAAGGAAGAAAATATAACAGGAGGGTGACTTTCGGAATCGTCAATCCGAAGACTGGCGTTGTAATAAGGCAGGAAGCCTATACACCTCAGCACCTCAGGCAGCCTGGTTCGATGAAATACAGCATAATCCTGAGGCAGACAAAGGATAAACTGAATTCAGGATATTTCAATAACCTTATAAAGGATGAAATGCTGTTTGTAAGAACTGTAAAGACCGATTCACTCTATCTGTATGCACTGGGGGTCTTCTATAACAGGCCTGATGCAGTAACATATCTGGGAAGCCTCAGGGAAGCAGGTCTGAAAGATGCATACATAATTAACCAGTACGAACTTGAAAATGCCGCTTCAGGAGGCGAAGCTGATTTCAATATTACAGGCCCGGCAACATCACGAAAGGTCTACACAATACAGCTGAAGGCGACCCGTAACCCGATCGATATTGAAAGTATTTTCCCGGGATACGAGGGGGTAAGGGAGATAAAAAATGGTGATGGATTTTATAAATATGTTTATGGCGAATTTGAATCGATTTCAGTTGCGAGAGAAGCTTTAATAAATGTAAAAAAGGACTTCACCGATGCATTTATCAGGGAAATCGACATTCAAAAATGACAGTTTATTTATATTCATATCTGCAATGAAATACAAGGAAATTGATCTTCGGGCCCCGGAGCCCGAAGATCTCGAATTACTGTATGACTGGGAAAACAATACGTCATACTGGATAATCAGCAGCACCATTGTGCCATTTTCGAAATATACCCTTAAACGATACCTTGAAAATTCTCATAAGACCATTTATGAGACAGGCCAGCTTCGGCTGATGATAGATCATATCCCTGATGGCAAGACTATCGGGACAATCGATCTTTTTGATTTTGACCCCTTCCATAAGCGTGCAGGTGTAGGAATCCTTATTGCTGACGAAGCTTACCGAAGGAAAGGATATGCTTCAATGGCACTGAAATGCCTTGTTGACTATTGCTTCGCGACCCTTCAGCTTCATCAGCTATATTGCAATATCTTAAGCAACAACAGCGAAAGCATGGACCTTTTCCGTAAGATGGGATTTGTGCAGGCCGGCATTAAAAAAGACTGGGTAAAAACCAATGACGGGTATATAGACGAACATCTTTTTCAGCTCATAAACTCACGACACTGAACCTGATGCCAGCAGTCCGCATGCTGCTGAAATATCAGCTCCCCTCGACCTTCTCAAGGATGCTGAAATACCTGAGATAACAAGTTCGTGCCTGAAATGCATCATTGTATCA
Organism: Bacteroidales bacterium; assembly: GCA_012517605.1. GTDB lineage: Bacteria > Bacteroidota > Bacteroidia > Bacteroidales > VadinHA17 > LD21. The sequence goes on from JAAYUS010000132.1 coordinate 51,081, forward strand.
GGTGTAGATGAAACAGCCTCATTCTCTGCTATCGCATGATATGGTATAAGGTTTATCCTTACTGAAGAACCCCGAAGCAGGTCCTTCAGGCCCTGAAGATGCTTCTCAGTATCGTTTATATCTTTCATCATAACATAGGCAACGCTCATCCTGCGTTTCTTTCTCAAAGGATAATTCTTCATCAGCTCAATGACAGATGAGGCCGGATATATTCTTTCGGCCGGCACTGCTTTTTTCCTCTCATCAGCAAAAGGAGAGAAAAGGCTGAAGACAAGATTGCAGCACGATTCTGCAAGAAACCGTTCAATACCTTGCAGTATACCAACGGTGGAAACTGTTATGTCGCGGGGACTAAGGGCAAGTCCCCATTCTGAAGTAAGAATTTTGCATGCCTTTAAAACATTTTCGATATTGTCCATCGGCTCTCCCATTCCCATAAATACAACATGGTTCACCTTTCCTGCATCCGGCAGGCTTATTATCTGGTTTACAATATCGCCCGCGGAAAGGTTTCCAATGAATCCCAGCCGGCCGGTAGCGCAGAATGGACAACCCATCCGGCATCCCGACTGGGAGGATACGCAAACTGTATTGCGTTTACCGTCAGACATATATACAGTTTCAAATACGAGGCCGTCACCATTCCTGAAAAGATATTTTACTGTTCCGTCAGATGATACAACAGACGACTCATGATCATAAATGCCGGCAGTAAATATTTCCGCAATCTGATGTTTCAGCTTTCCGGATATTTTCGGGAATTCACTTACATCCCTGAGCCGTTTCTTATATATGCTGTTTGTTACGGAAATCGCAGCCGGCATTGTCAGTCCGGGAATATCAGCGACCTGAAGAATATCCCCGGGTGTCAGTCCGCAGAGCTTCTTTTTGTCCATTATTGGAATTAAAACCGTAAAAGTAATTCTATAATTATTAAATCATAAATCCGAAATCCAAATTCCGAAATTCTTTTTTATCCCCTAACCCCCTTTTAGACTCCCGTTTTGTCAACCTCTGTTTTTAACCCCCCAACCTCCTGAAGGCAACTCTTTGTACAAATGACGGATCCAATTCGAAGTGCCGGATTTTTTATATTGCTTTTGGGATATTGGGTTTCGCAGGGATAATATGTCAGTAAAACAGATCACGTTTTTCAGCATAGCTTTGGAATTAAAGCAGGAGGCTTTGAAAATAAAACCAGAGGCTTTGAAAATAAAACCAGAGGCTTTGAAAATAATAAAGCCGGAGGCTTTGAAGTCAAATATCCACGGTTATATCCGTGGTGGAGTTAATGTAATTCTTCTCAACCGCGGAGCGGTTGAAGAACTGTTTCAGAATTTTTCAGTAATTTTATTTCTGTGCTAAAAGTGGAACAATATGTCAACTTATATTCATATTCACCTCTCATTTTGACCGGCATATCTGATAAAAGATATAAAAGAAGGCAGTCATGTGCTTATATTAAGGGAATCTCTGATTAAGTATTTAAAGAATCAGGAAGAACATCATAAGTCTGTTTCTTTCAAAGACGAAATGATCTTAACGTTAAATGAACATGATGTAGATTACAAAGAAGATTACTTATTTACCTGATATTCTTCAACACCTCTGGTGTTGTATGATCGATTTGCCATTTACCATGGATATTACCATGGATATTGGACTTGGATGCCTCCGGCATCTCGCATTTTCAATCATTCCTGTTTTTTTCTGTGCCTCCGGCATCTCACATTTTCAATCATTCCTGTTTTTTCTGTGCCTTCGGCATCTCGCATTTTCAATTATTCCTATTTTTTCTGTGCCTCCGGCATTTAGATTTTTCAATCATTCCTGTATATTTCTATGCCTCCGTCTCTTTAAGGATTTCAAACCTTTAAAATGAATTTTGGAACAAAGATGTGTTCAAAAAGTAGCCCTGAAGGGGGGCTAAGATTTTTGCAGATAGCTTCTTAAACCCCCTTTAGGGGGCCTGGGGGTGAACTAAACCTGAAATTAAAAATATGGGGAAATCAGGAATTCTTTTTCTGCCTTCTGCTAAAATATGCTTACCTTGAATTAACTTTAACAGGCATCTCCGGTCATACATTAAAACAAGACAAAATGAACCTGAAAATTATTGCATTCATATCATCAATCCTGCTTGTATCATGCACAGGCAGGAACCAGACCTTACAAACCAGTCAAAATTCAAACGCCATGAAGATCGACACCCTTAAACAATACGGCTATAACCTGAATTTTCTCGGAAAACATGTGGATGTAATTGAATTGAAAAACGGAAACTCCTCAGTTGCCATTGTCCCCGCCTGGCAGGGCAGGGTAATGACAAGCACTGCCATGGGGCCTGACGGATTCAGCTTCGGATGGATAAACAGGGACCTGATAGCCTCAGGCAGGTCGCAGCCCCATATAATGCCCTTCGGAGGAGAGGAAAGATTATGGCTCGGCCCGGAGGGAGGACAATTCTCCATCTATTTCAAAAAAGGAGATGATTTTGTATATGATAACTGGCAGACACCTGCATTCCTTGATACGCTTCCTTTTGCAACCACATCCGTAAATGAAACCTCAGCCTCATTCACTCATTATGCTGAGACTGAAAACTACAGCGGAACACCGCTTAAATTCCAGATCGACAGAAAAGTGACACTCCTTACGGAAGAAGAGTTCACAAAAGAAACAGGAATTGACCTGAAAGGCTTAAATTATGTGGCATATTTGTCTGACAACAAGCTTACAAACAAGGGCGACAGGGAATGGCTTAAGGAAACCGGCATGCTTTCAATATGGATGCTTGGCATGTTCATACCCTCCCCTGAGGTTACTGTAGTAATACCATTCAGGCAGGGAGATGAGAAAGATTTAGGTATTATCGTAAATGACAGCTATTTCGGTAAGATATCACCCGACCGGCTTAAGATCCGGGGTAGTAATATTTATTTCAGGGCCGATGGTAAAAGCCGCGGCAAGATAGGTCTTTCACCGGAACGGGCAACAGGTACTATGGGCAGTTACGACTTTGAAAACAAGATCCTCACCCTGCTTATCTGCAAACTTCCGGAAGGCAAAACAGATTATGTGAATTCAGCCTGGCAGATACAGGACGATCCTTATTCGGGCGATGCCCTGAATTCCTATAACGACGGTCCCCTGGAAGACGGATCACAGATGGGTCCGTTTTATGAACTCGAAACCTCCTCCCCTGCCGCCGCCCTTAAACCAGGTGAAAGCATCACCCACAGCCAGATCACAATCCACCTCACAGGTGATGAAAAGCTCCTCGACATGGCAGCGATGAAAATTCTTGGAGTGTCACTGGAGGAAATAAGGAAAGCGTTTTAAAAGCCTGCCGGCTTTTGGCGCAGGGCACAGGGCACAGGGCACAGGGTAAAAGGGGGTTTTACCTGAGCTCTGTTCTCTGTGCTTCCTACCCTGAGTTCTGAGCTCTGCGCTCTGAGCCCTGAGCATCATTCAAGAATATACTAAACCTGAATCCAGATATAAGTATGTTACTGCTGCACGAGTCCCCTGTTCTTCAGCAGCGGTTCTATCTGCGGTTCGCGTCCCCTGAAATTGACATACATCTGCATTGCATCCATGGTGCCGTCTTTTTCAAGGATATTCCTGCGGAACGATTCTGCTGTGGCTCTGTCGAAAATACCTTTTTCCTTAAATGCTTCAAATGCATCATTGTCGAGGACAGCAGCCCATGTATAGCTGTAATAGCCTGAGTCGTAGCCGTCAATGATATGAAGGAAGTAAGTGCTCCTGTATCTCGATACTATTTCTGGAATAAGTCCTATTTTTTCGAAATATGCTTTTTCAAAGCTCTGGACATCAACAATGGCAGGATCTTCAAGTGTGTAATATGCCATATCAAGCAGAGACGCTGCAAGAAGTTCAACATTTATGAAACCCTGGTTGAAATATTTGCTCTTGTCCATTTTGGCTATCAGTGACGCAGGGATAGTTTCGCCTGTCTGATAATGTTTAGCATATATATTGAGAAGTTCTGGTTCAGTAGCCCAGTGTTCCATTATCTGTGATGGAAGCTCAACGAAATCCCAGGCTATGTACGACATGTTGTAGGTATTCTTGCAGAATAATCCTTCAAGAGCATGACCGAACTCATGAAAGAGGGTTTCAACCTCTTCCAGGTTAAGAAGGGCAGGAAGTTCGCCTGAAGGACGTGTAAAGTTGCAGACAAGGGTTACGACCGGGGCAACCTCTTTCCCGTCAACAACATGGTGGTTGCGGTAACTGCCGCACCATGCACCCTGTCGCTTGCTTTCCCTCGGATGGAAATCCATGTAAAGGACTCCGATATGTGATCCGTCGGCTTCCTTAACCTCATAAGCCTGTGCCTCAGGGTGAGGAAGAGGACAGTTTGCAATTGGCTCGAAAGTGATCCCGTAAAGCTTGTTTGCGCAGGTAAAAACGCCTTCACGGACATTGTCAAGTTTGAAATATGGTCTGAGCTCATTATCGTCGAGGTCATATTTCTGTTTTCTCAGTTTCTCGGCATAATACCACCAGTCGGAAGGTTCAAGTTTGAAATTTCCCCCTTCTTTGTCAATAAGCTTCTGCATTTCCTTTACCTCATTTTTGGCGACAGGAATTGCTTTGCTCCAGAGATTGTCGAGAAGGTTGAAAACATTCTGAGGTGTTTTGGCCATCCTTGGTTCGAGGACCAGGTCGGAATGTGACTTATAGCCAAGGAGTAAGGCACGCTTTGCACGCAGCCTTACTATCTCAGCAAGAACTTTATTGTTATCATTCTCATTCCCGTTGTTACCCCTGTTGGTGTAGGCATGGAACAACTCGCGGCGAAGGTCCCTGTCTTCAGAATACTGAAGGAAAGGGAAGATACTGGGCCTCTGTGTCGTGAAGGCATACTGGCCTTCCTTTCCTGCTGCTTTTGCAATCTCTGCAGCGGCATCAATAAGCGACTGTGGCAAACCTGCAAGTTTGTCCTTGCCGACAAAGAGTTTATAGTTGTTTGTTTCGTTGAGCACATTCTGGCTGAATGTGACGCTAAGAACTGAGATCCTCTGGTTAAGCTTTTTCAGGGTATCCTGGTCAGCCTTGTTCAGGTTTGCCCCGTTTCTTACAAATTCCTTATAGAGGTTTTCGAGTATGAATTTCTGTTCGGCTGTAAGGTTGAACTTTGCCTGATTATCATAAACCTGCTTTACCTTTTTGAAGAGGCCCGGATTAAGCCTTATCTCATCATTGTAACCGGCAAGCTTGGGAGATATCTCCAGTTCGATGTTCTGAAGCGAATCGTTTGTGTTGGCTGAAGCCTGTGCAAAGAACACGGCAGAAACCCTTGTCAGAAGCTCGCCGGCCTTGTCGAGGGCGCCGATTGTATTTTCAAAAGTTGGTTCCTCTGAATTTTTAACGAGTCTTTCGATATCCTTTCTCCCCTCCTCCATGCCTTTTTCGAATGCAGGCATGTAGTGTTTCGCCATTATCTTTTCAAAAGGAGGTACCTGGAACGGAGTATTGTATTCCTGGAAGAATGGATTGGAGAGGTCGGCTTCAGGCTTATTTTTACAAGAGCTGAAGGATGTGGCGGTCAATCCCATAATAAACAGAATTTTAAATAGATTTTTCACGTTTTGAAATATTAAGGTTAAATATTAATATTCTGAAGGTTATGCAAAATAAGCTCTTAAAAGTATGTTATCAAAACAATTGAATGACTTTTTAAGAACAAATATTTATTACTTTTGTCGGCTGCAAAGCAGGACGCAGGACGCAGGACGCAGGACGCAAGGCTGAAGACCTGCAAGACCTGCGAAGCGCTCCGCGCTGAGCCCCAGGAGAGATGGTCACGCCTGAGCGTGATAAACTCCGTGGCCTAATGCGGCTTAATTTATTGGAGAGATGGTCACGCCTGAGCGTGATAAACTCCGTGGCCTAATGCGGCTTAATTTATTGGAGAGATGGCCACGCCTGAGCGTGATAAACTCCGTGGCCTAATGCGGCTTAATATTTAAGGAGAGATGGCAGAGTGGTCGAATGCGGCGGTCTCGAAAACCGTTGTCCGCCTTCCGGCGGACCGGGGGTTCGAATCCCCCTCTCTCCGCAACTCAAAATCATTCCCATCTGCCAGCAGGCAGATGGGATTTTTGTTTTATGACTTTTCGATTGAGGCTCGCCTCAGAGAGAGAAGTCATAAAACAAAAATACCTTACGACAGAAAGGAGTAAGGGAATGATTTTGAATTGCAGGGATCCCATCTCAGGGATCGCCGGAGGCAATCCATCAGCCATGCGCTGCATGAGCGAGGACAGATGTAAAATAAAAATCTAAGCGAGCGCAGCTCGCTGATGAGCAACTTGTCGTTGCTGGGATCTCCCAATGGGATCGCCGGAGGCAATCCTCCTCTGTTGTACCGGCCTCATTCTAAATTCATGTACTCACCCCCCTGCCCCCATTTTATTTGCTGTAATTGTATTCAAGCCATCTTGAGAAAAAGACGTCATAGACCATCCATTTACCGTTTTCCCTGACAATCATTTCTTTATCCTGAAGGGCGTTAAGTGAGGTACTTACAGAACTGGGACTGGTAAGATTATAATCTGCAATGAATTTTCCGGCAGTCGGATTTTTCACCACGTTTTCTGAAGCAATTGCACTGAGCAGCCTGAACTGATGTGATGGCAGCAGATTCCGGTAGCTTATGTACTGATGTTCAAAATCGGTGAGTATCCTCAGGAAAACCTTTTTCAGATCAGGCAAATCTGTTTTCATGTCTCCCGACTCATAAATCAGGCTGCACACATACTGAACGTAATAGGTATGAAGCCTTGTCCATTCAAAGATACCGTCAATAGCCTCACCGGTAATTGTCCTGCCTGCTTTGATGAAATGGTCTTTTATGAATTCCCTGTAATCATTTTCATTTATCTGATCAAGATACATAAGTTCAGAACTCTGATAGAAAGGTCTGCCTGCTGACAAAAACATGTTTTCAAGCATGTGCCTGCTGCTTCCTGAAAATATAAAAGGAATTTCCGGATATGTCTGGATAACTGTGCGAAGCATCTGCTCTATATTCTTCTCTGGATACCGGCTTATCTGCTGAAACTCATTGAACATAAAGACAATATCCCTTTTTATGTCTGAAATCAGCAGGAGTAACTTATCAAATCCCGACTGAACTGTAGCCGGTGAATCAATTACAAGCTCCAGGGCTGGCTGACCTGTCAGTGAGTCGATAGTAAGTTTCGGACGCAATGAGCCAAGCGTTCCCAGGACTTTTTCGATGATATTCTTTTCATCCGTTTTTATCCTGAGCAGGGAAGTGGAAACGGAATTCAGCAAATCATTCCCGTTCAATGTAGGAAGAAGATCAACATAGATTACCGAAACCGGATTCCCTGACTTCTCAAGCTTGTGCTTGACATGCTTTAAAAGTCCGGTTTTCCCCATTCTGCGAAGAGATATCAGAGTGATATTTCTTCCTGAGGCAATTGCTCTTAAGATTCTTTCAGTTTCATCTTTACGATCGCAGAAGAATTCAGGTCCCAGGTAGCCGGTTGTAACGAAGGGATTTGAGATTTTGCTCTTCATATTACGTATTTAACGTTACGCAATATACGTAATATTTCCGGTATTAGCAAATTTTTGTACCTCTGACACCTCACTCCTGACTCCTGACTCCTCACTCCCACTCACGACTCACCTCTTACGTCTCATATCCTGCATTCTGCTCTCCGCCCCCTGCCCCCTGCTCCCTTCTTCTTCCCCTGTGCCCTGAGCCCTGAGCTGATTTTAAAATCCCAAAGCCCCTGAAATAAGCGCTCAAAAAAATGATGGTGTCCACTTCTGTCCACTTCTGGCAGATTCCGGCAGATCTTGGCAGATCTTGGCAGATTCTGTCAACTTTTTCCAGGCTTTTTCCTGTAATCATATCAAGACAATTTTTGAACTTTATATGAAAGAATGTCTGATCTGTGGTTTTAAAGAGTTTTAAATTACCATAGGTTCAATATATCAGAATCAATGGATTCGATCAACAAAAATGCTGGGACTGAGGGACGAAGAGACTTGGAGACGTTTGGATGTGAAATTCTTCGATCCTGAAGCCATGGCACTGGATACCTCGAGCTGCAAGCCGCACACAAGTAATTTAAAACACGTCTGTGGCTTTGTCAATCAGGAATTCCTTTATTTCTTTATCGGGCACAGCCGGGACAAGAAATTCCACAGGTTCGGTATAATCGATGTCCTTATGAAAAGCCAGCTGCTGCCGTGACCTAAATGCAGTGCAACAGCCGTACCTCCAACCAGATAAAATGACCGGCTAAAAGCTTTCAGATAAGGCAGCAATTCAATCTGGCCGGGAGAAAATATTTCAATGTGCATATTTTCTGAATAGGTGGGTAAAAAAGTTAAGTGTCAGTTCATGGTAGTTCCCTTTTCGCCGGTTGCTGACAGCTGTAGAACTATAGAAGATATCCGCAACTTCGTTTATCCCCAATAAATTCAACAACCTTACCACAGCTTTCATATCCCCGTAATTTAAAATAGTCTCAACCAGAACCTCTTTGCTTATTTCCTCTTTTTTGTCATCAGGAATGTGCCAGAAAAGACTGCTGTTTTCCCTGATAAACTGTACTATTTCAGGATTGCTCATGGGTTGTGGTTTATTCAAAGATAGGAAAAATTTTGGTGCTGGATTTCAGGTATTCGGTGGAAAACGGCTTCCCCCATGCTGTACAGCTCTGAAGGAGCGGCATGTTTGTAGTTAATGGGCGTATCATGGTTTTTGGAACTTCGTAGGTGCGGGATGTTTTTTGGCAATCCGGGACCTTCGACACAGTCATTCCGAGTCCCGGAGATCAGGGAGTAAGATCCCCGATCGGGTTCCTACCGATCGGGGATGATGTCATCGGTTTGAATGTTCTGAATTGGAGTTGGCTCGCCGCCAAAGGCATGCTGCTCAACTTCATTGCGCTTCAGCGAGTAAAACAGGCTGCGAGCCTCCGTAACAGGCTGATAATAGATCTATATTTCAAGACCCGACTTACGGATTTCCTGAAGGAAACCACCCGGATCTTTTCCGTTTAAAAACAGGACAGGTTCAATCCTGTTATCAACTTTTTGTCTGAGTTTCCAAAGCAAAGGGGCGTAAGTAAAAAAATCACTTTCCAGTGAATTGACAATTATGGCAACATCTATATCGCTGTCATCTTTCTGTGTCCCTTTTGCATAAGAGCCGAAAAGTATTACCTGGTCAATGTCAAAATGCTCAGATACAATTGATTTATAAAGCCTCAGCTTTTCAATAACTTCTCTTTTACCCATGTTTGAAGCTCTTTTGTTTTCTCAAGTAATTCCCTGCACCTTGATTTGGTCAGACTTTTAAGCAGCATTTCCTTATATGTAGGATATCTTGCTTCTATATTTAATGGTTCAAGCAAGTTTAACAAATCCCTGAATTCATGAGTAAGGAATTTATCAATCCCTGATTTTGCAGCAAGCAGTGAGAGATTATGGGAGTATGGCGGCAGTTCATCCATGGTTGAACAAAAATAGGCCTTGAATATTTTTTCGATTGTCTGGTGGCACATGAATCCCACATACAAAAACCTCCCGGACGACAGCATAGCCTCTGCTGTCTCCAGATCATAGTCAGACAAATCTATCCAGTATCTGGTTTGATCCTTCACGAGGCTGTTTTTACAAATATACGAATTAATCTAACAGTGACATTTGTTAACCGGTTCTTTAAGCAGGTTAGGGGAATTTGACAGTCATTCCGAGTCCCGGGCACCCGGGCTGCAAAATGTGCCATATGACCACTGTCATGTCGAATCCCGGGGGCCCGGGGCGAAGGAATCCCGTCCCCCGAAACAAATGCCGACAAAAAATTGGCCTTTTACTCAACCATTTCCGCCTTTTACCTGAATTAAGCGCTCAAAAAAAATGATGGTGTCCACTTCTGTCAACTTCTGTCCACTTTTTCCTGACTTTTTCCTGCAATCATATCAAAACAATTGTTGAACTTTATATGAAAGAATGTCTGATCTGTGGTTTTAAGGAGATTTAAATTACCATATTAGAATCAATGGATTCGATCAACAAAAATGCTGAAAGAGAAGGGCAGCCTAAAAGCAGGGAGCAGGGAGCTTAGGGCAAGAAGCGCAGAGCGCAGAGCTCAGGGCAAAACCCGGGAAACTCTGCCCCTGCGAGGATTTCAAAATCTGCTTCGCCCCTTGCCCTGCGCTAGTGGCCCGGATCTTTCGCTGCAGGCCGGCTCCTCCCTAAAATTGCCCACCGGGCAATTTCCAAACGGTCGGCCCTTTAACAGAAAGGAGGTGTACTGGCAAAGATAATGTTTTAACCGGATTGGCAGCCAGACAATAATATGAAAGCCGCAGCTAAAACAAATAAACTGATAGTTAATAATTTAACACTTAATTTTATAAAAAAGCTTAATATACTTCAAATCAAAAAAGAAAGAATCATTTCAAATGATGAACTTAAGAAACTGAACGGGGGATATGATGGTGAAGGATGTACCTGCTTATGTATTCCTGGAGGTTACCTGCCGTCTGCTACACGGGATTGTGGACCTGAATGTTATTATGCTTTTGGAACAACAGCCGGGTATTGTATTAATTAACTAAAGAGAGTATAAGCATTCAGGCTCAAGTTACCAGAGAGGCTGTTTAGGTTAATAAGCAGCCTCATTTCAAATCTTAAATGAGATATTTAAATTTGCATTAATTGCAGATGGCTACAACGCAGATAATGAGAATTCCCTGTTTAGTAATGTTGGGTTTTATATTCTTGCTCAGCACTTGCAGATATGTGAAACAAGAAAACCCCACCTTACTTTATAATGTAGATGCGGAAAAAGACTTCGATAAACTTAGTATTATACCCTTAAGCGCCATTGGAAGCAAGTTGGAGTATGTTCCGCTTGAAACTGATTCAGCTTGTCTGCTGCATTCGATATCAAAGGTTTCACTTACAGATTCATTTTTATTTGTAAGTGATAATAACCGGTTATTGCTTTTCGACAGAAAGGGGAAATTTATTAATCAGGTCGGATCTCAAGGCAGGGGCCCCGGGGAATATAACAGAATATTGGCTTTTACTAATGACGTGAAAAACAGAGAAATATATTTGCTTTCTGACAGAAAGATACATGTCTATGATTTTAAAGGACAATTTATCCGGGAGTTTAATTTAACCTTCCCGAGCCAACAGATGCTGCTGACCGAAAACAATGACCTTATTCTTCATTCATATAACTTTCCTCAGGCAAGTGAAAAGCCCCCTTATAGCTGGTATATTATTGACAGGTATGGGAAAACCCTTAAGGCTTTACCCAATACTTTAAAAAGATCAAATGGAGGAATTACCATTATTTTTACTCCATTATACATCTTTAGCGGTAAAATTCATTTTATGGAATTCGGGATTGATACATTGTATTGTTACCATAACGGTACTAAAATACCACATGTTATATTTCAGTATGATGAAGTCAAATTTCCCCCTGATCCGACCATTGATGAGGTTCCCGGATTACAGGGGAAGATTTGGATAAACAGTGTACTGGAATCCGAAAGTTCATTGTATATACAAACCTGGAGCGCTATTCCTTATTCCATATCAAACTGTTTTTTTGATAAAACGACACTGACATTTCACAGATTGACAGAAAATAGTTTTACCAATGATATTGACGGAGGAGAATCATTTTGGCCGATGTCGATATTAAATGATAGTCTGCTGGTAGATGTTGTGGATGCATATGATCTTATTAAATCATATAATGAGCAGGTAAAAAGTGCAAAACAATCTGATCAATTAGCCAATCTAATAATTAGCCTCACCGAAACCTCAAATCCGGTAATTGTAATCTTGTATCCCTGAAGTTTGAAAATGTGGGATGTTTTTAGGCAATCCTCAACCTTCATGAACCATGATTGCGGGTCCCTTTGATAAGGATACATTACAGCCATAAGGGCACCGTCATTCCGAGTCCCGCCTTGCGACCCCCGCCCCCTGCCCCCTGCCCTCCTCTGTGCCCTGCGCCCTGCGCTCCCTGCTTTATTAATGCCCTTTTTGATCCATCTGTTAAGGATGTATTTCAGGTTTTTGTCTGATCTTCCGGCAACTTTTGGAATATTTCCCCCTTTTTTTTTTTTGGGGGGGGGGGGGGGGGGGATTTTTTTACTATTTTTAACATTTGGAATTAGTGAGAGTCCGATAAGGCGGTTGGGTGAGGGTCTTTTAAATTTTATGGCAATGAACATTAATCCGAAAATTGATGATCTTATTCTGGAGCCCAAGTATAGAAATATTGTAGCTTATGAATATGGAATTTCTTTGCGAACCCTTAACCGATGGATCAAAAAGGCCGGACTTGAAATTCCCAACGGATTGATTGATTCCTATCATCTTAAAATAATTTATTGAGCATTTGACATCCCGAAACACCTGAAATAAGCGATCAGAAAAAGGACGGTGTCTGCTTCTGTCAACTTCTGGCAGCTTCTGGCAATATCTGGCAACTTCTGTCAACTTTTTCCTGGCTTTTTCCTGCAATCATATCAGCATAATTGTTGAACTTTAATATCAGGACCAGTTTGATCTATGAAAGATTTTCAACTTA
>JAAYUS010000133.1 GCA_012517605.1 Bacteroidales bacterium
GTTACTGATTACAGGAAAATAACGTACAAAAAGCAATTCTTTGAATTGCCATATAGATCAAGGCTCAGGTTCCTTGCCGGTGATATCTTTCCATCATTGAGGTGGATGAAACAGAGACACGGATGCGGATGGCCGAAGGTATTGATTTATTATCCGAGAAGGATGGGGAAATTGTTATGGTTGATCAGTCCATGATACTCCGGATTTTGCAAAAGAAAAACTTACACAGAGGATGCAGAGGAGACACAGTGGGTCCCAGAGGAACCCAGGTAGCGAACGGGGAGTAAAATATATGCTGATTATAAGCGTTTTATTTAGTTGAGAGGGTAAAAGGCTCTGATTTGAACAAAAATGGATAACTTTGGGTTGATAAAAGGCAGGCAGGAAGAAAAGTGAGGCAGGCTGTCAGAAAAGAAAAAACGATACACACGACAAAATCTGATCTAGTAATAATTTAAATTTCTTATGCTGTGAAAAAAACGATTTTTAAACTCAGGAATCTATTCATACTGGCTGCAGTGGCCGGATTATTTGCATGTGAAGGACCTGAAGGTCCTATGGGTCCCGCCGGACAGAAAGGCGATACCGGTCCTGCAGGTCAAACCGGCCAGACCGGACCTGCCGGTCAGGACGGACAGGACGGACAGGACGGAAATGCAAATGTCACAGTCATCAGCCTCCTAGGCACTGATATTACCTGGCTTGAGGGAGAATACCTCGGACGCCCGGCCAGTGTCTTTTCGCTTGAAAGCGAGGCCGTGAATGACGATATTATTGACCATGGCGTTGTTCTGGGATACTGCAATATCAATGAAAACTGGCAGCTTCTTCCATTCTCATGGGAAGATATCGATGGCACCGTCAGGATGTATCTCCTCCACAGTTATTCGCCCGGTACAATTACCCTTTATGCCTATCAGACTGGCGGAGCACTGGAACCAGACCCGGGTATTATAACGGAATACCGGTTCATGCTTATCACCGACAACACAGTGATGCGTCCTAAAGGTGCCGCAGCAGGAGATGATATCCTCATGAGACTCGAAAAGGCAGGAGTTGATGTAAATAATTATTTTGAAGTGAGAAACTATTTTGGTCTCAAATAATAGTGCACACACCTCTCAACTTTGAGATATCAAGGTATGCCTGGTCTTATACATTAGTTTTATATTTGTGTTTCAGGCCTAAATGCCGTCACTACAACAGATAAAGTCAGAATGCCAAACAGAATGACTCAAAACCAGATGCACTCATTTGCTTCATATAAGCATTGGAGAACTTATCCGAACATAGAACCTTTGCAAGAGTACCCTAATAATTAACCGGTATGAAAAGAACATTTCCGAAACTCCGACCAGCCATTATTACCCTGATTATTGTGGCTTTTCACCTGAATTCAGCTTCAGGACAGGTTCTTACCCTTAAAGACTGGACAAGTGTTTATCATGGAACATCAACCTCACAGCAAAACATAAATTATACGGTTCCTGAAGGGTCAGGTAATTACCGCCTGTTGATGGTAGCTATAGCATCAGAAAAAACACCGGCAGGATCAATATCTGCTACTCTCAGCTATGGAGGACAAACTCTTGTTCAGGCTGCCGGAGATCTCGGATCATCATCAGTCCCTCATACCTCATTGTATTATCTGGATGAGGCAGGCCTTAACGCTGCTTCAAATTCTACATTATCAGTTACAGTAAGCGGATCCACAATAAGAATTACTGATGTTTGGGCTGCTGTCTTTGACTATGTAAACCAGACCACCCCCCTGACCGACACAAAAAACTTCAACAGCGGAAGCAGTAATGTCACTTCCTTCTCATTCACTCCTCCGCTTGCAGTAAATGCATATAACAAGGCTGTAGAGGTTATCGGAGTTTATAATTTCGGAATCAACCAGTTCCGTACGATTACTTATGCTGCTGAATGGACAAAGATCCTTGATCAGACATATTCTTACTTTCAGGGCATCGTCGGATACAGCATGAGGAACAGTCTGGCCGGACGGAACATTCCGCTGTCAGATATCACAGATGCCTCATCCACCACGTTGGATAAATCAGCTGTTGTCTCGATGACCGGACTGAGCCTGAACTATAATCCTCCGCCAGCGCCTACCATACAGGCATCAAATGTAACATTCAGTAATATAACATCTTCGTCATTTACAGTAAAATGGACCAACGGCAACGGAACAAACCGTCTTGTCATAGTAAGACAAGGAGATGCTGTAACCGCTGTCCCTGCTGACGGAACTTCCTATTCAGCCAACAATAGCTGGCAGAGTGGTGAAGAAATAGCTCCCGGCAATTTTGTGGTATATAACGGGACTTATGACAGCGTCAATGTGATAAATCTCAGTACGGCCACGACTTATCATGTCGCTGTTTATGAATTCAGCGGTCCTCCCGGACTGGAAGATTATCTCACGGAAACAGAACCGGCAAGAGGGAATGTTACCACACTTGCAGAAACGGCACTAAACGGAGATTACCGGTCAAAAGTAACGGGAAACTGGGGATCCCCTGCAAGCTGGGAGGTTTACCAGAACGGAGCATGGGTCAATGCAAGTGCGGCCCCGTCATCTTCTGACGGCACCATAACTGTCAGGGCGGGACATACAATTTCTGTAGCAGAAAACGTTACGGCTGATCAGGTTATAATTGAAGCCTCGGGACAGGTACGCGTAAACAACGGCATTACATTTACAATTGCCGATAATACGGGTGCTACATCTGATCCGGTTGATTGTATTGTTAACGGAACCATTTATGTTGCAGGCACCTTAATTCCGACCGGAGAATTCTCATTCAATGCAGGATCTTTATATCACCATGCAGCGAACGGAGGCATTATTCCTGCAGGAACCTGGGATCCCACTTCTGAATGCCGCATTACCGGGATAACAAATACAGCACCCACGGGACTGGCCCAAAGCTTCGGCAGCTTTACCTGGAACTGCCCGACACAAAGCGCTTTACTGACTGTCAGCATAAATGGCAATATAACTGTCCATGGTGATTTTGTCCTTGCCTCCACAGGATCTGGAAAGCTTGCGCTTACCAGCCAGGCTCCGCAGGTCTCTTTGACAGTTTCGGGAAACTACAGACAGACCGGCGGTACTTTTGTCATCAATAATTCAGATCCATCAACAGCCATCGATAATATTTATATTGCGGGTAATTTCCTCTTTACAGGAGGGACAATTACAGAATCTTCGACAACAGGCCGTGGTGCAATTATTTTTAACGGGAATGGAAGTGTACAGATGTATACTTCGGGAGGCACCTTCCAGAATACGATCGATTTCAGGGTTGAAACCGGAGCTTTCCTGCAGCTAGGTACCGGAGCAACTCCAGCCTATATAACAGGGAGCAGTGGAACATTTACACTTTCTGCAGGGGGAACTCTTGGAATAACCTCTCCCTATGGAATTACGAAGACAAATACCAATAATCCATTGGGAGGCAATATAAGGGTTACCGGTACCCGTAGTTATAATACAGCAGCCAATTACATATATAATGGTGCAGTTAATCAATATACAGGTGATGGTCTTCCTTCGACAATCAACACTCTTGTTTTCGACAATACCGGCGGTAGAGTAAGATTTCAGGCTGCCCATACCATTAATACCAGCTTTTCCATTACCTCCGGCTCAAGAACGAACCTGGGAACTTACATTCATACTACCAATTTCCTTTCCCTTGGAGGCCAGGGCCAGACAAACGGCTCATACGGAGGCGCCACATCTGGTGCCGATTATATTATTCCCGAATATTTCGATGCTGCTACCGGCATTGTGAACAATAATGCACCTGCCGGAGCCTGGCTGGGAAATACAACCGAATGGAACCTGGCTTCAAACTGGGTGGGAGGCGTGCCCGGAACATCAACAAATGCAAGGATAACCTCAGCAGTACCCAATCAGCCGGTAATTTCCGGACCAGTCACGGCTGTTTGCAATATCCTGACAATAAACACCGGCGCATCATTAACAATCAGCGGAACGGCCCAGTTCAATTCAACTGAAAACACCGGAACCATCACAATAAATCCCGGCGGAAGAGCCACTATTACCAATGTTACCAACAATGGTATCATTAACCTTGTTTCGGATCCGACCGGCATGTTCTCATTTATGCCCGGTACCTTTTCGGGAACCGGAACTGTAAATACAAGACTATTTCTTACTGGCGGAACAGCCGGCGAAGGAAACTACAGATGGCACTACCTTGCAGTACCTTCGCAGCAGGACAAATCGGTA
>JAAYUS010000021.1 GCA_012517605.1 Bacteroidales bacterium
AATCACGCTATTGCAGTTCTGGGAGCACGTAACAATCTTGGCTTCAGTTCACCGGTTGAATCGGACTGCACCTGCCTGAATCACATGATAAAAGATGTTCTTGATTCCGGTGCTGACATTCACTTCATGAGGGACCTGACGCGTGGAGGACTTGCATCGGTGCTTCATGAGCTTTCAGGGATGACAGGGTATGGCATGGACATCAATGAGAAGTCGGTTCCTGTTGATGAACCTGTGAAGGGATTGTGTGAAGTGCTTGGCTTTGATCCTCTTTATCTTGCCAATGAAGGTAAAATCGTAATAGTCGCAGATGAGAATGATTCTCCGAAAATAATCAATATCCTTCAATCACATTTATCAGGAAAGAATGCATCCGTTATAGGCAAAATCAATGGGAAGGGAAATGGCAGGATTATAATTGTAACATCAGGAAGAGGCAGAAGAATCCTGGATCTCCCGTCAGGGATACAGCTGCCGAGGATCTGCTGATTATTAAGATTTAAAATTTGAAACCGAATTTTATTTCAAGACGGTTGTAATTGTTCTTGTATGTATATGTAACGTCGTTGTAGTTCCTTTGCTTGTAGCTTGTCTGGGCATACCGGTAACCGAACGACAGATAGGCTTCAATATCTTCCTTTGCCCATGAGATACCTGTCCCTATAAGAAAGGTGCCACCGCCTTTATATGACCTGGGATAATAGTATGGATTGTAAGGATCATCATCATCGTTACCGCCGGTGTGGATGAGGGCGCCTCCCCTCATGAAAAGAAACGGTGCTGTTTTCTTATCGTTCAGGAGCCGTTTCACTTCAATGAAAACAGGTGAAAATGTGGAACCGAGGAATTCAACACCCGATCCTATCCCAAAAATATTCTTTGTCGAAGAAGTAAGGTTCAGAATGATATTGAAGCTGAATGGTGCATTAACTTCACTGCTCTGGGAACCTACAAGCAATCCGCCTTCAAGTGCAAATCCCGCACCACTGGTTTTCCTTGATTCAAACTTCGGCGCTTCTTTTACAAACCTGTCGACTTCATCGGCATTAAAGTTGAAAATACTGCCGTCAGAGGTTTGCATCCTGTATACATTATCAGATATCTCAAGGAGTTTTCCATATATTATGCTTCCGTTCTTAAGGTAAACAGCATCTTTTACCTTTTGTGAAAATGAAGGCGTGGCAAGAATTGTAACGAGTAACAGTAAGATAAAATGCCTTTTCATGATTTTTTAAGGTTAAGGTTCAGGTAGTTTTGCATGATTTTTGATCGAGCATTAATAGCTAAATCTAAACCTTATGAATTCAAAAATCATTCCAAAACTTATAATATTTGTCTTTACGGCAATATTTATTTCTTCATGTGAAGATTCAACATTCAGGGAATACAAGGGTTATGCCCCTGTTTATATGTCGTACGAGGATCTCCGGGCGTCCGTTACCACAAAGCAGAATGTTGATCTTGAAAACCCCGGCAAAATTTATTACAAGGACAATTATATATTTATTGTTGAAGAACTGAAAGGCATACATGTATTTGACAATACCAATCCGGCTTCACCTGTAAAGAAAGTCTTTATCAACCTTCCCGGTGTTGTTGATATTTCGATCTCGGGCTATTTTCTTTATGCCGACAGCTTCGTGGATCTTGTGATACTTGACGTAGAGAATATTGACAACATTCATGAAGTAGGGCGTGTAAAAGACATACTCCCATATACTGTTCCCCCTGTTAAGGAGGATTACCCGATGGCGTATGTCGACGAGGAAAGAGGAGTGGTAATTGACTGGGACTTGAAAACAATTAAGGAAAAGATACATAACGAGCCATATCCGTGGCCTATATATTACAAGGGAGGTATTGCCTTTATGGATGCAATGAATGCTTCGGGCGCTTCTTCAGGAATAAGCGGCAGCGGGACAGGCTTCGGAGGATCAATGGCGCGATTCGGAATAAAGGAAAATGTTCTTTATATAGTTAACAGCAATAACTTAAAGGTCTTTGACATTACCAGCAGGACCAAGCCATATAATATGGGCGATTTTTATCCCGGCTGGAATATCGAAACCATGTTCCTGACCGGAAATTACATGTTCCTTGGAACGACAACAGGAATGGTAATTCTCGATATCTCAAATCCGCTGATCCCGGCAACAAAGACATTTTTCAACCATGCAAGAAGCTGCGACCCCGTAATTGTTGATGATACATTAGCATACGTTACGCTTCGTTCAGGAACCACGTGCGGTGGTTCAGTCAATTGCCTCGATGTCGTCAATATAAAAAAGATTAACTCACCGTCAGTTGTAGCAACGTTTGCTATGACAAATCCACACGGGCTTGGCAAAAAGGGCGATCTGCTGTTTGTCTGCGACGGAGACGCCGGATTGAAAGTATTTGATGCATCCGATCCGAAAACTGTCGGCAACAGGCTGATCTACACCTACGCCAACATTAACACTTATGATGTCATCCCCGTAGGTGATCTTCTTGTAATGGTGGGGGATGACGGACTTTACCAGTACGATTATTCAGATATACGTAATATAAGGTTGCTTAGTAAAATAGAGGTAAAGAAATGACTGAATGAAGCCTCTGGTTTAATAAAACCATTGTTTTTAATAAATATTTGATAATAAGCGAAATGCGGTAATCCTGCATTCTTTCATGATTATTTTTCAGCCCTCATGCCTTTAGTGCAGAGGGCTTTTCTGTCTTGTTTAGTTTCATTCTAAATTAGGACTCATGACATAGTATTGTTTTTTTTTTAAGTATTGTTATTAAATTAACAGCAAAACGAAAGCTCAAATCCGGTAATAAACTTATTATTTTAAATTCTTAAAAATCAATTAATTATGTATCAAACAGGAAATCTGGTGAAGGAATTAACCGAAAAACATGGCAGGGAGAGGAAGAGCCTGATTCCAATTCTGCAGGGCATAGTTGAAAAATATAATTATCTGACCGATGATGCTATGGTCGAGGTTGCAAAGGAGCTCGACATTTCAGCAGCTGAGGTTTATGGCACTGCTTCTTTTTATACATTTCTCGATACGGCAGTGAGAGGGAAATATGTTATAAGAGTCTGCAAAACAATAACATGTTCGATGAAGGGAAAGGGTGAAATTATTCAGACCCTGGAGGATATGCTTAAAATAAAAGTCGGCGAAACCACTTCCGACAGAATGTTCAGTCTGGTCGAAACCAACTGTATTGGTTGGTGTCACAAGGCGCCTGCCATGCTTATCAATGAAATGCCATATACCGATCTTACCCCGGAAAAAGTTGTGGAAATTATTAAAGGTTATATGAACAAATAAATATCTGCTGAATCATGGAAAAAAAAGGATTGAACAAAGTTGGGCTGATCTTTGAAAAAATTGATGCCAGGGAAGCTCTGACCAAAGCTTTTAATATGACAGGTGATGAGATAATCCAGCAGATTCTTGACTCAGGCCTTAAAGGAAGAGGAGGAGCAGGGTTTCCTACCGGTCTGAAATGGAAATATACCGCTGCTGAAAAAGGTCCGGAAAAATATATAGTGTGCAATGCCGATGAAGGGGAGCCAGGTACTTTCAAGGACCGTGAAATACTCGACAGGGTTGCATATAAGGTGCACGGAGGAATGGCCATAGCAGGCAAAACAATCGGAGCAAAGGAAGGCATAGTTTACCTCCGTGGTGAATATAAATTCCTTCTCCCCAAGCTTTTAATGGAACTCGAGGAATTTCATAA
>JAAYUS010000022.1 GCA_012517605.1 Bacteroidales bacterium
TCAATGATTACATAATCGTAAAAATCAGAAAAACCGAAAACCGAACCCTCAGCACCCGGCTCAACAAGGACGACTTCCCTGAAGGTAATTATCATCCCTGACTGATCAAATACAACAGGATGACGAAGCACCGAACTGAACTCAAGGCTTTTATAGTCTTCATCGGGGCTCCTGTAGGGATGTTCGGAATGAAGTCCGTAATTTGAAAATCCGGCAGGTTTTGAGATTTCAAACCCTGAATTGAAGAACTCTGGTCCGGCTCCGGAAAAATCAGTTGAATAAGCTGTAACTACAGGCAGAAGCGTTTCGATCTTTATCTTATTATATCCCGATGACGGAAAGAGCCTGGTATTCGATACGGATGCCCTGTCGACAGCAATAATCCTGTAATTAAGTATATCTCCGCCTGCCAGATGCTCGTTTTTGAGGGCGATGCTGGCCGCATATTCATCGCGAATTCCTGCTTTCATCCCAATGAACCTCGGAAGACCCGAATTTATCATATATTCAATATATACTGTATCGATTCCCAGGTTATCGGTCACATCAGCCTTTAAGTGTATTGTATCAATTTTTTCGAAGAAATATTCCGGAGGAGTATGTGTAATAACAGGTTTTATCGTATCGATTCCGATATAAAAAGTATATGGAGCTTTTTCAGCCCTCGACGGGGATCTGTAAATTCTTGAGAAATCGTCGGTGACTGAAAAGTAGTAGTCCATCTTTGTATTGTACGAAGGAATCTGAATAATCCCGCTATATGAACCGGCTTCAGTACCGGGCGACATGTCTATATAACCTGATGTTGCAAAACCGTTTAATGAATAATACAATTTAACACTGTTTCTGTTGTAGGCAGTGTCTGATAAAATTTTCGCCCGTACTGTAACCTGGTCAAGATGATCTTCGGTATCCTTCAGTTCCTCATGAATAATCCTTGTGTTTATCCAGCCAACATCACCCAGGATTGAAACAGTGAGCTTACCAGGGTCATGAATAGCTTCACCAAAATCGATATATGGTGTCATAAGTCCGTCGGCGGGAAGAGTCCTGAGCTCGTCAAGATGAGAGACACTGGATCCCGCGTCCCATGTTGAAGGGGCATAAAGGCGGGCCCTTCCTCCGTTCAGATATTTACGGGTAAGAGGACCGTCAAAATATAGCTGGCCGCCTGTTAGGGCATCATAGAGCTTTTTTGATCCCTGCGGATATATGGTGGTATCGGTAAGCTTTTTCCCTGAAAGATCAGATACAAAAGTATCGTAAATAACAGGCATTGAACCAAGTCCATAAGATCCTTCCGAGTTTTCAGCGTTCATGCTGTCAAAAAAACCAAGGCCGTGACACAATTCGTGAATGACAACTGTTACAAGATCGTATTTTGTAACAGGGGTATTGCCGTCAGTACCCAGATACCATTTGGCAGTGCTGTTAAGAACAAGTTCAACGTCAGCCTCCCAGTCCTCGTTAAGGCTTTTACCCGCAATTTTCTCAGCGACTGTCACCGGGTAGAATGCCATGGGCTCAAATGCATCTATTCCCCACCCTGCAGCAAATCCGGTTATCGAAGAATTACCAAGTACGCCCGATGTGGATATCCTTGTCCATGATGCCTTTATATTAATTTTCACATCTTCGGGCAGGATTGATTCGAGGGTATTTACAGCATATTCAACTGCGGCTTTGGCTTCTGATGAGAATCCGGTATAAGAAACATTGATGTTTCCTCCTCCCTTTGAACCAGCTCTCTGACTGGCAGCCTTTGGAGGAGGAATAAATATTTTGTTCACTTTTGTCCCTGCATAACAGACCCCTGTGACTGATCTGTTGGGAATCAGCTCCTGAGCGTTAAGTCGCGGGGGCAAAACTGCAAAAAACAAAGATAAACCCAGTAAGACAGCTTTGGTCATGTTGTTGCCTGTGTATCGGCCTGAGATGTTCTGAGACTCATTATATCCCTGTCGAACTGATACATATTGTTTTTACCCACAAGTTTAACCTTGTCAAGAATTGCTCTTACCGAAGCTTCTTCCTCTACCTGTTCGCTGACGAACCACTGAAGGAAGTTGTATGTGTTGAAATCCTTTTCTTCAAGAGTCAGTGCGACAATTTCGTTGATGCTTGCGGTTATGAATTCCTCATGCTTCAGTACTTCCCTGAAAAGTTCTTCAACACCCTTGAATTCTGATGCAGGCTTTTTCAAGGCGGGAACAATGGCCACACCTCCCCTTTCATTCACATACCTGATGAATTTCAACATATGCATTCTTTCTTCATCAGCCTGGACATAAAGCCATGAGGCAACGCCACCGAACCCATTCGTTTCGGCCCATGAAGCCATTGCGAGGTACAGATTTGATGAGTAACCTTCTCTTTCTATCTGCCTGTTGCAGATATCTTCAATTTTTTTCGTAAGCATAATTCTCAGAATTTTAGTTATTCAGTTATATAACAGTATCAATATTCTATTGTTCAACTTTAAGCAGGTCATCAATTTTCGCTGTAAGATCATTTACCGAAAAAGGTTTTGAATATACAGCATCTGCCCCGAGAGCCTTTGCAAGGTCGAGATAGCTTCCGGGGCCACCGCTTCCGCCGCCTGAAATTGCTATTAGCTTAATGTCATGCTTTATCTCCCGCATCTTCATTATGACTTTCAGCCCGTCTTCCTCAGGCATAAGAAGGTCGGTTATAATAAGATCGGTCACGCCAGGCTTGAAATGAATAAGGGCTTCCCTGCCGTTTTCAGCCTCCAGAACAACATGATCTTTTCTCAGAAGCGCTGTTTTCAGCATGCCACGCAGATCCTTATCATCCTCGATTATCAGTATTACAGACATTATAAGAACTTTTAGCAGGCTAATTTAGTAAATCTTCGGGCATTTCTGATCATTGTTATGAAGAAGCCGGTTGATTTTTTCAACAGAGGAGTATGACAATAAATGTCAGATGGGGAAGATTGGGCGATTGGGTGACTGGGCGATTGGGTGACTGGGTGATTGGGTGATTGGGTGATTGGGTGACTAACTGACCAGAGGAAGGAGTATCTCGAACCCTGTGCCTTCACCGGGGCGGCTTGTAACAATAATATCGCCATTCAATTCAGTTACAATGTTTCTTACTACAGCCAGTCCAAGTCCTGTTCCACCCTGTTTATTGCGCTTCGTAAAATACGGGTCATAGATCCTTTCAATAACAGATTTGTCAATTCCCGGACCCGTGTCCCTGAAATAAATTACAGCGTACCTTCTTTTCTCTGATATGTTATACAACATATTTTTAATGCCCTCTTTTCTGTTTTTTATGTTATATAGCATATTATCAAGCTGTTCATTCGATGGGAGATAAAGTCCGGCCGACAGCTTTCCGCCTCTGTTTTCCATCGATTGAATTGCATTCCTGATAATATTAAGAAAGATCCTGAACAATTTTACAGGTTGGCATCTTATTAAAACCGGTATTACCGGAATATCTTTTTCAATAATGATATTATCAGGAAGGACCGACGTAAGAAAATCGATGGTCTCCATCAGGATGGCTGCGACATCGTTTTCTTTGTCTCCCCGGGCTGAATATTTTCCCAGCGTCAGGATCTCTTCAGTAAGAAGCCTTGCCCTGAAGATCCCTGAAATGATATGATTTGCGTCATCCTTCAGCGGAGAACCGGCGGGAAGGTCTTCCCTTATCATCTCGGCATATCCTGAAATCGTTGCAAGGACATTGTTCAGGTCATGTGCCAGTCCTGCAGCCTGCAAAGCAATATCAGCCGCCCGGGTTGAATCTTCCGGATCTTCATTTGATTTATTGACTGAACCTTTTTTATTCAATGACGAATTAATGCTCACTTTGAAGTGTGTTTACTGGATATCAAGGTTAAAGGCCTTTTTAAAATCTTTAAGATCAGGATATTTATTCACCAGATAATTGTATTTCTGTTCATCCGAATACAATATCTCATTATTTTCCGAAAGATCCACAACAGTCTCAATATCAATATTTTGCTGTTTAAATCTTGAATTCAGGAATGATATGAGCCTTTGTTTGTAATTCAGAACAAAAATATCTTTCTGTGCAGCATTGCTGAGGTGAAGCGTAATCCGGTCATTCTCGACCTCGGTAGTGACGGACTTGAACATGCTCAGGATGCGTGGTCCTTCAATTTTCATCTGATCGATAAATTCATTCCATACAGGTACAAAGGTCTGACCATTAAGGTCCTCCCTGGGTCTTGCAGAATCCATTTCGTCAGGTTTTGTTTCAACCGGTTTATCGGCCTCGATGTTTTTCTTTTCCTCGGAGATGAGATCCTTTATTGAGAACGATTTCGGGTGTTTTTCAATAACGGGAGTATGTTTTCCCTGAGGCTGTTCCATCACTGGTCCCTGTGCAACAGGTGCTTCGGGGCTTTCCCTTATGATTTCCGATTTTGACGGAAGGGGAAGGTCGATCGCATTATTATTCTTTACTGCAGGTTCAGGCTTTTTTTTTTCGTTGTCGCGCAGAGCGTCCTCATTTATCCGGCAGAGGCGGATCAGGAAAAGCTCAACATGGAGCCTCTGGTTCTTGCTTGTCTTATAATTTACATCACAATTATTGCCATGTTCCAGTGCCTTAAAGATGAATTCTTCAGTGCATGCCCTGGTTTGCTGGAGATATCTTTGCTTTACCGACGGAGTAGCCTCAAGAAGTTTCAGTGTGATTTCATCCTTCGCCACAAGCAAATCACGGAGATGGCTGCAAAGTCCGGAGACAAAGTTATGGCCATCGAAGCCTTTTTCGAGTATTTCATTGAAAGTCAGCAATACCGATGAAACGTCGCCTCTCAGGGCCCCGTCAATGGTCCGGAAATAGTATTCAAAATCAAGAACGTTGAGGTTTTCGATAACATCCTTGTATGTTATCATTTTGCCGCTGAGGCTGACGATCTGGTCGAATATCGACAAAGCGTCCCTCATGGCCCCGTCGGCTTTCTGCGCAATAATATGAAGGGCCTCTTCCTCTGCAGAAACATTTTCTTTGCCTGCTACATACAATAACCTGCCCACAATATCCTCAATCCTGATCCTGTTGAAATCGAATATCTGGCATCTCGACAGGATAGTCGGGATTATTTTATGTTTTTCAGTGGTTGCAAGAATGAAAATTGCGTGGGCCGGAGGCTCTTCCAGTGTCTTGAGAAAGGCATTGAAGGCAGATGGTGTAAGCATATGTACCTCATCGATTATATATATGCTGTATTTTCCTACCTGGGGAGGTATCCTTACCTGGTCGGTCAGGTTCCTGATATCGTCAACCTTGTTGTTTGAGGCAGCATCAAGTTCATGAATATTAAATGATCTGAGGGTATTGAATGAAAGGCATGATTCACATTCATTGCAGGCTTCGCCATTTTCGCTGATATTGCTGCAGTTTATTGTCTTTGCAAAGATCCTTGCGCATGTGGTTTTGCCTACGCCACGCGGTCCGCAGAACAGATATGCCTGTGTAAGATGCCTGCTTTTTATGGCAGCTTTAAGAGTATTTGTTATTGAATCCTGGCCGACAACCATGTCGAATGTTGCCGGGCGGTATTTTCTTGCCGATACAATGAAGTTCTCCATAAATTTTCTGACTTTTCTCCGGCCATAAATGCCGGAGTACAAATATAGTTAAAAACCATTGCTATCAAAAGTTCTGTTCCCAGCGAAGGAATATTGCTGAGGTCCAACATGGTCCGACTTCAGTGTGAATGGTTTAATTTTCCTCAATTTGTTTTTCTTTAATAAAAATTGTTGTACTTTTGCGAGCCGAAATCATTAAATTTTATTAACAGGTAATTATTATGTTAAACCACTACGAAACCGTTTTCATTGCAACTCCCGTTTTGTCTGAGAACCAGATGAAGGAAGCGGTACAAAAGTTCAAGAAGGTCATCACCGAGAATGAAGGTGAGATCGTTCATGAAGAGAATTGGGGCCTGAAAAAGCTGGCCTATCCTATTCAGAAGAAGTCAACAGGCTTCTATTATCTCCTTGAATTCAAAGGAGCAGGTGATCTCATCGAAAAGCTGGAAGTACAGTACAGAAGGGATGAAAGGATCATCAGGTTCCTGACATTCAGGATGGAAAAGCATGCCATCGAATATGCAGAGAAAAAGAGAAAACAAAAAGAATCAGGTAAATTGAAGGAGGAATAAGATATGGCACAGAACGAATCAGAAATCAGATACTTGACTCCGCCGACCGTTGAGGTCAAGAAAAAGAAATACTGCAGGTTCAAGAAGAACAGGATCAAGTATATCGATTACAAGGATCCTGAATTCCTTAAGAAATTCCTGAATGATCAGGGAAAGATTCTTCCCCGCAGACTTACAGGAACTTCACTGAAATATCAGAGGAAGGTGGCAAAAGCAGTTAAAAGGGCCCGCCATATTGCTCTTCTTCCTTATGTTACTGACCTATTAAAATAAGGAGGAGAGACTATGGAAATCATATTACTACAAGACGTTAACAAGCTGGGACAGAAAGACGACATAGTCCATGTCAAAAACGGATACGGAACCAATTATCTTATTCCCAAAGGTTATGCTATCGCTGCCAGTGCCTCTGCAAAGAAAATGCATGCAGAGAATCTGAAGCAGAGGGCTCACAAGGAAGAAAAGATCAGGATTGATGCACAGGAAATAGCATCAAAACTTGAAGGCGTATCACTCGTTGTTGGAGCAAAAACAAGTTCTTCAGGAAAGATCTTCGGTTCAGTCAATACTATCCAGATTGCCGAAGCGCTGAAGGAAAAAGGGTTTGATATTGACCGCAAGAACATTACTCTGCCGGAAGACCAGATCAAGGAAGTAGGAAAATACAAAGCTGTTATTAAACTGCACAGAGAGGTTAAGGTTGAGGTTGGATTTGAAATTGTTGCAGAATAATATAAAATGTGTTGCTTTAAAAAGTGTCCTGAACAAGGGCACTTTTTTTTTATCAGTACTGGTCGTGAAAGTCTTTGCGGCGCTCATACTTAAGGTCGGAAAGCACTGCTGCTTTTACACGTATAGTGAAATTCCACATTTTCATTGTGCCGTTAGGTATCCAGTTTACACTCATATCCCAGCAATGGAGGTCGCGGGATATTCCTATCTGCGTCATCGTAATTTCATTTCTTGTGAAATCATAGCCGCTTGTATAGGTTATCCCCATTTTCTTTGTAAGTGTAACGTTGCCGGTAACTGAAAGGGTCTGAGTCAGATTTGAATTCAAAGCGAACTTTGAATAGCTGAAGTTATAGCTTACCCTCATTGTCCATGGTACATCGAACCTGTAGTACCCGTATTCATCGAACAATGAATTGGCAGGATTAAGTTCAGCATTCGCATTCAATCCGGCAGGCTGATTCTGAAATGGGGCCATTGATCCGCCGGACTGGGGTACCGATCCTGATTCCGCTTTGCCCTTATTGCCCCTGAGAAGCTGGCCAAGATCGAAATCGAGGCTGACTGAGAAGTTTGTCAGTCGCATGAGCTTATGGTCCTGCTTAAATGCAAACGTATTGATTTCCCTTCCGTTCTTGTCAACACCATACAGGGAGAAGTTGCTGCCCGCCGAAATGCCAACATTATTGAACAATGTTGTACGCAAGCCCATTGTTACGGGAGCCCATTTTAGCGAGTCCTTGAAAATGTTATAGGATGTTGATATCCCTAGGTTATCAATGATCTTTACCTTTTTCGGTTTGGAAGCTGTATCGTTTTTTGCAAAGACCTTTGCCTCGAGGATATTGGTAATATTGAATGAAACGATGCCGCTCCGTTTGCCCTGGGAAGGAGTCCCATAAATACTTCCTTCGAAGATTGAATATTCCCTTGTATTTCCCAGTGTATCCCGCTGAACTGTCCTGTAAAAGTTGGTGTTCAGCCCTGAAAGTGATGGTATATAGCTGAAGCTTACAGATGGTTTTATTACATGCCTTATGGCCTGTACCCTTGAATCGGGTTTGAAATTGAAGATCCCGTAAATCTGGGGGTTGAAACCTGCATTTATGGAAGGATTGAAGGCCTGACCATAGAATGTACCTCTGATGGTGTCGGTAACCTCTTTCTGCACTATCTGATTCTTTTCAGGATCAAAAAAAGCAGGATCCCATCTTTTCTGATATTTTTCGGTATAAAGTACTCCGTTATATGTAAGCTGGGGCGAGATCGAAAAATTCCTGAAAGGCCTGAACTGGATGCTTACAGGTATTTCGTGCTTGAAGCCGTTTCGCATGTTTTTCCATATCTCCCTTGTAAACAGAAGGCTGTCGTAAGTATTTATCTGGTTATCGAGCGAGGCCGAATACTGGAGCTGAAGTTCCTGGTACCATTTAGTCTTTCCGGTGCTGTTTTTGCTTTTGAAAGGATAGATCCTGCTTATATTGAAGTTCACCTTAGGAAGGTTGAGGGCCACTGTTTTGTTTTTCACATTCTGGCTGTGATTCATGCTTGCCGACAGGTTGAAAGGGGTGCCTTCCCAGGTTCTTGAATAGCTTACGCTCGACTGCCGCTGTGTTGTCACATGCTCAGCCACATTGTAGCTGTTGGTCTTGTCATAACCGCTGGAGCTCATGTTCACATTTGCTGAAAACCTTGATCCCGGACGTGCCTTTGCGTTCTGGTTGAAGGTCCAGCCTATCTTGTAGTTAGTGGCCCTGCCGTAATCCTGCAGTCCCTTGTGCCCGGTAATATTGTTTGCATAACTGAACAGGAACTGTCCGTCATATTTATATCTCTTTGAATAATTCGACTGTGCTGTCAGCATCCATGTCCCGTTAGTGTACAGGTTACCCTTCAGGGCAAGGTCAAAATAATCGCTTATGGCGAAATAATAACCTCCTTCGGTGAGGCTGTATCCCCTCTGCTGCTCCTGTCCGATACGCGGGATAATTATTCCTGATGCCGCCCGCTTTGTCTGAATTGGGAAAAATCCGAACGGAAGTGCTATGGGAAGAGGAATTCCTTCAAGGACAAGATTCCCGGGACCTGAGATAATCTTTTTACCCGGATATATTTTTGCTTTTGGAAGGTTTATGTAGAAATGCGGATGCTCGGCATCGCATGTCGAATATGTGCTTCTCGAGATATTTGATGTTCCATCCTCGAGGAGTTTTGTCAGGTTGCTCCGCAGCAATCCATCCTCCTGCTTGGTTACTATCTTATAGGCAATGGCCTTTCGCGTTAGAAAGTTGTAAAACAGCGAATCAGCCTCTATCTCCTGTGATCCCTGCTTAAAAGCCGGGGTTCCTTTCATTTTACCTGTGGAATCGGGCCTTCCCGTAGCGAAGACAGTATTTGCCATCATGTCGAACACTATCGAATCGGCTTTTATCTGCATGTCGCCGTAAGTGACCTCGGCTTCATCAACCAGGATTGATTTCTTATTCACCAGGTCATTTATTTTTTTACCCTTCGACCTGTATGTCACCTGTTTGTCGATTGCATCTGGTGATATCTTTCTTAAAGTTGTTGAAAGAGTGTCGATCCGCAGTGTATCCTGTATTATTATATTAGTATCGGAAACCTGTTTGTTTTCCTGTGACAACAGTGAAAGATACTGGACCATCACAAGGAACATTACGAGTAACCGCTTATAATTAAAAAAATACAACTTAAATACTATTTTTGTACAGTTTTTGTGTGACGTCCGGTTGTCTGGCGCAAAACTAATTAAAAAAGGTGAACTGAAACATGGGTTCAGATATTAAAAACGGCAAAGAACGTACCAATAATATATATCTAAGAAAATCTCTAATTGTTCTTTTACTGGCTGCAGTTTGCCACGGAATTGCTGCTGCTCCGGTACAGGAAAAAACATGGGTGGTGGTCATTGATGCAGGCCATGGCGGAAAGGATCCGGGTGCCCTTGGTTCATCGTGCAGGGAAAAAAACATTAATCTTGCAATTGCATTAAAAACCGGAGAATACCTTAAAAAGAGCCTCAGCAATGTAAAAGTCCTGTTCACGAGAGACAATGATGTTTTCATCGGACTAAAGGAAAGGGCTGATTTTGCAAACAAGAACAAGGCTGACCTTTTTATATCGATACATGCCAACTGGGCTGCCTCGAAGTCGATTAGAGGCACGGAAACCTTTATAATGGGTCTTTCAAAGGACGAGCAGAATCTTGAGGTGGCAATGAAAGAGAACGAAGTGATAGAGCTTGAGGATGATTTTTCGGCAAGGTATGAGGGATTTGATCCAAAATCTCCTGAGTCATACATAATGTTTACCCTGATGCAGAATATCTACCAGGAGCAGAGTACGCAGCTTGCCTCAGGAGTTCAGAATCAGTTCAGGACCAGGGCGGGAAGGATTGACAGGGGAGTCAAGCAGGCCGGACTGCTTGTACTATATATGACGTCAATGCCCAGCATTCTGATTGAAACAGGTTTTATTACAAATCCCGATGAGGAGAAATATCTCATGTCTAAAGAAGGACAGGAATACATTGCCTCAGCAATTTTCAGGGCTGCCCGTGATTATATAAGTGAAATCGACAAAAAAAGTGTGATACGGTCCTCGGCCGATCCTGTGCAGCAGGTCAGGGTGGATACGGTTACCGAAAGTGATCCTCCATCGGAGACTGGCTTGAAATTCATGGTTCAGATAACAACATCAAACTACAAAAAGGAGATCAGAGCAGAGAATTTCAGGGGAATTGCCGATGTGTCGGAGATCAGGTCAGAGGACAGGTTCAGATATGCGGCCGGAAACTTTGTCAATTATAATGACGCAGTGGAATACCGCAAGCAGATACTTGGCTTGTACCCTGATGCGTTTATTATTGCAGTAAGGGAGAATAAAATAATACCGCTTCAGGAAGCCATGGATTTAACAAAAACGAAATAACAATTTAAAAAATGAAAAAAATCTCGCACGAAGTTAAGATCGGGATCACTGCATTAATTACAATAATTGTCTTTATCTGGCTTTTCAATTTTCTGAGAGGCAAAAACCTGTTCAGCAGTACTGCGAATTATTATGTAGTCTACGACAAGGTCAGCGGTCTGGCCGAATCAAGCCCTGTTGAAGTAAACGGGTACAAAGTGGGTGTAGTGCAATCGATAAAGTTTCTTGATGCGAAAAGCGGCAGGCTGCTTGTGACGCTTAATGTAAGAAAGGATTTCAAACTGCCTGTAAACACGGTTGCCGAAATAACAACAGCCACTCTTATTGCGGGTATGAAGGTACAGTTTGTCTATGGTGACGGGCCGGGTTTTTATTCAAGCGGAGATACCATTCCCGGCAGACTTGCTGAATCAATGATCACAAGAGTTGAAAATGAACTTGTTCCACTGAAGGAAAAGATATCGGGTCTCCTGACTTCAATCGACTCTGTTATCGTTTCAATAAATGATGTTATGGATCCTCAATTCAGGAAGAATCTGAGGTCGGGGGTCGCAAGCCTTAGCAGCACTGCAAAAAGCATCAGTGAATCAGAACTTAAGGAGACGCTTCTCAATGTAAACAAGTTCACAGGCATGCTTGCTGAAAATTCAGGTAAAATGACTTCAACATTCAACAGTCTTGAAAGCTTTGCCGATACTCTGGCAGCTGCAGACATTTACAATTCAGTTAACAACCTTAAATCGGGCCTTGAAAAAGCTTCTCTCCTGCTTGAGAATATTAATGCAGGCAAGGGAACGGCCGGGCAACTTATGACAAACGATTCGCTTTACCATAATCTGTCAAACAGTCTTGAAAGTCTCAACAAGCTTCTTGTCGATTTCAAGGCAAATCCTAAAAGATATGTCCATTTTTCTGTTTTTGGCAGAAAAAATATCCCGGAACAATAGGTTTTTTATAAAAATCAGATTATCTTGATCTTAAAAAGGGGTCAAAAACCGATGGCAAAAAAGTCATAGTTTTTTCCCGTTATTGGTCAAAAAGTATCAATAATCCGTAATAAATTGCTGCACACAGACAAACCCGAAAACATATATTTAACTCACTGATATTAAGCTAATTAATAATCAAAAAAATATTTCTTTCTATAAGTAACTGATGATTAAAACCATATACTATTTTTGAAAAAACCAAGCGAAAAAAATTTTTTTTTTAACCTTTTTTTTTACAAATATTGCTTCGTGAATCAGCTTGAAAGAAAACCTTAGAACCACTAACAAGAATATTTCATGAACAAATCGCACATTGATGTCTGGAACAATTGTCTTCAAATTATCAAAGACATTATTCCATCCGTCAGTTTTAAAACATGGTTTGAACCAATAATACCTCTAAGACTTGAGAATAATGTTCTGACTATTCAGGTTCCGAGTCCGTTTTTCTATGAATACCTGGAAGAACAGTATATTGACATATTGAGAAAAACCCTTCGCCGTGAGATTGGCACTGATGCAAAGCTTGAATACAATGTGGTGCTTGAAAATGCAAATTATTCTGATGGAAAGCCATATACAGTAAGATACCCCTCAAGAAACAAGACAGATCTCAACAACAAACCTCTCCAGGTCCCTTTTGATGTTACCCAGCCTTCGATAAAAAACCCGTTTGTTATCCCGGGAATCAAGAAGGTACATTTTGATCCTAAGCTTAATCCGGATTACAACTTTAACAATTACGTCGAGGGTGAATGCAACAGGCTTGCCAGATCAGCAGGTATTGCCGTAGGAAACAATCCCGGAGGCACAGCATTCAATCCGCTTATGATATATGGCGACTCGGGTCTGGGAAAAACCCACCTTGCCCAGGCTATTGGAATACTCGTCAAGGAAAAGCATCCCGACAAGGTTGTGCTTTATGTGAATGCGAATAAATTCCAGACTCAGTTCGTAGAGTCTGTACGCAACAACAACAAGAATGACTTCCTGCACTTTTATCAGATGATCGATGTTCTTATACTTGACGATGTTCATGAATTTGCCGGGAAGGAAAAGACACAGGATACCTTTTTCCATATTTTCAACCATATCCATCAGTCAGGCAAGCAGTTGATACTCACATGCGACAGGCCTCCTGTGGAGCTTCAGGGAATGGAGCAAAGGCTGCTTTCAAGGTTCAAATGGGGATTGCAGGCTGACCTTCAGAGGCCCGACTATGAAACACGGCTTGCCATCCTTAAGAAGAAAGCATATAACGATGGTATCGAGCTGGCTGATGAAATATTCGAATACCTGGCTGCCAACATCTCCAACAACATAAGGGAGCTTGAAGCTGTTCTTATATCGCTTTATGCACAGTCGACCCTGAACAGAAAAGAGATAACTCTCGAGCTTGCACGGCAGATGGTGGAGAAGCTGGTAACAACCACAAGGCGCGAGATCACCATCGAATACATCCAGAAGATCGTTTGCGATTATTACAAGATTCCAATCGAGCAGATACAGGGAAAGACAAGAAAGAGGGAGATCGTTCAGGCACGACAGGTATCGATGTACTTCTCAAAGAATCTGACAAAAGCTTCCCTTGCAAGCATTGGTTCGCATATTGGAGGGAAGGATCATGCAACAGTGCTCCATGCCTGCAAGACAGTCAATAATCTCATCGATACTGACAAGCATTTCAGGAACCAGATAAATGAGATAGAGAAAAAGCTCAAAGTGTGAAATGCGCCTGGGCTAGCTTTCTCATTTTACCCGTTACAATACCGGTTTATATTTTTTATTCCTCTAAGGGATTTATTTTTTGCCCCTGAATCGTGAGCTATCAATATCCCTGACGCATCTGAATCCGACGGTTGAATTCCGGTCGAATCCTGGAGCAACGAGCAGCATCATCTGTGTCTTGTCGAGAGGCTGAGGACCGCCCTGTATGTACCACCAGCTCGAATCGGGCTTGTAGTAGCTGCCACCCCTTATCATTATGAAATAATTGGATCCGTTGAAATACAAATCATTTGTCATTTGCCAGACGTTGCCTACCATATCAAGCGCTCCGCATGGACTTGCTCCTTTTGGGAATGCATCCACGGGTGTTGGTTTGTCGAAGGCATTATTGCAAAGGGTCCCATGAAATTCATTGCCCCACGGCCATTTTCTTTTATCTGTGCCCTGGGCTGCCAGCTGCCATTCATCATGGGAAGGAAGGCGCTTTCCGGCCCATTTTG
Source organism: Bacteroidales bacterium (assembly GCA_012517605.1). Lineage (GTDB taxonomy): Bacteria > Bacteroidota > Bacteroidia > Bacteroidales > VadinHA17 > LD21. Next base: position 14,076 of record JAAYUS010000022.1, read on the forward strand.
CATAAGCCTTTGCATCTTCATAGCTGATATAAACAACAGGATATCGTTCCTGCCCCTGCCTGTATATACCCCTTTCCCAATGACGCAGGTATCTTGTAGTATCGGAAGGCATATATCCCGAGCTCTGCAGAAATTCATAATACTGGGCATTCGTGACAGGATATTTATCTATAAGGAAGCTGTCGACCCTGACAGTGAGGTTACTGATCCTCGGATATGGAATGAACTCGTCCGAAGCAGATACCTCATATGAAAACACCGCACCCGGAACAAGGACCATATCGGGCGCAATTCCTGCAGACCTGACTGTAGTTGTGATTTTGCTTACAAGCCATGGCAATCCTGCTTTGAATTCAAGGATGTTCTCATCGAGCAGGTGTTTGTTGTCGATCATCTGTATTACTATCTTGCCCTCGTAATAGCCAAAAAGATCCCTGATCCTGACGACAGTATCTTTTACTGCATTAAATTCCTTATATTCACTTTTATAAGAAGGATTTCCCTTCCAGATCAGTATTTTTTTGCCACCGGGGGACTTTAAAAAGAGGCTATCGCCCTTAATAAAGCTATTGAGCAATACAGGAAGGCCGGCAATGCATCCGACTGACCCTTCCCTTCTTGTGCCGTACCATGATGCCGGCCATCCGGGGGCAGTCACAGGAATGTATTCAATACCATTCTCATTTACAGGATCAACATTTTCATGGTCCCATAATGAAACATAGTGAAGACCCGAATCTCTTTCAGCCCTGAAGAGTTTTCCTTCGATGCCTTCGGACCTCATATTGAGCACTGTGTAAATAACCTTCCTTCCTGCCGACCACCTGTTCACGTAAACCCTGTCCGTTGTTGTCTCAATAAGAGGAGTCCAGTTGTGATCGAGGAACGCATCATTGTTCTGCCGGAGGAGCAATGTAGTCTTTGCAAGAAAGTCCATGTCGTTCGTGTAGTCATCATCTCTGCCGCCAGGCCGGAACATATTAAGTTCCGTACCGTATCCGTTGAAGAATGCGATGGCAATTTCACGATGGACAAGATCTTCCCCTATATCACAGACCCTGAAAATTGAGAAATCGGGTTTAATAAGCTTGTTTAGGTTCAGTTCTGGGCTGAGAAATATGGCATTATGCACCCTTCCTGAAATTATGCCGGGCATGTCTTTGGGAACAGCCATTCCCTCGGAGAACATCACAACGCCTTTTCTGACACTGTCGGCCGCGGCCTGAAGTTCGTAGCTTGAACTTCCTCTGGTATCGAGAACCACTCCGTCAGCTTCAATTTCACTGATAAGCCGTGCCATACCTTTATAATGATCTTCCTTTCTGGTGCTGTTATCCCATGGATTATAAGCAATGAAGAATCTTGTATTGTTCTGCCTCGACAACCTGCTGAAATTCCTGAGTTGGGCAGTTCCGCCCGGAAGGTCCCTGTACATATCCCACTGGTTGCGCTGATCGAGGCCAAGACGCGGCCATGTGGGCCATATCCCATAAACATCAATGTATCCGAACTGACTGGCACTCCGTTTAAGAAGATCGGGGAAGGTGTATTTGCCCGTTGTGCGGTCAAAAAACTCCCTGTCCCATGCCATCTGAAGAACAATAAGGTAGCTTTCCTTTATCCAGGAAAGATCTGCACGTGTATAAAGGGAATTATCGAATTTATCGAGGTCATAGAGGTATTTATCTCTGAAAATCAGACGAAGGCCATTCTGCCATTCACCACTGAATACAGATGTATTAACGGAGTAGCTGACTTTGGATTTCGGCGGAAGTATTGTCTGGTATCTCTGCCTTATCCCACCTTCAATGCTCCTGCGCCGGGCAACAGAACATAACGAATACTGGCCAGCAGTTTCAAAAGAAGCATAGCCCATTTCCCACGCATTATCCGGAAGAATTACTCTGACAGGGGCATATCCCGGCCGAAAAAGCCAGGCCCTTGCAAGATCAGAGGGTCCTTTCCCGGTGATGCTCACTGTTTCAATATCCTGAACAAAGGGGACAACATTGCTTATGGAAACAGTATCTGCAGAAATATTCTCAAATTCAGCTGTAAATTCATTCCCGGCAGCAAACGGGGGCATAATCCTGCTGATAACAAGACTTACCTTTTTGTCGAACACCATCCTGCACGCATTTTCAGTCTTTGCCACCTCCACATCACCTGTAGTCTGTAATTTTTCGTCGAGTAGAAAACTTAAAAGCGGTTTTTCACGTTTTAGAAGTACTACAGTGTTGTCGGACAAATATACACTGTCGGTTTTCAGTCCATTTGACCCTGACAGGTAAATTCCGGCAAGTGACTGGGAATATGAGTTATACGAGAAAGATAATAATAAGATTGGCAGGAATATCCTGAGAGTATTTTTAATATTGACCATTTAATGCCGGTAATAAGGATCTAAAAATACTTGGAATTTAAGACTTAAGAAAGCTTCAACGGACGAATTTTATGCATTGTCATAAAAAATATGGAATCATGTCATTCCTTAAAAAAGTAACAAAACTGTGCCTTTTGCTTCTGGCAGTTGTTGCCTTTTCATCTGCATGTTCAGGCACAAGGAAGAATCCCTACTACCAGAAAAGGATACAGGCATCAAAGAGTAACACCAAGCAGCTTGGAAGAAACAAGTATTATTTCTCAAACACTTACCAGAAAAAACTGGCAAAAAGCTACAAAAGGAAATAAGAATGGTATGTTTCAGTCATCGCAGGTGAATGAAAGGCCATCAGATGCAAGTATTACCGGCTGCGGCAATTCGGCCATCACTTCACTGTGAAGTCCCATCTGGTGGCTTATATGAGTGATGAAAGCCTTCCGTGGCGAAATCTCCCTGACAAGGTCAACAGCTTCGCGCAGACAGAAATGTGAAATATGCTTTTCTTTTCTCAAAGCATTTATCACAAAATACTTAACTCCCGCAAGTTTTTCCTTTGTTTCCTCAGGAACATAGTTGGCATCTGTTATATATGCAAAGTCGCCAATCCTGAATCCATAGACCGGGAGCCTGTAGTGAAAAACCCTTAATGGTATGATTGTTAATTCCTTAACAGTAAAAGGATAGTCGGTAATTGTGTTCAGCCTCATTTTCGGAATACCCGGATACTGATATTCAGCGAAGACATAGGAGTATTCTCTTTTTATGGCTTTCTGTACCCTTTCCTCAGCATATATATCGATTGCGTCCTGGCTTTTATAGTTAAAAGCCCGTACATCATCCATTCCTGAAATATGGTCCTTGTGTTCATGGGTGAGGATGATCCCGTCAAGTTTCCTGACGCTTTCCCTGAGCATCTGCTGACGAAAATCGGGCCCTGCATCAATGACAATAGTCGTATCGCCCTTCTCAACAAGAAGAGAGGTCCTCAGTCTTTTATCATGCTCATCTTTTGAGAGACAGGTTCCGCACTCGCACGCAATAACAGGAACTCCCTGAGAGGTTCCTGTTCCAAGAAAAGTAATCTTCACAAAAAAATATTTTCATGGCAAACCTAATTTAAAATTCGTTAACTGACAATATGATTTTGAGATATTGTAACAGTGGATTTGCTAAATTTACGCACCTTCACATGCTATGAAAAAAGGGAAGATATATCTTGTTCCGGTAACCCTCGGAAATGAGGATTTTAATCAGGTTATACCGGGACCAGTTTTGTCAGTGACAAGATCGTTAAGGGTATTTGCAGTGGAAGACCTGCGCAGTGCAAGAAGATACCTGAGGCTGATCGACAGGAATTTTCCTATCGATGATTCCGTTTTTCTCGAACTCAATGAACATACTGCAGAAGAGAATATCGTACATTATCTCGATCATGCCATGGACGGATCTGATATTGGCATAATGAGTGAAGCCGGTGTGCCCGGGCTTGCAGATCCCGGCGCAAAGCTCGTCGCAGCTGCACACAGGAAGAAACTGAAGGTGGTACCCCTTACAGGGCCTTCGTCAATTGTTCTTGCTCTTATCTCCTCGGGACTAAATGGCCAGAATTTCACTTTCAACGGATATCTTCCCGTTAAACCTGCCGAGAGGAATGCCAGGCTCAGGGATCTTGAAAGAAAGGCCCGTGAAGGATATGCCCAGATATTCATGGAAACACCTTACCGAAATCAGAAAATGCTTGAGTCAGTTCTTCAGACATGCAGCGGTGACACAAAGCTTTGCATTGCAGCAGACATAACGCTTCCTGGAGAAACCATAAGCACAATGACAATATCTGAATGGAGGAAAAACATTCCATCCATCGGCGGCCACCTGGTCGTTTTTATCCTTCAGTAGATTATTTTGCAGTTGAATACTGGTCGACTTTGATAAGATCAACCTCAAACAGGATTGGTGTAAAGCCAGGGATAGTAACCACTCCCTGAAATCCTGTATATTGTGTACCTGATGAACCAAAGGCCAGACCAGAAGGTATAAGGAACAACGACTTACCGCCTTCCTTCATATAAAGAAGTCCTTCATGGAAGCCCGGTACTGAATAGTATTCATTTATTATATATTGGAGGGTGTCGATGCCGACACAAGTATCGAATTTTGCTCCGCTCAGGAATCTGCCTGTATAAACAAGGCTCAGGGTATCATAAATGTCGACCTGGGTCCCGGTTCCGGGCTTTAACTCGGCATAATACAATCCGCTGTTCTTCAGTTGAAAATTAATTGTATCATGATCAGCGATATAGGCCTGTATCATCTGTCTTTCTTCCTCGGCATATTCGTCAGATTTTGTTGACAGCTTACATGAGGACACGAGAATTGCCAGCGAAAGCACAATAAGAGCGGGTGTATTTTTCATAGATTGGCTAATATTCATTTCAGTAATTTTTATTCTGATTAACAGGTTAAAATGGTTAAATTTTCTCCACAATAATCGTTCCAAATGCATTTATTGAGCAATCCTTACATTATATACAATTGTTGAACGCGGGGGAATTTTTTTCCCGTCACCTACCAGGCCGTATGCAAGGAACGGGGGAATTATGAAGACCGCCTCAGAGCCTCGTTTAAGAAGCCTTAATCCCTCATTCATACCTGGTTCAAGATCCGTTCTGCCTATTATAATGTCTTTCGGGCCCTGTTCTGAAGAAGAATAGCAAGGCGTTCCATCGAGCAGGTAACATTCAAAATTCATTATCACATGGTCATTGTCTTTCAGGAATTCCCCGGCGCCAGGCTTTTGTATCATATACCACAGGCCCGTCGGGGACTCCTGCATTTTCAGATTTTTACGTTCGATATAGTTAAGGATAACTTCCCTGTCTTTACGCAAAAGGTATCTGTTCACTTCTTCCATATCCTTCCTGCCGGGTTTTGGAGCCTTATTAAAATCTTCCCCGCCCCCGTGGCATGATACGGCCATTAAAACAACAGAAATCAAAGCCAAAAGGTCAGTTTTTTTCATCAGGGAGTTCATCTTTCAGTTGATATCTGGTCTCTTCCAGCACTTTAATGAAATAATTTATGGTATTGTCGAGGGTATCATAATACTCACCGCCGGAAGCGTTCATATGACCGCCACCAGAGAAATACTTCGAAGCAAACTGATTTACCGCGAAACTGCCTTTTGAACGGAATGACAGTTTCACAAAATTGTCTTTTTCAACAAACAGAACTGAAAAGTTAATCCCTTTTATTGAAAGGGGCATATTTACAAATCCTTCGGTATCGCCCTTAACATGGTTGAAATCGGCAAGATCCTGTTTCGTAAGATAAATATAAGCTGTATTGTAATCGCTGAGCACGGTCATCCTCTGATTAAGAGCCAGGCCAAGCAACCGCATCCTGTCGGCTGAGAAATTGTTGTAAACGACATTCAGAATCCGTGACTTATCGATGCCTGAATCGATAATATCAGCTATTATCCTCATTGTTCTTCCTGTATATGAGCCATGTTCAAAATTGCCGGTATCAGTAATTATCCCTACGTAAACAGATTCCAGAAATGACCTGTTCCTGAAAGGCCCGTTCTCCAGGACCGAAATAATCTCATAGACAAGCTCTGCAGTTGAGCACATCGAAGGATCAGAAATAAGCAAATCTGCAAAGGGATGAGGTTCAAGGTGGTGATCAATAATGACTTTAGGTGCCGGGGAAGAAGTTACGGCTTTCTCGGCTTCCCCAAGTCTGCCGGGCTGATTGAAATCGACCATTATTATAAGCTTTGCCTCTTCAATAACCTTTAAACTCCTTTTCCTGTGCCGTATAAAAACATTTATTTTTTCAGAACCATCCATCCATTTCAGGAACTCCTGAAGGTTGTTGGGGCACAACATCGAAACAGCCTTGCCCTTTGATTTCAGATAATGGTACAGAGCCAGCTGGGAGCCTATTGCATCGCCATCGGGATTGATATGACTGATGAGCAATATATTATCAGATGATTCTAAAAGTTCCGATAATTCTTTTGTATATTTGACAAGATCAAACACTTTTACTACTATTAAATCAAGTGGTTAAAGATAGAAAAAAACCTGTAAAGCAGGATTTTATTGTTTTATATCATAAAAAGAGCATCAGAGATGAAAGGAGACTTCACATTTTCGATAATAAAGCCAAATGCTGTAAGAACAGGGAAAACTGGGCCGATCCTGGCAATGATAAATGAAGGCGGTTTCAGGATCTCAGCGTTGAAAATGGTTCAGCTCACGTTGCAGCAGGCCGAGTCGTTCTACGGCATTCATAAAGGCAAACCATTTTATGACGATCTTGTGGAATTCATGACAAGCGGGCCTGTTGTCGTTATGATACTCAGGCATGAGAATGCAGTCGAGGAATACCGCCGCCTCATGGGTTCAACCGATCCTGATAAGGCTGAACAGGGTACTATCAGAAAAACATTCGGCGTTTCAGTTAAAATGAATGCAGTTCATGGATCCGACAGTGACGAGAATGCAGTCAGGGAAGCCGGTTTCTTTTTTTCTGAGATTGAAAGATCCTGACATTCAAACTTCTCTCCCCCCTTCTGTCCTCACCGGAAATTAAGATAATCCTGCCATCTGGTTCCCGGATCATTAATATTGTTAAATTTGCGGAATTTTAGCAAAAAGAATGGCTCCAGGACTTAAGATTGATTTATCAGATAAGAAAAGCCTTGAGAAGTACTCATCGGCTTTTACCCTTTCCGACATGGAAATATTTATTTTTCCCGAGCTTTTTTATCCGCTCGTACTTGCAAATATAATGTCGCCAATAATATGGAGCTGGCGGGATGATCAATGGTTTGCCGGTATTGAAAATAAGAGTTTTACATATAAGGTAAACAGGATAAAGCAGTTCATTATCCAGAATTACGTTTTTAATCTCGACCTTGCCACATGGGGACTGACAACAAAGGGCAGGGAACTGGACAGGTTCAGGGATTTTTTTGATATTGACCTTCTTAAACAATCAAATGCACTGTTTGGATATGAAGGAGACAAATATTATTTCGATATAGATATCAGGAAGCATTTTGGACTGGACAAGTTCAATACTGATGTGATCCCTTACTGGAAAACAGAGACTGTTGAGGCCATGACAGCTTTCAGGTACAAGGAGAACTTCTCAACAGGTGCAGGTGAGTGTGTCTCATTGTCTGCTTTGTACGCCGCAGCAATGTTCATAGTGGGAAGAATACCTCTCGAAAAGATATTTCTGATTGCAACACCTCTTCATTCCCAGAATTTCATTATAGAAAAGGAAGGACTTATAACGAACAACAGACGCATCGTAACCAGGAACATGTGGTTCAACGGGACGTCTCTTTCGGAAAAGGCAAGGCGAGCCCTTGAAAATGAACGGGTTACAATCGTTTCGCACATTTCAGGTTATATCCACACCCTGTATGAAGATTCAACAATTGACAAAGATGCCTATAATCACTTCTCAGCAAAGCTCAGGGAGTTCCTTACCACTGATCTTACCGATTTGATATTTATTAACTTCCTCCGCTTCAAGTCGAAATACAAGTCACTTTTTCAATACAGGTGTGAGTGTTCCGGAAAACAAAGGTTCATCGCGCTCGAGAAGATGTTCGAATACGAGCATTCCAGCAAGCACAATGTTTCGATGGAAACAAGAGCACTACTTGTAAATGAAATAGAAGGAGATGAATTCCACCTTAGCCCGCTGCCAGGCAAAATTCTTTTGAATGACATAGAAAACCTTTTTACCGGCCGGAAAGGAATGAAATTGGACGAATTCAGGAAGGAATTCGCTAAATTATCTGGTGAAGCCGACAGAAGCGTGGTCGAGGAGATGTTCGGGGATCTTCAAAACTTTATTCATACAGATCCCAGGATTCCTTCTGATAACAAAAATTATATTTCGAATGTAATTCCGGAAATATCTGTCAGCCAGTCGCGTGAAGAAATAATCGAAACAATCTGTTCGCTTTCGGACAGAAGTGAGACTGCTGAGCTTGCCCTGTATATTTACAGGGATATGAAAAAAATAAACTGGATTCCCTTTGTTAAAGCTGCAATTGAAAGGAATCCTATTTGCTTTAATGATCTAAACGGGAAATCAGTTAAGGAAGTATACGATCATATCCTCACCCTGTCCGACGAATCAATATACGGAGCCGGACGGCTTGCCCAGCCTGATGAGGTATGGAATTTCCGCAGGGGTGACGGGATAGAAAAAGCTTTTCTCCTGGCAGATGTGATTGTCAGGAAAAACCCTGCTGCTCAAATAACCATAAAAATTGACAATGATATGGTTAAGATGGAAAGTGACGGGGACAATTACTTTTTCAGATCCTCAAAGTCACTCAGGAAACTTATAAGGATAACACAGAAAGGATATGAATCTTCCGATCTAGCGTAACACTATCTCTTTTATTACTTCCCGGCCTGCCTTCTGGTTAAGCTTTTCCCTGAGGGCTTCCCTCAGCATTAAAAGCTCATTCCTGGCCACTGATGAACTGAGCTTTACATAAAGTATCTGGTCCTTGATATAAACCTTTGATGTCCTTGACGAAATAGCTTTGCCGACAACTTCCTCCCATGAATTCAGAATATTGACCTCGAGAAGCTTTCCCTCAAGATTCATCTCTTTTATATAATCCTTCATCGCCTCGGCAAGCGATAATGTTTTACTTCTTCTCATTTTTGGCGTTGCCGTTTTGTACTATCTCACCTATTCCGGTATCAGTTATTTTGAAAAGCCTGTAGTCGGTGTCGATAGTGTCAAGGATCTCCTGTAACCTTTCCTTATGGGTATCCGTAATGAAAATCTGGCCAAACCTGTGGTTTCCAACAAGTCGTATTATCTGGGCCACCCTTTCAGAATCGAATTTGTCGAAAATATCATCAAGAAGCAGGATCGGAGAAAAACCTGCCTTCCTTTTGATATAGTCGAATTTTGCAAGTTTGAGGGCAACAAGATATGATTTCTGCTGGCCCTGTGACCCGAGTGATTTTACTGAATGACCGTTCATCTCAAAGATCAGGTCGTCTTTATGTATACCTACTGTGGTATATTCAAGCGATCTGTCCTTTTCTGCTGAATTCCTTATCTGCTCCTCAAAATTACCGTCATTCAGATGAGATCTGTAATTAAGCCTCACCTTTTCCTTTTCATTTGAGACTAGCGAATAATATTCCTGGAATACAGGAATAAGCTCGTTTATAAGGATTTCGCGTTCATGATGAACAATGCTGCCATATTTTACAAGCTGGGCATCCCAAACTGCAAGCATTTCAGGGTCAAATCCTCCCGACGCCCTGAAATCCCTGAGCAGCCTGTTCCGCTGCTGAAGGGCCCTGTTGTAATTCAGTGCTGCATCAAGATAATTCGCATCGTACTGGCTTATTATTTTGTTCATGAATTTCCGCCGTTCCTCACTGCCCTCTGTTATCATTGCACTGTCGGCAGGTGATATCATCACCACAGGATATTTCCCCACATGTTCAGACAACCTGTCATATATCCTGCCATTTCTTTTGAGAACCTTTTGCTTCTGCCGGTGGAAAGAGCAGAAAATATTGTCCTCCTCTTCCCCGTCTGAAAAAATGCCCTGAATAATGAAGAAATCCTCATTATGTTTTATGTTAACACTATCGATGGTATTGAAAAAGCTCTTTGTAAGGGAAAGATAATGAATGGCATCAAGGATATTTGTCTTGCCAACCCCGTTATTCCCTACAATGCAGTTTATCCTTGGAGAAAACTCCATGTCGGCCTGGTTGTAATTCTTGAAATTTGTGAGTGATATCTTTTTAAGGTACATCAGTTGTTTTAATATTTATTGAGGTCTCAACGGCGCTTCACAGTATGAAAGGCAAAAATACTAAAAAGAGACGTTTATGGAAAAAATAAGTTTATAATATTATGATACAGGCCGTTACATTCAAATTTCACGACATCCATTTTTTTCCCCAATTGTTTCAAATTTACTTTAAAAGAACTACTTTTGCGAAGTTAATTTTTAAGTGTTTTAACCAGAAACTGTTATGGCAAAAGCTAAGAAAGAAGAAAATCCGCAGGGACTTAAAAATGTCGAAGAAACATTAACGAGGACAGAACAATTACTTGAAGAAAACTATAAACCTTTGCTGATAGGCCTGGCTGTTCTGGTAGTACTTGTCGGAGCCGCATGGCTTGGAAGAATGTATCTTTCAAAGAAAAATGATGAAGCTCAGTCACAGATGTTTCAGGCACAAAAATACCTTGAAATGGATTCTCTAAATCTTGCTCTCAACGGTGACGGTAACTACCTGGGCTTTGCAGATATTGCCAGTGAATACAAATTCACCAAAGCTGGCAACCTTGCAAGATACAGCGCCGGCATCTGCAACCTCCAGCTCGGCAATTATGAGGAAGCTATCAGATATCTTGACAAATATTCAAAAAAGGACAAGGTGATAGGTTCAATTGCAATTGGAGCAACGGGTGATGCTTACGTGGAGCTTGGGAATACCGAAAAGGGAATTGCTAAATATCTCGAAGCTGCCGATTTTGCCGACAACCAGTTCAACACTCCGCTGTACCTTATGAAAGCTGCTGAACTTTATGAGATGTCAGGCAAATATGCAGAAGCTCTGAAGCTTTATCAGAGGATTAAGGACAAATATCCTTCAAGCACTGAAGGTGTCACAATCGACAAGTATATTGCAAGGGCCTTACTCCTTTCAAAATAAATGAGCACAGCTGATCTTTCGGAATATGATCCCTCATCAGTTCCTGATGCGGGGCGGATGAGATTCGGCATTGTGGTTTCCGACTGGAACAGTCAGGTAACTGAATCACTTCTCAGGGGAGCAGTAAACACCCTCAAAAAGCATGGCGTCACCGACAATAATATAGTGGTGAAACATGTTCCCGGGAGCTTCGAACTCACGTTAGGCGCGCAGTTTCTTGCCGAATACGACGACCTTGATGCGATCATATGCCTTGGTTGTGTAATTCAGGGAGAGACACCTCATTTCACATATATCTGTCAGGGAGTTACAAATGGTATTACCCAGCTGAACCTTGAGTATAATATCCCATTCATTTTCGGTGTCCTGACAACACTGAACATGGAGCAGGCTCTTGAACGGTCAGGCGGGAAACATGGCAACAAGGGTGACGAGGCTGCCGTTACGGCGATAAAAATGGCAGCGCTTCAGCGTGAAATGGAATAATCGTGCCACCTATCTCCGGCATAATTCCCTGTAAGGACAATAATTGCATTTCGACAGGCTTTCTGTCATCCTGAAAGGCTCCTCCCTGCTGAAAATTTTCTTTACAGTTCCGGTAAGGCCATCAAGAAACTCATTCCTTATTGTTCTATAATCATAAAGAGCAGATTCATCATTCTTCCCTGCCTTTATTTTCAGCACATCAGAAAACTTATCAGCCGAAAGTTCTTTAATATTATATATTGACGGTCTGATAGTTGCAGTGGAGTTTTCAGTAAGAATAGCCTCGCAGTAAACAAGGGTCTGAAGCCAGCCGTCAGTCTCTTTCTTCCGGTCATCCTCAAAAAGTTCACCGACCGAAGCTATCTTCTCTGCAGTGCTTCCTGTCTTGTAATCAACGATCCTTGACTTGCCATTCTTTTTGTCGATCCTGTCTATATTCCCTCCGGTTCTCAGGTTAATTGTCTGGCTTCCATCATTGATTGAGAGCCTGAAAGATACAGGTTTTTCAAGTCCTTCAATATTGAACGGGGCCAGGGTACGGTCGGTCCGTAAAATCCTTACAAGATAGGTCAGCAGAACATCCCTCATTATGATGTCTTTCCCTCCGGCATGACCGGAAGCATCCGGATTATTACCGGCTTTCACGGCAATTTCCACCAGATTTCCCAGTCGTGGTTCATCTTTAAGTATGGCATCTATATCTCCGGGCGTAACTTCCCTGTTAATGAAGCCGGCATAGACTGACTTCATTACGTTATGCAGGACCTCGCCAAAAACAGCATGATCTATCTCCTCTTTAAGGATTTCGGGTTCCTTCAGCCTGTTCACATATCTGTAATAGAATCTCATCCTGCAGCCAAGCCAGGTATTTATGGCGGTCGGGGAAAGGATGATCCCGTTTCCATTATCAGCATACATTGAGTAAAGCCGTCGCAGATGAGAATCGCTTTTCTCAAGCCGGGGCGCAATTGAGGCTGCTGTACGGATATCAAAAGAGAGACTCATCAACTCAGGTTTAAGGCTCTGCTCATATTTCATCTGGATAAGGAACCGGCTCATTTCGCCTGTTCTCAAACCTGTCGAATCGGAATTATAAACGAAAGTGACATTTTCAGCCCTGTGGAGAAGGCGGTAGAAATGATAGGCAAATATGGATTCCTGATGGTTAATTGAAGGGAGGCCGAAAGCTTCCCTTAAGCTGTAAGGAATGAAGGAAGATCCCGCGGCAACTGACGGAAGAATACCCTCATTGACCGACAGCATGATTATATTACTGAAATCGAGCGACCTCGTTTCGAGAAATCCCATTATCTGGATCCCTGAAAGCGGCTCTCCCGAGAAAGGCACCGAACGGGTTCTTAATACCTTGTCGATGATCCGTATATAGGTCTCATTGCTGAATTTCACTTCCTGAGACTTCACTATCTTATCAAGCCTGTTAACAGTCAGCAATACCGTGTAGATAAATTCATTTCTGAGCTTTACCTGCATATTGTCAGTGTTCTCCTCCCCAATCCCGTTCCCTGAAGAGACAATCATCATAATTTTTCTCAGGTAATCTGAAAATGCAGCAGGATCGCCGGGTTTGACGAACAAAGCAGATGTTGTTCCGGATCTGTTAAGAAATCCTGATGGAACAAGGACCAGTTTTCTTTTCATTATCTCATCCTGCAGGTCTTTTTCCTCATCTGTTAATTTATTAACAATTAGCTGATGCCTCAGAATTTCGATCACATTACGGTAATGGTAACTAACCGAACCGTCCTCAGCCAGAGAATTTCGCTGCAATTCCATGAGATGCTTTATAAGGCTGTAAACACTGGTCATTGCAAGCGGATAACCCATTGTTATATTAATATCGCCTATTCCGGCCGGAAGGCTTGTAAGCACAGGTACTATCAGTTTCTCGTCAGCAAGTATTACTGCCGTATGATGTGCATCCCCGGGCGAAAGTTCCTTTAACCTTCCTAAAAGGCCTGGTATGAGTTTCACCTGTGAAATGTCGGATGTTGTTTCTATAATATTCCATTTTGTATCCTTGCCGGGGGCAGAGAGATTTGTATCATAGTTCCAGTCAGCAGGCATATCATTTCCAAAGATTTCGAGGTTCTTTCGAAGGAAATAACCCGCTGAATTATGTTTGCTGTTTTTCACATATGAATTGTCATAGTCCCAGTAGAATCTGGCGTTGCCTGTATCAGACAGGTGTCGCATAACAGCAAGCTCGCAGTTGTTGAGGGCATTGAATCCGACAAAATGAATGTTTTTCCATTTTATGGAAGGCATGATTCCGGACATGACATTCTCAGCAACATCGCGATATAGCATTCCCTCATAGGCAATACCTGACTTCCGCAGAGCCAGCCGGTAATCAGTGTACAAATTTGTCAGAACAGACCAGATTGATTTAAAACCCTCCTTTTCTTTCGAAAATTTGTCAGGTTCAAAGTTCAGCCAGAACCTTTTTATTATTTCCGCCTGTTCAGGCGTGATATCCCCAAACTGCCTGTCGATATCCTTGAAATCGGTGACATTTCGGAATAAAGCCGGGGCATTTGCCAGGTATTTGTCGACGTCATCGAAATCATTTATCAGCATATCTCCCCAGAAATAGAATTCATCAAAGCTTTCCGCCGAAGGATTAAGCTTCCGATACACCTTGTACAATTCAAAGAGAAGAATCTCATTGTCGGCAACGGCAAGACTGGAAAATGAGGAGAAAAATTCACCAATAGTCATTATTGATGGAGTCCAGGCAGGCTTATCGAGCAGGGCTGAATAATATTTGAGGAAATAAAGGCCTGCACGCCTGCTGGGAAAGACCAGGCAATGATCCCTCAGGTCGCTGCCTGATTGTTCATAAAGAAGCCTGGCTATCCTTTCAAGAAAAAAAATCATATTCTGTTTAAATTTTATAAAGCCGTCCCTGCCATGTATCAAGTTCCTCAAGTCTTTTTTCAATGAGACTTACTATCTGGTCGGTCCTCTTTTTACCCCAGACAGTTCTTTCAAGAAACCGGGGCGGAGCCTCGCCGGTAAACCTCTCAACAACAATGGCAGGATTCAGTAGTTCGAGAAACCTTATTATAAAATCGAGATATCTGTCCCATGTAAAGTACTCGAAATCTGAAGGATTGTTCTTAAATTCCTCTTCCATAACAGTTCCCTTTATTATCTGGAGCTGATGGAATTTAACACTGTTAAGCGGAAGACCGGAGATTATTCCGGCTTCAGCCAGCATTTCATCAACCGACTCTCCCGGAAGCCCGAAGATAAAATGCGCTCCTGTGGCAATTCCCCGCGAAGAAAGTGACCTGACAGCCGTAACTGCATCATTGAATGTGTGTCCCCTGTTAATCCTGGCAAGTGTCTTGTCGTAGCACGATTCTATGCCCAATTCGACGGTCAGAATACATCTCCCTGAAAAATCCTGGAGAAGATCAATGATGTCATCGTCGATGCAATCGGGCCTCGTTCCGATAACGAGTCCCTTTACGTCTTTGTGGGCAAGCGCCTCATTATATAGCTCTTCAAGTTTGGAGGGCGGAGCGTATGTATTTGAATAAGCCTGGAAATAAGCAAGATAATAACCGGCCTTCCTGTATCGTTTATGATGGAATTCAATACCTTCATCTATCTGTTGAGTAACTGATTTTGAAGGGAGGCAATAGGAAGGATTAAATGCCTTGTTGTTGCAGTAAGTGCATCCTCCCATTCCTTTCGTACCATCGCGGTTTGGGCAGGTAAAACCTGCATCAACCGATACTTTCTGCATCCGCATCCCGTATGTCCTGCGGAAATAGTCGGGGAATGCATTGAACCGTCTGTTATGCCCCCAGGGAAAGTTCCTTATTATTTTATCATTATCCATTCAGACGCTTACTATTTTACCGGCATCAACATACCACAGGCAGGCTTTTTCAACTACATAACCCATACTTTCAAGTATTGAGCCGTACTGCCTTATCTGCCTGATATGGCTGTTGCTTTCGCCTCCGAATTTAAAATCAATTATTGTTGCCCTGCCATCCTTAAAAATGATCCTGTCGGGGCGTTTCAATTGTGAATCGGGCATCAGAAAAGAAGTCTCATTATAAACCTCAAGGCCCTTTTCAAACCATTTTCCAACCTCAGGATCATTAAGGAGCTTCTCTATTTTCCCTATCAGGGAAGCCTCTTCGGATTCAGGGATCTTGCCTTCAAGCACTTTTTTTCTCACTGATCGGCCAGCATCTTCCGAAGTGAGTATCTCTCCGAATATTTCGTGCATTATCTTTCCATAGTTGATCCGTTCCCGCTTTTCCGACACTGAAGTCTCGAAATAGTCTTCCCAGTGAAGTTTAAGTTTCAGCGATGCCGAATTATCGCTTACAGGATAATTATCAGTCTTAAGCGTTTCTGAAACGTCTGATTCGCTTTCCGCCGTGGGAATTGATCCGAACTCAAAAATGCCATCCTTCCTGTTGAAATTACCGGAAAGGACAGGATCCGAAAGCGTTTCCTGACTGCCGGTGAAAGAAAAAGCTTCTTTAAGAATACCGGCTATCCTGCTTGAATTTCCTGATTTTGAAGGCGCAAACCCTGTCAGAACATTGACGGCTCTTGTAAAGGCTACATACAAAAGGTTTAAGTTGTCGATATATGCTGAATATTTTTCCTGGAAATAGCTCCCGGCAAATATTGAATTCTCAAGGTCGCTTTTATACTTCACAGGGACAATTCCCAGAGCATTAAACGGATGAATGTCAGGATTTACCCAAAGAATGTTAGTATGAAACGGTTTATGGTCGAGATTCCATGAGATAAAAGGCAGAATTACTGCTTTGAATTCAAGACCTTTCGATTTGTGAATTGTAAGTACTTTTATGGAATCCTGATTTTCGGGAAGAAGAATCGACTTTTTTACTCCTTCCGTTTCCCACCAGTCAAGGAACGATGCAATGCCAGGGTTACCCGACAGGCAATGATTCATAACAAGATCCTGAAAGGCGTTCAGATACGGAACGTTGAATGAATGGCTGCCAAGGCCGAAGAAGCTTATCGCATTCTCTGTGATATCCCACAGAGTGCGGTACCTGACCGAGTCGATGAAATCCTCAGAGCCTTCCGGGAAAATTGATGAAGAAGCTGCGACAAGATAAGCCTTGTCAATATCTGCCTGTTCCACTCCGGTTTTACCGGTAGCAAGCAGATAATTCCTTATCAAGGCTGCCCTGCTGATCATATCTTCCCTGTTATCCATAACCCTCAGGAGTGCAACCAGAAAACTGACAACCGGGGAATTTGAGAGTAAAAGTGATTCTCCCGAAACAATGTTGTAATTATATTTTGCTTTTTTTTCTGCGGGGCATTCCATACTATAGGTGATCATCGCCTTAAGCACGACCGAACCCTCGATGTTATCCCTGACAAGTATTCCTATATCAGATGCCCTGTAGCCATTATCCTGAAACATCTCAACCACTGAAGGCAGACGTTGCAGAACGCTTTCCCTCCAATCCGTTTCATTTTCATTTTCAATGAACTCCAGTTTTACATATCCTCCCGATTTCCTCCCCGGATCCTTTTGCACCGCCTCTCTGTAAAGCTCGCTGAAGCTTGTCTGAGGCCTGTGACCGGCAGTTTCCTGATCAAGTAAATGAGGAATTGCCGAGAAGAGAGCATTGTTGAATCTTATTATATTGGAGCAGCTCCTGTAATTGGTATCAAGCGGAAGAGAAATGAAACGTTTGCCATCCGACGATTGTTTCAGGTTATTCAGTGTATGCCAGTCGCTGTTGCGCCATCTGTAGATTGACTGCTTTATATCACCAACAACAAGGTTATCAGAGCCCTGAGCCATGCTGTTGTCGATAAGATGCCTGAAGTTAAGCCACTGTATTACTGACGTATCCTGAAACTCATCGATCATGAAATTGCTGTAGGTGTTTCCTGTTCTCTCATAAATAAATGGCGCCTGGTCCTGCGAAATGATAAGGTAGATGAGTTCACCTGCATCTGATAACAGGAAAGTGTTTTCGTCCCTGGTGATAAGATGCACGTGATAAAGAACGTCTGACAGGATTCCCAGGATGTAAATGTTTGAAAGTATCTGTTCTGCAGAATTGTAAAAGACAATATTGTCATCGTAGAATTTCA
>JAAYUS010000023.1 GCA_012517605.1 Bacteroidales bacterium
ATAATGATATTCACTGTTGCCCATCCGGGGGCACTTTGCCATACAAGGTCAAGGGCTTTCCTGAAAAGTTTTATCTTGCTTTTCATTGTCATTTACTCCAGCCCCCAGGTTCCTGAACCTAATTTAGCCCCCCTTCAGGGGGGATGGGGGGTGACTTTTCTTTTTTTTCTGCCCCTCAGATTGGGGTGACTTATCTTTCTTTTTCTGCCCCTCCGATGAAGAGTAGCTTTTTCAATTCTATGCCTCAGAAGGTGAGCATAATCTTTTTCAATCTGCTAATTTGCAAAATAATCCTTAGGAATAACCTGTTCAGGGTATAATTTGGATGTTTATTAATCAATGATTTTTCAGAAACGACTTTTCCTGAAGGCAGTTCAACCTTCACAACTTTTCCGGCTAAATGACTTAATGGTTCAGGATCATCTTCCTCCAAGCTGCTGTCGCCGCGGGTAACTACGTAACTCCTGCCGTCTTTTTCAATGATCCGGACCAGCCTGTGCACAATAAATCCTGAATCCTTTTTCACTGCTGTTATTTCACCTGTGGCCGGAATTGTATTATCAGCTACCGGCTCGATATAAATAACAGATCCCGGCTTTATTCCGGGATACATGCTGTAACCATCGGCTCTGATCCTGATAGTCCTTCCTTCAGCCAGCAGGCTGAAACCAACGTCTTTCAGGAGCGTATGAGCCAGGCGGCTATTCATTCCTGAGAATATATTCAATAATGCTCCGGTCAGGCCTGAAAGTGAGTTTTGCCACCGGCACCTTCGAGCACATCAGTGAAACAGACCCAAGGAACCTGGCTATCATGTCCTGACTGTAATTATGCTGGATGCAGTTTGCCACGACATTGGAAACGGAAGCAGCTTCCTTTAACGGCGTGATCCTGTTTTCTTTGCCATGGTCGATAAGAAATATCCTGTCGACCGAGGCGCTTCTTGGTACATCATTTTTATAAACAGGTGTGTTGTGCATCCTGAAAATTCCTTCGTTATCCCTGATTATAAGCCTGTCGTCATGTATTACCTGGGCGCCTATGTTATCCCATAATGTAGCCATTGTGGTCTTTCCCTTTCCTGACATCCCGCTGAAAAGATATCCGCGCCCGTTATAAAAAACGCCAGAAGCGTGGATCATCAGGTCGGCATTTATTGCAGTAAGATAGTAGAGAACCAGTCCATCGAGGGGATATTCAAGAGGATCCGTTTCGTATCCTGCATTTTCGATCCACAGATCCCATTCTCTAAGCGACAGGGAGAATTTCAGTACAGCCTTTTTCCCTGGAGATTCCGGGAAATTTGTGATGAGAAACAGATCGCCATTTCTCTTGTAAACACTCCAGAAATTATCACTCCGTGTGATCTTATATCCGTTTATCTCAACAATATAG
Organism: Bacteroidales bacterium; assembly: GCA_012517605.1. Lineage (GTDB taxonomy): Bacteria > Bacteroidota > Bacteroidia > Bacteroidales > VadinHA17 > LD21. The sequence continues at coordinate 1,396 of JAAYUS010000023.1, forward strand.
GGAGCGACAAACAATCTTTCAGCATCTTCATCCGGCCTGAGACTTCCATGATGAACCCTGATACAGACATCATACAAGTGACTTCCGACAATATTCTTCCTGAACCGCCGGGAAGGGACCAGATCGGGCCCGTCATCAGCAGATTCCATCCTTATATTATAACCGGCAATATTCAGATTATAACTTCTCATGCTGCTCATCTGTTGTTTTTCCATTAACAGTGAGTAGAAACCTACGCTGCTTTGACTGTGACTATATAAATTCTGCACTCCTCAGAGAATAATGTTCCACTTTTGTTTATCACTCTGAAGAAGTAACGCATTTTTGCTTTAAATATTATATTATTTCCTGATGATGAGGTATTTAGTCATATTGTCAATGAATTCGGACATGTCTTTTGATGCTGAATCAAAATCAATATCATATTCTTCAGTCAGAGAATCAACTATTTCCCTCAGACTTTTTTTCCCGTCGAGATGTTCCCAGATAAAAGCTCCAGTTTCGTTTAAAGTGTAAACACTGTTCATATCGGCAATATTATTCGCTATGGGAACAAGGACATATTCATTCCCCGTTTTCCGGGTAACAATGTTGGGCGAATGAGAGAATACCGAATCCAGATCTGCCATTGAATTTCAATTAAGTATCAAATGTAATGTTTTTTCGTGATCCTTTTTCTACCTTCGCAAAAACAGGAATTATGAGTTCGAAGGGAAAGAAAAATAAACTTCAGGGAGCGTCGAATAACGCATTGACCGGACAGGTTATTTCGGTATTATCGGGAAACCCCCAGCAGACATTTAATTACAAGCAGATATCCAAAAAGCTGAACATCAATGATTCTTCTGAAAGGAGAATGATCTCAAATATATTGAGAGAGCTTGCCGGAAAGGGAGAAATCGTTGAAGTCTACCAGGGTAAATACCGTTCAAAGGCGCCGGCCAAGGTATATATAACCGGAACTGTCGATATGACACGTATGGGTTATGGTTTTATAAGATCGGATGAATGTGATGATGATGTTTTCGTTTCTTCAAAAAACCTCAATACGGCGCTTCATGGCGATAAGGTTAAAGTCTGGCTGTTTGCAAAAAGAAAAGGTGCAAGGCCCGAGGGTGAGGTAGTTGAAATAATAGAACGATGGAGGACATCCTTCGTAGGCACAGTCGAGATAATGCCAAACTTTGCCTTCCTTATCCCGGACAATAAAAATATGCCTTTTGATCTGTTCATTCCTTCCTCAAAGCTGAATGGAGCAAAGCAGGGACAGAAAGCCGTTGCCAGGGTAATAGACTGGAGCCGGGGATCAAAAAATCCTGTTGCAGAAATTATTGATGTCCTGGGAGAACCCGGGATGCATGAAACGGAAATTCACGCCATACTTGCCGAGTTTGAACTGCCTTACCGGTTTGATGATGAGGTGGAAAAGGATGCTGAAAGAATAAATGGCGAAATAACTGAGGCCGACATTAAAGGGAGGAGGGATTTCCGGAATATTCCCACATTCACAATCGATCCTGAAGATGCCAAGGATTTCGACGATGCCCTTTCCATGAGGCAGCTCGAAAACGGAAATTACGAGGTAGGAGTGCATATCGCCGACGTTACACATTATGTTCGTCAGGGTTCGGCCATCGAAAATGAAGCCCGACAAAGGGCCACATCAGTGTATCTTGTCGACAGGGTCGTACCGATGCTTCCCGAAAGATTGTCGAACCATATATGTTCCCTTAACCCGTCAGAGGATAAGCTTACATATTCTGCAGTTTTTGAACTGAATGAAAAGGCTGAGGTACTGAATGAATGGTTCGGAAGGACAATTATTAATTCCGACAGGAGATTTTCATATAGCGAAGCCCAGAAGGTTATCGACACTGGTGAAGGCGATTTGAAGGAACTTTTGCTGCCTCTGCATAAACTTGCACAGCAGCTCAGGACAAAGCGGTTCGGGATGGGTGCTTTTTCCTTTGAAAGGGAGGAAGTGAAGTTTAAACTTGATGAAAACGGAAAGCCTGTTGCAATCAGCTTCCGGGAAATGGGAACCTCCAACCAGCTGATTGAGGAGTTCATGCTTCTGGCAAACAGGAAGGTAGCCGAATACGTGACGAGGAGCCTTAAAGGGAAAACCTTCGTTTACAGGATCCATGATAAGCCCGATCCTGAAAAGATCGCCAATTTCAGACAGTTCATAACAAGGTTCGGCTATAAGCTTCCAGAGGATGCAAACAGCCTGCCACGTGCCATGAATAAACTTATGAAGGAAGTAGCTGGAAGAAATGAACAAAATATTATTGAGACCATAGCCCTTAGATCAATGGCCAAAGCAATTTATTCAACGAAAAATATCGGGCATTATGGCCTTGCGTTTAAATATTATACCCACTTTACATCGCCAATCCGGCGCTATCCCGACATGATGGTGCACAGGCTGCTGACATCATACCTGAGCAAGGAAAATCCGGGGCCCCAGGATTTGTATGAAAAGCTGTGTGAGCACTCTTCCAAGATGGAAAGGCTTGCAAATGAAGCAGAAAGGGCATCGGTGAAATATAAGCAGGTGGAATTTATGAACGATAGGACCGGACAGGTCTTCGATGGCGTCATCTCGGGTGTTACTGAATGGGGAATCTATGTCGAGATTATTGAAAATCAGTGCGAAGGCATGGTAAGTGTAAGAGATCTCGGCGATGATTATTATGAATATGATGAGGAAAACTACTGCATCAGGGGCCGTTCAAGAGGAAAGGTTTATACTCTCGGCGACAGGGTGAAGGTCGAAGTCGTAAGGGCTGATCTTCAGAAAAAGCAGCTTGATTATAAATTTGCTGAAACGAGGCATGACTCAGTAACCACGATGCGGAAGGAAAAAGAAGAAGATGGCAGACGCAGGAGTCAGGACGCCCGGAGCAGTGCTAAAAAAAGGCGGAAGACGGGTGGCCGATGACCAATAAAATGTTCCCCTCCCTGAAGGTGCCAGGGGTGGGTTGATTACTCAGAACTGGTTTTATTCAAGTCTTCTTCAATGATCCTGAGAAGCTCTTTTGCAGCTTCTTCCTGCGGAACATTCTTCAGCACCGGTTCCATACCCCTGTAAATATGTACCTTTCCGGGGGAAGCTCCTACATATCCGTAATCAGACCCTGCCATTTCGCCAGGGCCGTTCACTATGCATCCCATTATTGCTATCCTGATTCCGCTGAGATGACCTGTTATCTGTTTCACTTCCTTTACGGCCTTCTGCAGGTTGAATTTTGTACGTCCGCATGTCGGGCACGACAGGTAAGTTACTCTTGTAATCCTTGCTTCGGTTGACTGTAAAAGTGAAAATGCAAGTTCCCTGAGTTTTTCACCTCGAACCGCACCTTTATTGGTTATGCAAATGCCATCTGCCTGCTTTGTAATGAAGTATTTACCAAGTATTGATCCCAGGTCAATGGCAAGCTTTTCAGGGTCATTTTCATTAAAAACAGGATTGAGTATCAGGTTATCTGTATTTTTACGAATTACGAATTTTTCATGTGCATTGAAAGTGGAAATTGTAACATTTGTTACATTTCCGTTTTCGTCAAAAAACTCTCCATTTTCAAAATTATAGACTTCAGGATTATAAGGTTTCAGATGATTCTTAAATTCAAGTCTTTCGAATGGCTCTTTGATCCTCCCGTCGGATCCTGCAATTGCACGAAGGATCTCTTTTGCCACAGGTATTTCATTTTCAGGATTTTCTGAAAGGGACACCCTGATTGTATCGCCAATACCTTCTGAAAGCAGGGCTCCAATACCTGCTGCCGACCTCATCCTTCCGTCTTCCCCTTCTCCTGCTTCAGTGACACCAAGATGAAGGGGATATGAAAAACCATCGGCGGTCATCATGTCAGCAAGCAGGCGGGTGGCTTTTATCATCACCGCAGTATCGGACGATTTCATCGACAGTACAAGGGAGTGGAAGTTTTCGGCCCTGAAGATTCTAATGAATTCCATTGCTGAAACCGCCATCCCTTCAGGTGTATTTCCATACCTGGTCATTATCCTGTCGGACAGGGATCCATGGTTGACACCTATGCGGACAGCAGTTTTGTTTGCAGTGCAGATCCTGATAAGCGGTATCAGCCTCGAATGGATTCTTTCAAGTTCCTCACCATATTCTTTTTCACTGAATTCTACCTTGGTGAAAGTGGCCCTCTTATCAACATAGTTCCCCGGATTTATCCTTATCTTTTCCACTGTTCCGGCAGCAATTTCGGCTGCAGCAGGATTGAAATGGATATCTGCGATAAGGGGAGTATAAAATCGTGCTTTACGCAGTTCAGATTTGATATTTGCAAGGTTTTCGGCTTCCTTTACGCCTTGAGCCGTAATCCTAACAAAATCGGCACCGGCTTCAATTATCCTTATGCATTGTTCAACTGTTGCCCTTGTATCAAGGGTGTCGGTGTTAGTCATCGACTGGATCCTAACTGGATGATCCCCTCCGAGAGGAACAGAGCCAATAAGAACTGTGCTTGAAAAGTATTTCATTACTTACTCCTTTTCCCATTCAACGCCATCTTTCCTGTCCTTCAGGATCACCCCGGCCTTTTTGAGCTCATCCCTTATCTTGTCGGATGTGGCAAAGTCTTTTTTAACCCTGGCATCCTGGCGGAGACTTATGATAATGTCCATAAGCTCCCCGGTAAGCTTTTCATCCCGGCCGCTTTCTGAACCGGCATTAAGACCAAGAATATCAAAAACAAAGGTGTGAAACAGATTTTTCAGCGAATCCATATCTTCAGCGTTCAGCTTTTCCGTTCCGTCATTTACCTGATTGATATATTTCACTCCTTCGAAGAGGTATGAAAGCAGGACAGGACTGTTAAGATCGTCATCGATGGCATCATAGCATTTTTTCCGCAGATCGTTTATATCGACAGTTGAAATTCCGGAGGGCTTTAGCTTTTCAAGAGTTTCCAATCCCTTAAAAAGCCTTTGCAATCCTTTTTCGGCTGCCTGAAGCGCTTCGTTTGAAAAATCGACGGTGCTTCTGTAATGTGCCTGCAGGATAAAGAACCTGACAGTCATCGGACTATAAGCCTGTTCGAGCATGGGATGATCACCGTTGAAAAGCTGGTCGAGTGTAATGAAGTTACCAAGCGAACGTGCCATCTTCTGACCATTTATGGTGATCATGTTGTTGTGCATCCAGTACCTGACCGATTCATGGCCAAGAGCTCCTGTCGACTGTGCAATTTCACATTCATGGTGCGGGAACTGCAGATCCATTCCTCCTCCATGGATATCGAAGACTTCACCGAGATATTTTATACTCATCGTCGAACATTCGAGATGCCATCCGGGATAGCCTTCGCTCCATGGTGAGGGCCATTTCATCAAATGCCCTGGTGATGCTTTTTTCCAGAGTGCAAAATCAAACGAATTCCGTTTTTCTTCCTGCCCCTCCAGTTCCCTGGTATTGGACTGAAGTTCTTCAAGCACACGGCCTGACAGTTTTCCATATTTGAATGACTGATTGTATTTAAGTACATCAAAATATACTGATCCGTTCACTTCATAGGCATAGCCTTTTTCAAAAAGAAGCTTTATAAATTCCTGCTGCTCAATTATATGTCCGGATGCCCGTGGTTCAATTGATGGTTTAAGAGTATTGAGCTGATCCATGTTCCTGTGAAAGGTGTTCATATAGTTCTGTACCACCTCCATCGGCTCAAGGTGTTCAAGACGTGCTGTCTTCTCGATCTTGTCCTCACCTTCATCTGCATCGTTTTCAAGATGCCCGACATCTGTAATGTTCCTTACGTACCTCACCTTGTATCCCAGATGCAGTAGGTAGCGGTAAAGAAGGTCGAAAGTTATTGCCGGCCTTGCATGACCCAGATGGGCGTTGCTGTAAACAGTCGGTCCGCATACATAAATACCGGCAAACGGAGGATTCAGCGGTTTGAATATCTCTTTCTGCCTTGAAAGACTGTTGTAGATCGTGAAGTTATTCTGCATGAAATGACGTATTACATGACAAAAGTAAGTGAAAAAACCTTACACGGGCATGGCTGACGGACGATCAACATTTTTTTGCATATTTCAAAATCATTCATACATTTGCACTCACAAATCAAATATTCCTTCCATCAAGGGTGTTTGGTTTTTATTAAGAAGGGCGGAGAGATTAGGCTCAGTGAAACCCTGGCAACCAATCCGGCAAAATGAAAAATGCAGGATGACGGATTAAGGTGCCAAAACCTAATCCCGGAATACGGGAGATGATAAAAATAAACACGGAAACCAATGAGAACATTTTTTCAGGTCAGGGAAAAACTTCAGATGCCGCTCATGCCTATGTGCATGCGCTGGTAAAATGCATTCCGGCACACCTTCCAGCCATTATTTGTCAGACGTTTTTTCAGGATTTACAGAATTGGATCCTTAAACCATTAATAATTAATATTATAATCATGACTATAAATAAGCTCAAATATGAAACACTACAGGTTCATGCAGGACATAAGCCTGATAGTGATACTCTGTCGCGTGCAGTGCCCCTGTACCAGACATCGTCATATGTATTTAAAAACGCAAAGCATGCTGCTGACCTTTTTGATCTTGCCGAAGAGGGAAATATCTATACCAGGATAAACAATCCTACGACGGAGGTCTTTGAAAAAAGAGCTGCCGCACTCGAAGGTGGAGTTGGATCCCTGGCTGTTTCATCAGGACATGCCGCGCAGTTCATTGCCCTGACGACAATAATGAAAAAAGGGGATAATTTTGTCAGCTCCCCATACCTTTACGGAGGAAGCTATAACCAGTTCAAGGTTACATTTGCAGGCTTCGGAATAGAAGCAAAATTTGCAAAAGATCTTGAACCTGATTCATTTGAAAGACTTATTGATGATAAAACAAAAGCGGTATATGTTGAGACTATCGGAAATCCCGGATTCAACATCCCCGACTTTGAAGCATTTGCAAAGCTGGCTTCAAAACACGGGCTTCCGCTGATTGTTGACAATACTTTCGGTGCATGCGGTTACCTTTGCCGTCCGATAGATTTTGGTGCGAATATCGTTACAGAATCTGCCACAAAATGGATAGGAGGCCATGGAACCAGCATCGGAGGAGTTATCACCGATGCAGGAAATTTTGACTGGAACAGCGGTAAATTCCCGGCTTTCACTGAACCATCAGAAGGCTATCACGGATTCATTTTCGGAGAGAAATTTTCTGCCACACCGGCAGGCAATATTGCCTTCATAGTAAAGGCCCGGGTGGAAGGTCTTCGCGATATCGGCCCCGCAATAAGCCCGTTCAACTCATTCCTTCTCTTGCAGGGTCTTGAGACCCTCTCACTGAGGATGGAAAGACATGTCCAAAATACCCTTGCCCTTGCCAAATGGCTTCAGGGTCATCCGGCTGTGAAGAAGGTTGTTTATCCCGGACTCCCAGGTGATAAGCATTACGGGCTGGCGCAGAAATACCTGCAAAAGGGAGCCGGAGGCGTTCTCAGTTTCACACTTAAAGCCGGCAGGGAGGAATCAGCAAAACTTGTGGAATACCTTCAACTGGTAAGCCATCTGGCAAATGTTGGCGATGCCAAAACTCTTATTATTCAGCCTGCCACCACCACACATGCCCAGCTCTCAGCAGAAGAACAGCTTGCTGCAGGTATTGAACCGGGCCTCTTCAGGGTTTCAGTGGGAATTGAACATATTGACGATATTATTTCTGATTTCGAACAGGCATTTAAAAAGATATTATGACAAGGGAAAAACTTAGAATAGGATTATTCGGATATGGTTGCGTCGGACAGGGACTGCACGATGTCCTTAACAGCAGCAGAGGATTCAAGGCCGATATCGTCAGGATATGCGTAAAGGACAAAACAAAGAAGAGAAGGATCCCAATGTCGAATTTCACATTCGACAAGAACGACATACTCAATGATCCGTCAATAAATCTTGTTGTTGAGCTTATTGATGATGCCGATGAAGCATTCAATATTGTCACAACAGCTATGAAAAAGGGTAAAAATGTTGTTACGGCCAATAAGGTGATGGTGGCAACACATTTCAGGGAACTTGTTGATCTTCAGGAAAAATACAAGGTCTCTCTTCTTTATGAAGCATCGGCAGGAGCCAGTATTCCCATCATCAGGAATCTTGAGGAATACTACGACAATGAACTTTTACATTCGCTCCGAGGCATACTGAACGGTACCACCAATTATGTACTTACAAAAATGCATAATGAGGGAATGGATTACAACCTTGCCCTAAAGGAAGCGCAGGAAAAGGGTTTTGCAGAGTCAGATCCCACACTCGATGTTGAAGGCTGGGACGCCAAGTACAAGCTTTGCATTATTACCGGACATGCTTACGGGCTTTTTATCGATCCCGAAGAAGTATTTCATTACGGGATAAGCAAGATCTCTACATTCGATATCAGATATGCCCGGGAGAAGGGATTTAAAATCAAACTGGTTCCCTTCGTGGGAAAAACAAATGAAAATACAATTACGAGCTTTGTACTTCCGCGGTTTATTTCCTCAGACAAGTATCTGTACAATGTTGACAATGAATATAACGGGGTCATAACAGAGGCTGCGTTTGCCGATAAACAATTTTTCAGCGGGAAGGGTGCAGGAGGCCATGCCACAGGCAGTGCCGTTCTCTCCGATATTTCGGCGAATTCCTATGGATATAAATACGAATATAAAAAATACCAGCAGGGAACCGTATCGGAATATACAAGGAACTTTAAGCTTGAAGTCTATCTCAGGTACAGGAATGAAAAGGACAGGAAATTATTTGGATTAAAGGATGTATCGGAATACTTTAGCAGTAAATTGTACAAATACGTGATCGGCATTGTAAATCTTGAGAATCTGTACAACTTAAGGGAACAATTACCTGATATGGATGTTTTTATAGTTAATACCGGCAGAAAAGTAAAACAATGAAAGACTTGCTGAACGAAATTATCCGGCAGCGAATTCTCGTTCTCGACGGTGCCATGGGAACCATGATCCAGAAGCATAAGCTGAAGGAAGAGGATTTCCGTGGAGAGAGATTCAGGGAACATCCCAGGGCGCTGAAAGGAAACAATGACCTGCTGTCGATCACACAGCCAGATGTGATCCTTGGAATTCACAGAGGCTATCTTGAAGCAGGAGCCGACCTGATCACAACAAACACCTTCAATTCCAACAGGATCTCAATGGCCGACTATGGCATGGAAAATTTGGTTTATGAGCTGAATTACCAGTCGGCAGTCCTTGCAGGGAAAGCCATAACCGGATTTGAAGGAAGTGCGAAACCGGAGCGACATTTCATTGTTGGGACCCTCGGACCCACCAACCGCACAGCTTCAATGTCGGCCGATGTAAATGATCCGGGTTCACGCCAGGTGACTTTTGACCAGCTTGCCTCAGCCTATGCGGAACAGGCCCGCGGGCTCATCGACGGAGGTGTGCATATCCTGCTGGTTGAGACGATTTTTGATGTCCTTAACTGCAAGGCAGCTCTTTTTGCAATTGAAAATGTCTTTGAGGAAAAAGGCATCCGTCTTCCCGTAATGGTGTCCGGCACAATAACGGATGCCAGCGGCAGGACCCTTACAGGGCAGACCCTTGAAGCATTCCTTGTATCAGTGTCCCATTTCCCTCTTTTCAGCATCGGCCTAAACTGCGCCCTTGGAGCTGAACAACTGCGTCCATATATTCAGGAACTTTCTGCAAAAGCGGGTTTCAATGTTTCGGCCCATCCCAATGCCGGACTCCCGAATCAGTTCGGGGAATATGATCAGTCGGCTGAATTCATGGCTTCCATAGCCGAAGATTTCATGAAAGAAGGCTGGGTAAACATAATAGGAGGATGTTGCGGAACTACCCCTGAACATATCAGGAAGATTTCTGAAAAGGCAAAGAACCATAAACCGCGTATTATACCAGAAATAACCAGATATACAAGGCTCAGCGGACTGGAGCCTCTTACGATTACTCCCGAAACCAACTTCGTGAATATCGGGGAGAGGACAAATGTTTCAGGATCAATGAAATTTGCCCGCCTGATAAAGGAAGAAAAATATGATGAGGCTCTTGCCATAGCGCGAAACCAGGTGGAAGGCGGAGCACAGGTTATCGATATCTGCATGGATGAGGCAATGCTCGATTCGGAAAAGGCAATGGTGAGGTTCGTAAACCTTATAATGTCAGAGCCGGATATTGCAAGGCTGCCCCTTATGATCGATTCATCGAGGTGGAGTGTGATAGAATCGGCTCTTAAATGCATACAGGGCAAGTCAATTGTCAACTCCATCAGCCTTAAGGAAGGAGAAGAGGTTTTTCTTGAACATGCCAGAAAAGTACGACAATATGGTGCGGCTGCCGTGGTAATGCTTTTCGACGAGAACGGACAGGCTGATACCTATGAGAGGAGAATTGCAGTTGCTGAACGGTCATACCTTCTTCTGACAGAAAAGGCAGGGTTTCCGCCAGAAGATATAATTTTTGACCCCAATGTTCTTGCCATAGCCACTGGCATTGAAGAGCATAATAACTATGCCGTCAATTTCATCAGGGCTGTGGAATGGATAAAGAAGAACCTGCCCTATGCAAAAGTCAGCGGTGGCATTAGCAACCTCTCGTTTTCGTTCCGGGGCATCGATAAGGTACGTGAGGCCATGCATTCAGTATTTCTTTATCATGCCATCAGGGCAGGCCTCGACATGGGTATTGTAAATCCCGGTATGCTGCAGGTTTACAGTGAGATACAGCCCGAACTCCTTCAGCTTACCGAGGATGTGGTTCTTAACAGGAGAAAAGATGCCACCGAGCGTCTTGTTAAATTCGCAGAAGGTCTGAAAAGTGAAGGGAAGAAGGAAGAAAAGGCCGACGAATGGCGTTCCATGCCGGTTATTGAACGTATAAAGTTCTCGCTCAGACGCGGTCTTGATGAATTTATTGAGCAGGATGTGGAAGAGGCCCGTCCGATGTTTTCACGGTCAATTGAACTGATAGAGGGTCCGCTGATGGGAGGCATGAATGAAGTTGGCGACCTTTTCGGATCAGGTAAGATGTTCCTTCCGCAGGTTGTAAAAAGCGCACGGGTGATGAAGAAGGCTGTTGCAGTGCTTGCTCCGTATATAGAAAAGGAAAGTGAAGGAGAACAGAAGAAGAGCGCCGGGAAGATCCTTCTGGCAACCGTCAAGGGAGATGTTCACGACATAGGCAAAAACATTGTCGGGGTGGTTCTCTCATGCAACAATTACGAAGTTGTCGACCTTGGCGTAATGGTACCTGCCGATAAGATAATAGATACTGCAATATCTGAAAATGTCAGTTTTATAGGTCTTAGCGGGTTAATAACACCTTCGCTTGAGGAAATGGTACATGTTGCCTCGGAGATGCAGCGCAGGAAGCTTAGTCTTCCGCTGCTGATTGGCGGGGCAACGACTTCAGAGGTTCATGCAGCAGTGAAAATTGCGCCAGCCTATTCCAATACTGTCGTTCATGTCAAAGATGCCTCAAAAGCCGCCGGAGTTCTTTCTTCGCTTCTTCAGGAAGAAAACAGCTCATATATTGTGTCAATAAAAGATAAATACAGGAAGATACTCGATGATCATAATTCCCGGAAACCGGATAAAAAACTTATTCCACTTGATGAGGCCAGAAAAAACAGACTGTACACCGACTGGAACTCTGTGAAAATTACTCATCCCGAAAAGCCCGGATTACATCTGATCGAAGAATTTGACCTGAATGTTCTAAGAAAATATATCGACTGGACATTCTTCTTTTATGCATGGAAGCTCAACGGGAAATACCCTGCAGTTTTTGATGATCCTGTCAAGGGAGAAGAGGCAAGGAAATTGTTCAATGATGCTCAGCTCTATCTTGATAAGATCATTCAGAAGAAAATAATCAGGCCAAATGGTGTCTTGGGCCTGTTCCCTGCTGTATCGTCGGGCGATGATGTAAAAGTGCTGTCGGAAAAGGACAAAAGCAAAACGCTGGCCGTATTCAGGTTCCTCCGAAACCAGGAACAGAAGGAAAAAGGTGTGCACAATCTGTGCCTTTCCGATTATATAGCACCCGAATCATCAGGAATTGCAGATTATATAGGTGCCTTTGTTGTCACAGCGCCAATAAGCAGGGAAGCCGTTGAAGAATACAGGGATGATGATTATTCAATGATAATGATAAGGATGCTCAGCGACCGTATTGCTGAAGCTGCCGCAGAATATCTTCATGAGCAGGTCCGTAAGAAATTCTGGGGATATGCAAAAGATGAGGATCTAGGAATTGATGATCTGTTGAAGATAAAGTACAGGGGTATCAGGCCGGCGCCCGGATATCCTGCCTGTCCCGATCATACCGAAAAACGTACTATATTTGACCTTCTTGATGCAGAGAGACTGACAGGCGCCGGCCTTACGGAGAATTTTGCCATGACACCGCCGGCTGCTGTAAGCGGATATATCTTTTCGCATCCTGCCTCGGTTTATTTCAATATTGGAAAAATAGGGGAGGACCAGCTGAAAGATTACGCAACAAGGAAGAAAATGAGCGTTGAAGAAGCAGGCCGATGGCTTGCCCCCAATTTATGAAGATTATTTTATGAGCGTTATTGACAGGATCAGAAATGCAAAAGGACCTTTGTTTACATTTGAGCTGCTCCCGCCTCTAAAAGGGCACAGCATAGAAAAGGTCTATGCGACAATCGACAGGCTGATGGAGTTCAGTCCTGCCTACATTAATTTCACCTCGCACCGGAATGAGACAGTCTATCATGAACGTCCCGACGGACTTCTTGAAAAGCGGGTGGTTCGCAAGCGTCCGGGTACATTTGCCCTGGCGGCGGCGGTGAAGTACAAGTACAACATTCCGGTTGTTCCGCATGTTCTGTGCGGCGGTTTCACTAAGGAAGAGACTGAGAATGTACTTATCGAAATGAATTTCCTCGGGATAGATGATGTGCTCGCATTAAGGGGAGATCCGCAGAGGGGGAGCCGTACATTCATTCCCGAAAAGGACGGACATTCACATACATGGGAGCTTGTCCAGCAGATCGTCAACATGAACAACGGGAAATATCTTGAAGAATCGCTTGAAGATACCGCCCCTTCAAATTTCTGCATCGGAGTGGCCGGATATCCTGAAAAGCATTTTGAGGCGCCCAACATACTTGTCGATCTCGAAAACCTTAAACGTAAAGTCGATACAGGGGCAAGCTATATTGTGACCCAGATGTTTTTCGACAATTCTAAATTTTTCAGGTTCACTGAAGAGTGCAGGAAAATTGGAATTGATGTTCCGATAATTGCCGGTATCAAACCCGTCTCTGCCCTTAACGACATCAATCTTCTTCCACAGACCTTTCACATTGATATGCCTCACGATCTTGTTCTGGCGCTTCAGAAATGCAAAACAGACAAGGATGCCCGCGAGGTGGGGATTGAATGGGCCGTGATGCAGTCAAAGGAGCTTATCAGGGCGGGTGTGCCGGGAATACATTATTATACCCTGGGACGTTCAGACAACGTCGCAAGAATTGTTAAGGAAGCGTTCTAGTCGGTACCGCACGCCTCACGCCGCACGCCTCACGCCTTATTCAAGATTAAACGCCTTCTTTATCTTCTCCACATAATCAAGCTTTTCCCAGGCGAAGAATTCAACCTTCTTCTTCCAGGCTTTCTTGCCGTTGTTATTTATTGGCCGTGGCTTTGATCCGGGAACTTCATAATAAACTTCAACCTCCTCAACCCTGTAATCACGGCCAAAATGTCCGTATGAAGCCGTTGGGGAGAAAACCGGATTCTTAAGACCAAACCTGTTGACAATAGCGTAGGGGCGAAGATCGAAGAGATCCTTTATCCTGGCTCCTATCTCACTGTCGTGAAGGATATTTCCTTTTTTGTCCTTTGCCCTGGCAGTACCATAGGTATTTACAAAGATCCCTACCGGCTGTGCAACACCGATTGCATAGGCTATCTGTATAAGTGCCTGGTCGCAGACTCCGGCCGCAACGAGATTCTTTGCAATATGACGGGCAGCGTAGGCTGCAGATCTGTCGACTTTGGAAGAATCCTTGCCTGAGAATGCTCCGCCTCCGTGTGCCCCGTGACCGCCATAGGTGTCGACAATGATCTTCCTTCCGGTAAGGCCTGTATCTCCGTGAGGTCCGCCTATCACGAATTTGCCAGTGGGGTTGACAAGCAGCCTGGTATCGTCTCCAAAAAGATGCTTGAAATTGTCGGGAAGTGTCTTTTTAACTCTCGGGATCAGATATTTCCAGAGATCCTCCTTAATCTTTTCCTGCATTTCCTTTTCAGCAGCCTTTTCAGCTTTCACTGAACCATCCTTCGGGAGAATAAATTCGTCATGCTGCGTGCTGATAACTATTGTATCAATGCGTACCGGCTTGTTGTTGTCGTCATATTCGATTGTAACCTGCGACTTGCTGTCGGGACGCAGATATTTCATGTATTTACCTTCGCGCCTTATGCCGGCCAGTTCCTGCAGGAGAGTATGTGCCAGTTCAATGCTTAGGGGCATGTAATTCTCCATTTCGCGGCAGGCATAGCCAAACATCATTCCCTGGTCACCGGCTCCTTGATCCTCGGGTTTTTCTCGCTCGACACCCTGTCTGATGTCGCTCGATTGCTCGTGGATAGTTGAAATGACACCGCAGGAATCGCAGTCGAACCTGTATTCCGCCTTTGTATAGCCGATGTTCCTTATAACCCGGCGGGCAGTCTCCTGAACATCAACCCAGCCTTCTGTACGTACTTCGCCGCCGCAAAGGACAAGTCCTGTTGTGACAAAGGTCTCGCATGCAACTTTTGACTCCGGATCCCATTTGAGGAATTCATCTAGCAATGCATCTGATATCTGATCGGCAACCTTGTCGGGATGCCCTTCTGAAACTGATTCGGATGTGAATAAATAACCCATTGTTTGAATATTTGATTGTTATTTTATGATTCTTTACAATTATTTCATTTTATATTAATTAACGACTAAAGTCCCTCGTATTGGTGTTCTTTTGCAACGTCCCGAAGGCCATTGTTGCTGGTCTGCCCCACCTGTCCCCTAAAGGTGGATCAAGTTGACATGTTTTCCTTTTTTGTCAGCCTATTTCAGGACAGATCAGGTAATCCTGACCGGCATAACCGGATTATTTCAACGAACTTAGCTTTTTGCCGGTAAAATTGTTTAACCAAAATTTATGAGGTTAGCCCAGCCAAGGTCTTCAGGATGTGGCACCAGAAAACAATAAACCAGGCTTTAGCCCTTCAAGATATCAAATAAACAAATACTGGCAGGATTGGTTAATTGTAAAAATAGGAATCAAGGCATTTTAGCATTTTTTCCTGTGGTTGCAATCAGCTCAAATTTCTCCACCAGATTCTGACCGGCAAAGAAAACAAATAATTGTAGAATAAACAAGAAAAACTGATGCAGGATTTGTTACTGGCTGTTTGTTAGCACCCTGAAAACCTCTTCGAGATTGTTTTCCTTCTTTTGAAGCGACAGTACGGTAAGATTGTTGTTTACGGCAAAAGCGAAGATGGCAGGGCGTATATCCTCCTCTCCCCTTGATTCGACAATAAGGGTATTCTGCCGGATCCTCCTTACTGAACCTGCAAAGGTGATCTTCTTTATCAGATCTTCCCCTGGCTCGCTGTCGAACTCAACAAGGATCTCCTGTTTTGCCTGTTTTATCCTTGAATATATTTCGTTCTTGTCCTCGTCAGCAATGACAACCCCTTTGTCGATTATTATCACCCTGTTGCAAATGGCTTCAACCTCCTGCATTATATGGGTCGAAAGCATCACTGTCTTTTCCTTTCCTGCATCGCGGATAAGATTGCGGATCTCAATTATCTGGTTTGGATCAAGCCCTGTTGTAGCCTCATCAAGTATAAGGACTTCCGGATCGTGGATGAGGGCCTGGGCAAGTCCTACCCGCTGACGATATCCCTTTGACAGGGAGCCTATTTTCTTCTTCTGTTCCTGAGCCAGTCCTGTTGTTTCAATAATATTGTCAATCTGTTTTTTAATGGATTTGCCTGTCTTATACAACGATGCACAAAATGAAAGATATTCACGAACATACATTTCAGGATAGAGGGGATTGTTCTCCGGAAGATATCCTATTGCTTTCCTTATGTCCTTTGATTCATCTGTGACAGGGATTCCGTTAACAAGTACGTTTCCAGATGTCGGCGGGATGAATCCGGTTATTATCTTCATCATTGTCGATTTCCCGGCGCCGTTGGGACCGAGGAATCCCACGACCTCGCCGGTCTTTATTTCAAAAGATACGTTATCCAGAGCTTTCTGTTGGCCGTAAAATTTTGTAACACCCTGAACTACAATTGACATATAGCTTATCAAAAATAATGATGTTGCGCACGAAGATAGTGTAAAGCGCCGGGTTTTCAAAATTACTATATTTATAGAGCCAAACCTTTCAAGCTATGGAAGATAAGTTCACCTTTTTAGCCGTAATGGTAACATATATCACCCTGCTTGTCTTATGGGGTGTGTACCAGGGAAGAAAAGTAAAGACAGGAAAAGATTTTGCAATAGCCGGGCGGAAACTGCCGGGATGGGCCGCGGCCCTTTCTGAAAGAGCTACGGGCGAGTCTTCCTGGGCCCTTCTTGGTCTTCCTGGAGCTGCTTATGCAATGGGCCTGACCGAAATTTGGACCGCTGTGGGATGTGTAACAGGAATTGTTACTGCATGGGCAGTTCTTGCCTGGCGGCTAAGAGATGAAGCTGAAAAATATAATGTTTCCACATTCACTGAATATTTAGCTGCAAAGCACGGCGAAAGCGGACGAACACTCAGGATCATATCGAGCCTTGTTATCGTTTTTTTCTTTTTCTTTTATGTGGGAGCACAATTTCTGGGAGGCGGAAAAACACTTCATACTTTGTTTGGCATCGAACCATGGATGGGCGCTATCATTACCGCTGTGATTATAATCCCATACACTGTTTACGGAGGTTTCCGGAGTGTTGTTTATACGGATGTGATACAGGCTGTGCTTATGATCATAACCCTTATAATTGGGCCTGTTGCAGGAATATTTTACCTTATGAACCATTCTGATCTGTATGCATCTGGCATTTCGGAGGCACTTATTAAAACAGGGGGAACATATACATCCCTGACAGGTGCAGCACAGGGATTCGGGGCAGGGCTGTTAATCGCGGGTGGTTTCAGCTGGTTTTTCGGATACCTTGGAGGCCAGCCCCAGCTAAGTGTAAGGTTTATGGCAATAAAAAATGAGAGACAGGCAAAAAAAGCCCGCAATATCGGGATTCTCTGGACTATTATAGCCTATACCGGGGCTCTGATGTTAGGCTGGATCGGACTTGCAATATTCGGTCCGGCAGGGCTCCCGGATCCTGAATATGTCATGCCAAAGGTGATCCTTGAATTATTTCATCCCGCACTGGCTGCCCTGCTGATATCCGGGGCAATAGCAGCCATGATCTCCACTGCCGATTCGCTGCTCATACTTTCTGCGACCGAGCTCTCGGAAAGTGTCCTTAAAAAAGCCGGGGAGGATGGAGAAAGCGCTGCTTCCGCGACTTTAAAACGTCACAGGATAACCACGGCCCTGTTAGCTGTTGTTGCCCTGGCACTTTCCTACTTTTCCCCGTCGGATCTGATTTTTACAATTGTGAGCTATGTGTGGGCGGGAATAGGGTGTACCTTTTCAGTTGTTATACTTTTCTCCTTGTTCTGGAAAAGGTTTCACGGACGGGCGGCCATCATTACAGTTGTTGCGGGCATGCTTTTTACAATGGTCTGGATAAGCGGGGGATTTGAACAGCATTACAGGGTGACAGCTGAAAAATCAGCGTTACTTGTCAGCCAGAATGTAATAACAGGCCAGGAGAACAGCATGCTGGCGACAATGGAAGGGGATAGGTTTGTCAACAAGACAAGGTTCGAGTCGGCGATCAGAAAGGGTGCAGGCATAAAGGGTGATGATAAAAAGATCTCAGTCATTTCTTCTGCCTATAGCCAGAAAGGAGTACCTGCAAGACTTACGACCTTCATTTTCGCACTTGCTGTCGCAATAGTCTCCACATTTCTTGTACGATCCGGAAAGTCCATCTGACTTTCATTACCGGTAACATAAATAAATTTGTTTTTAGCAAAAAAGTTTTGTAATATTGTACTATACCACTATTACAATATAGATACAATAAAATATAGCAATATATATACAATATATTAAAACACCATTCAACCATTCAACCATTCAACCATTCAACCAATAATATGTATCAATGATCAAATTTGTACTGGATCCGAAAGCAGGCATCCCTTATTACAGGCAGATAATTGACCAGATAAAATTCGGGATTGCATCAGGGAACCTCAAGGCCGGGGAACAGCTTCCTACTGTCCGCGCCCTGGCCGTCGAACTGGCAGTCAACCTGAATACTGTCACGAAGGCTTACAATGAGCTTGAAATACAGAAGATACTTGAGACCCAGCAGGGAACAGGTACCTTCATAGGAAAAACTACTATCTCCATCACTGCCAGGGAAAAGGAGAAGAAACTTAAAAGCATCTGCAACGAATTCCTGACAATAGCGTTCAGCTATGGTTTTTCAACGGAAGAAATAATAAATGAAATTCAAAAACACGCAAAGAAATGAGAACTTCAGCAGAAACATCAGGTTCCGCCAACATTATTGCAACAACAGTTGTGATAATCCTTTTTGCTATTACTGCATTGCTTTATTATTCAGGGATAATCGGTGTTCCCCTGCTGGTTGTCCTGATAATTGTCTCGCTCCTTATCGGCAGCTCTATCAGGATTGCTGATCAGTGGGAAAAGGCTGTTGTACTCAGAATGGGCAAATACAGCGGTCTGAAAGGCCCCGGGCTTTTCTTTATTATCCCGATTATCGACCAGGTAAGTTCATACATTGACCAGAGGGTAAGAGTTACTGAATTCAGGGCTGAGCAGACGCTGACAAAGGACACGGTTCCCGTAAATGTCGATGCTGTTGTTTACTGGACAGTATGGGATGTGGAAAAGGCCGCCCTCGAAGTACAGGAATATGTTAAGGCAATTTCTTTCATCGCGCAGACTGATTTACGCGATATCATCGGAAAGCATGAACTTGCAGACCTTTTACAGGAAAGGGAAAAAATAGCTGAAGACCTTCAGAAGACACTCGATTCAAATACTAATCCCTGGGGTATTACATGTCAGACAGTCGGCATCAGGGACATAATCATCCCCCAGGCCCTTGCAGATGCAATGAGCAAGCAGGCTCAGGCTGAAAGGGAAAGAAAAGCAAGGGTGATACTGGGTACAGCCGAAACGGAAATAGCTGAAAAATTTGCAATGGCAAGCAAGGAATATGCCGATAATCCTATCGCACTTCACCTGAGAGGGATGAACATGCTCTATGAAGGTTTGAAGGAAAAAGGTTCAATGGTCATCGTGCCGAGTTCTGCACTCGACTCAATGAACCTTGGTGTTATCGGAGGACTTGCATCCCTGGCAAAGGGTAACGAGCCTCAGAAGTAATTGCCTTTATACGCCTCCCCAGCCTCCCATGAACTGGGATGTGCTGGCAAATGATGCCCGCGGGTTGACGCAGCAGACAGGTATTTTGGAACTGTTTGCAATTATGTACTGTTCCGAAGCGCCCAGCATATAATCAGCAAGAGTAATATTCTTTGTTGTCACAATAAGGATGAGGTCAGCTTTTGTCCTCTGGGCAAAATCGATTGTCTGCTGTGCCATCTTTCCATGGGGAATTTCATGGATCTCGTATTCCACATTATTCTGGATCAGATACTTAACGGCAAAGTTCAGATTCCTGTTTATTTTAGTCTTCAGACTCTTGTCGTTTGTGGTTGTTCTGAGGATATGGATTTTGGAATCGAAATACTTGCCCATGAAAATAGCCATTCCCATTTTTTCCTTGTTCTCAACCCTGAAGTCAATCGGAAAAACAATATTATGATATCTCTCCTGATCGGCAGGCGGTTCCTGCACAACAATGAAAGGAGCCTTTGACTTGACTATTACCTTAAGAGCCCAGCTTCCTGTAATCTTCTGCATGCCAACCATGCCATGCGTGCCCATAACCACCAGGCTTGCCTCCTGGTCATTTGCATATTCAGCAATGGAATTGAAAATTGATCCCCGCAATACTTCTGCAGAAATTGGGAAATCATATTTCCTGCTGTTCTCCTCCGCCACATGTTTTAGCAGAGTCTTCTTTTCTCCTTCAGCTTTTGGCTTGATATTGCTGTCAACTATATGTAAAAGGCATATGTTGTCACCAACCATCCTGCCTATCTTAACTGCATGTGCAAGAGCCGATTCTGCAACAGGAGTGAAATCCCATGGGACAACAATAAGTTTTTGTTTCTCTTCCATAATGATTTACTGTTAACGGTTATTTACCCAAAGTTATTCAGTTTTTGCTATATAATGACCATTAAATAAAAACTGTTTTAAATATAAAATATTATTGTAAGCTTCAAATTATCTGACTATTTGAAATGAACGGATCAAAAATAATGATGATGCAATGGAAATTAAAGGGCAACATTTTATTACTTTTGCGGGGAAATTTTTCGACAACGGGAATCAATGATGAAAAGAAAAAGAATAAAACAACTGCTTGATAATCCGGCTACCGGTGAGGATGTACTTGTAAAGGGATGGGTAAGAACGCGCAGAGGTAACAAAAACATATCCTTCATTGCCCTCAATGACGGATCAACAATTAACAACATACAGGTAGTTGCTGAAAACTCGGCATTTGATGAAAGCCTGCTCAGGGAAATAACTACAGGTGCCTGCCTCGCTGTAAGCGGAAAACTGGTTGAATCACAGGGGCAGGGACAGAATGTCGAGATCAATGCATCCTCTATTGAGATTTATGGCAAGTGTGATGCTGAAACATATCCTTTGCAGAAGAAAGGACATTCGATGGAATTCCTCAGGGAGCATGCACACCTGCGTTTTAGGACAAATACTTTCGGCGCTGTTTTCAGGATCAGGCATGCCATGGCATACGCCATTCACAAGTATTTTAACGACAGGGGATTTTATTATCTGCATACTCCCATTATAACCGGAAGCGATGCTGAAGGTGCTGGAGAAATGTTCCATGTTACTACTCTTGATCTTAAAAATCCGCCTCTCACAGAAACCGGGGAAGTGGATTACAGCCGTGATTTCTTTGGCAAGGTCACAAACCTTACGGTATCAGGCCAGCTTGAAGGTGAACTTGGAGCGCTTTCTCTTGGAGAGATTTACACCTTCGGACCCACATTCAGGGCTGAAAATTCCAATACGCCAAGGCATCTTGCCGAATTCTGGATGATTGAACCTGAGATGGCATTTTATGACCTGGAGGATAATATGAACCTTGCAGAGGATTTTGTGAAATATCTAATAACTTATGCCCTTGAAAACTGCAGCGATGACCTCGGATTTCTTAACAATATGATTGACAAGGGGCTTCTGGAAAGGCTTAAATTTGTTGTCGCAAATGATTTTGTAAGAATAACCTATACTGAAGCCGTAAGCATCCTGACTGCAGCCTCCAGAAAGTGGGAATATCCCGTTGGATGGGGCAGGGACCTTCAGGCTGAACATGAAAGATATCTTGTGGAGGAGCATTTTAAAAGACCTGTGATTCTTACAGATTACCCGAAGGAAATCAAGGCATTCTATATGAAGCAAAACGATGACGGAAAAACAGTAAGGGCGATGGATGTCCTTTTCCCCGGAATCGGAGAGATAATCGGAGGTTCACAGCGCGAGGAGGATCACGATAAGCTTCTCAACCGTATTAACGAGCTGAACATCCCTATAAAGGATCTCTGGTGGTACCTTGAAACCAGAAAATTCGGGACAGCTCCTCACAGCGGATTCGGTCTGGGTTTCGAGCGCCTGATACTCTTTATGACAGGGATGTCGAACATCAGGGATGTGATCCCTTTCCCAAGAACGCCAAAAAATGCTGAATTTTAGATATATTTAAGGCCTGAATTTCGTTACAGGGGAATGTTAAAGCAAAAGCTACAACAGAAACTGCTCCAGAAGCTCTCACCGCAGCAGATACAGATGATAAAGCTGCTGGAAGTTCCTACTTTGCAGATCGAACAGCGGATAAAAAAGGAACTTGAAGAGAATCCTGCCCTTGAGGAAGGACCTGATCAGGAAGAAGATATTCTTAACAGCAACGAAGACCAGGACGAGGAACAGTTTGAAGAGACTGACAAGGACCATGAAGAGTTCACTCTCGATGATTATATAGAAGAGGACGAGATCCCGGAATACCGCCTTCAGACAAACAACTACAGCCGTGATGATGAAAAGAAGAATGAGATACCGTTTTCTGCCGGCTCTTCCTTTCATGAACATCTTCAGGATCAGCTTAACCTGAGGGACCTTACCGAAAAGCAAAAAATCCTTGGGGAATATATTCTCGGAAATATCGACGAAGACGGCTATCTGCGGCGTGATCTGCCAAACATGGTTGACGATCTGGCATTTCTGCAGAATATAACCACAAATGAAGCTGAACTCGAAGAAGTCCTCCATATTATTCAGGATCTGGACCCTCCCGGTGTCGGCGCACGGACATTACAGGAGTCGCTTTTAATTCAGCTAGCAATAAAGGACCGGACACAACCAGCTGTCAGGAATGCATATATGGTTGTTGATCAGTATTTTGATGAATTCTCAAAAAGGCATTATGATAAGATAACCGCCAGAATGGGAATAAGTGAAAGTGATTTAAAACTGGCAATTGATGAAATTCTGAAACTCAATCCAAAACCGGGAAGCTTTTTCAGCGACTCATTTACAAAGACATCACAGCAAATAATTCCGGATTTCATTCTCGAACTTACGGAAGACGGGTTCGACCTTCACCTAAATTCCAGGAATCTGCCGGAACTCAGGCTTAATCCCGGATACAACGAAATGCTTCAGTCATATATAAAGAACAAGGATCAGAAAAAGGATATGAAGGATGCCATTTTGTTTGTAAAACAGAAAATCGATTCGGCCAAATGGTTTATCGATGCCATAAAACAACGCCAGAACACCCTTCTTCTAACAATGAATTCCATTCTGGAATATCAGAAAGAATATTTCACAGATGGCGACGAGACAAAGCTGAAGCCCATGATACTCAAGGATGTTGCTGAAATGACAGGGCTGGATATTTCAACCGTTTCAAGGGTGGCTAACAGCAAATACATTCAGACTCATTTCGGGATATTTCCGCTGAAATTCTTCTTTTCGGAAGGGCTCCAGACTGACACAGGCGAAGAAGTATCAACACGCGAAATTAAAAGGATACTCCAGGATTGCATTGAGAATGAAGAAAAGAGAAGGCCTCTGACTGATGAGCGTCTGACTGAGATCCTTCAGGAAAAGGGATACCAGATTGCCCGCAGAACAGTTGCCAAATACCGGGAACAGCTCAGCATACCGGTTGCCAGATTAAGAAGAGAGATCTGAATGAATAATCTGAAGGAAACAAATATATACGACACACTGGCACGGCTGGTATCAGTGATCTTTCATCCACTTTTAATGCCCCTTTACGGGATAGTTTTCCTTTTGACAGCGCCAACCTTCCTCAGATATCTGCCATTTGAAGCCAAGCAGATCCTTATTCTTGTAATTTTAATAAACAATGTCATAATCCCTGCCGGACTGCTTATGTTCTTCAGGTACAGGAACCTTATATCTTCCTACAGCATCGACGACAGGAATGAGAGGGTAATGCCTCTTCTTACCACCGCAATTCTTTACTGCACAACATCTTTCATCATTTTCAGGTTTCAGATACCATTTTTTATTAAATCATTCATATTCGCAACTTCTGTTGTTTCCATCATCCTGTCGATGATCAACTTCTGGTGGAAAATTTCGATACATTCCGCGGCTGCGGGTGCCATGACTGCAACAGTACTGATCCTCTCCTTTAAGATGCATACCGATCTGTTATGGTATCTGACTGCCATCATACTTATAAGCGGCCTGATTCTTGCTTCACGGCTTAGACTTAACGCTCACAAACCTTCACAGGTGTGGGCAGGATTCGTGACAGGGTTCCTAGGAATAAGTCTTTTCATTTTACTTATCTGACAATTCCAGAAGGGCTCTTTTTAACAGTATCCTGCTCTTCTCTGAAATATCAGTGGGCCAGGAAGCATTCTTCACTGGGAGGGAAAAACCATCTTTCAGGTCCTTTTGCCTTATTGCCGTAAACCATCCCTTTTCCGAAAGATAACCCGCCAGGTACTCCTGTTCTGTCTGACCGGGTGTTGGAATAAGCAGAGCGCTGCAGTTCAGGCTTACCAGTTCCATTATGGTGGTATAGCCTGCCCTTGCAATTATTCCCATGCTGCCTTGTATTATCCTTTTCATCTTGTAAGAAGGGAGATGATTGTAAGTGATTGTCTTTCCACTACCCTTATCTTCATCAGGGATTCCGGGCATGCCTTCAAGAATTACCAGCGGCTGCTTATTATTATCCTGCTGGCCTGTGATTACTTCCCTTAGCATACTTCTCTGTGGCTCAGGGCCGGAGAGTATAAGTGTATAGTGTCCGGAGACAGTGCTTTCTCCGGCATCTTCATTGCCATTACTAAAGCGCGACAGGATACCTACATACCTCGCATTTTCCGGAAGTTTAACAAAATGTGCCAGCCGTCCGGCAAGGTTAATTTCACCAGGCAAATCGGGTATAAAACACAGGTCATATTTTTTTATGAAGAACCTGTGGAACTTTACTCCGGCCGATTCGAGAAACCTGAGTTTTTCAGGGAAGGGAATACGAATCTGATGTGTGACATATACTGTTTTTATTCTTCTGTTCCAGAGTCCAAACCGGTTATCGCTTATCACAATATCAATTTTATTTTCCCTTATTATCCTTGGAAGCTTTATGTGTTCCTTCAGGATATGATAAAGAAGGACAGGAATCTGAAAAAACAAGGCAAGATACTGAGGCAGAAAACCTGAATAGGCTGGTCTGAATCCGCCGAAATCAATGAACTGCACATCTTTCAGTTCACTGCGAAGGAATTGCTTATGACCGGCGCCTGTGCCAATAAAGATCGTGTTGCCAGCTTCCTGCAGCATTTGTGCAAGAGGGATCATTCTTCCCGCGTGGCCGAGCCCCCATTCAAGGGGACAGATGAGTATATTCCTTTTAGCTTTCAAAGTCAGCCTGATACGCTGGTTTTTATTCCCAGATTGTTTACCATGGCGGCAATACGCTTTAATTCGGAAACCGGGACTTTGGCAAGCTGGCTTCCTTCAGGCGTATCCCTTGATATTGTATAGATCATGACCTCGGAAGGCCTTATCAAAGCGATGGCTTTCAACCAGGCCTCAAGTTCTTCAGGAGTAGTGTTGTCAATTGTTCTTCCGTTATGCAGGCCCCTGAGAAAAAGGGTCTGAATTATAAGCTGACCTTTGAGGTTTTTAAGATTACTTATCAGTTCGGCAACCTTGAAGTTGACTCTCGGTTGGTTATGGACCCTGACAGTAAGGTCGAACCCTGAATCAAGCTTAAGGATGTTGTGGTCGACTTTAAGAAGGGCTTCCCTTATGCGGGGCACTGTGATTGTCGTTGAATTTGACAGCACGGCGATTTTTGAATCCGGGAAATATTTGTTCCTAAGCTCTATGGTGTCATCAACTATCTCAGGAAAGTCCGGATGAAGCGTTGGCTCTCCGTTGCCTGCAAATGTAATAACATCGGGTCGGTGACTGTCAGCCTTCATCCGGGCAAGTTTTTTATCAAGGGCATTACGGACCTCCTCACGTCGGGGAAATGTACTTCTTTCACCCTGGGATGGGTTGGTCCATCCGCATTCACAATAAATGCAATTGAAATTGCAGACTTTCTTTGTTGTGGGAAGAAGGTTGATACCCAGTGAAACGCCGAGCCTCCTGCTCCTGACAGGACCGAAAATGATTTTATCGAATAGAAATGTTGACATTCAGAAAGATTCAGAAACGTCGCAAAATTAGCACAAATAAGGCAGTTTGAAAAGAATGTCAGACCAGCCTTCTGACATTTGTTTCGGGAAGAAGCTTTAGCCCGGCAAAATCAAGATCTTTAATCAAAAGTAATCCTGGTTTTTTGCCAATCTTTATCGAGCCAGTCATCTCCTGTTCACCAAGGGCTTCGGCTCCGTTTATGGTTGCAAACCTTATCAGGTCATCAAGCGGCACAGATGGAAAATGTTGCTGCAATGTCCTTATCTCATCTAGAATATCAAGCCTGTCATTTGAAGCATAACTGTCAGTCCCGATGACAATCCTGCAGTTTTCCTTCATCAGAAGTCCAAGGGGAGGCAGGTGCTTCTCGATATAAAGGTTTGCTTTCGGGCAGAGGCACCAGAAAAGGTTATCGCGGCTTTTAAGCCTATTGATGGTGTTTTTATCCGCAAATGTATTATGTACAAGAATAAGGTTTCCTGAAGCTGTAATATATTCAAGCACTGCTTCTGCATGATCCCTGACAAGATCAGGATCACTGCCTTCCGTAACAAGCTCGGATTCCCTGTAAGAATCCATCAGAGGGCCTTCGGATTTTTCAAGAAGCTGTTTCTCTGCTTCAGTTTCCATGAAATGGACTGAGGTTACCCTGTTTGTTGCAGTTTCGGCATGCAGCAGCCTGAACAGTTTCAAGGATATTGAGTAAACTGCATGAGGTACAATTGAATACTCGAAACCTGCTGCTTCAGCTTCAGCGGCAAGATGTTTTATTTCATCAAGTCTTTTTTCTGCTTTTTCACTGTCGATGCCGAATACCTCAAGAAAATTCTTATACCTGATCCTGCTCTGTTTTTTTACTGAAAAAGTGTGGTTTGTATTGCAGATATCTGCGCACATTTCTGTCCCGCCAAGGTACATTTCTTCATCTGCAATTCTTGCTGCCCCGGTTATCGTGTCGGTTGGGGCCATCCTGGCATTGCGGAAGATCCTCAGAAACTCTGCAAGGCCTATTCCTGGCGGGATGGCATTTTTCATATGAGAAAGCTCGAGGTGGCAGTGGCAGTTTATGAATCCGGGAACGATTATGCCATTATAAAATTCCACGGATCTCTTTTCAGCCAGGTCTCCTCCGGAATCGTGTATCCCGGTGATTATCCCTTCATCTGAAACTGATACAATACCCCTTTTAAGGGGGGCTCCTTCATTTGTAAAGACATATTGAGCTGAGAAATGTCTCATTTTGCCAGCCTGTTTTGCGAAAGCACAATGTCGCTGATGGTGTAGTTGTGTTCTCTTTCAGGAGCGCTTTCTTCCTGGTTTATGAACCAGCCTTTCAGCCGGACCGGAGGAGGCAGCTTGTTGGTTGTCCGCAGGATGTAGGTGTGGGGATATCCGTCTTTAAGATAAGGCGGGGCTCTGAAGTAAAGCTTTTTTTCATTCCCCGCGGAGTCAATATGTGAAAGGTAAAGATCCAGGCCGGGATTGTATGTCCTGTCGTCAGGGAAGATCGTTATGGTGAATTTAATATTATAAGATTCAAGATAAACCATAGGTATATCAAGAGGTTCAGGATCCTGTCCGAAGGGATCGGGATTTGTATAATATTCTTTACCGGTCCAGATATTCTGGGCACTGGCCCTGAATCCGGGGATCTCCTTATCGATATTGGATTCCATTTCGCTGAGGCTGCCAAGCACTTTATCATAGACCTTTACAAGTTTCTTTGGCCTTTTAACAAAATAAAAGCGCATTGTCCTGTCCATCTGTTGTTTGGTATATCCATGGCTTTCAATGACATCGATATATGAAGAAATTGAATCCCCGTAAGAGTATTTATAGTTTATGCCGGGCATCGACAGTAAGCCATCAGTTATATGAACATCCCGGAGTATCTCCACAAGGTCATTTTCAGGGATAAGATCCCTGCGCTCGGCCTTGCTTTTCCGTCCGGTGCATGATCCGGCAGCAATTGCAAAAGCAAGTACCAGTGGCAGGACATGTTGCAGGGATAATCTCATATTGCAGATCATATTTTATCAGCCAGGTATTTTTTTGACAGGAATCTGACAGGATACCATGCAGCCCAATACCCGATAAGCAGTACAGTAGCAGGGACTAAAATGAAATCCTTTATTTTCATCACAACGGGATAAGCATCCATAACCAGAGAGTCGCTCCTGAGCCTGACTATCCCGTAAGTCTGCTGGATCCAGCATATCAGGAAACCAAGCAATATTCCGGCAGCGGCTCCCAGTATGGAAATCAGCCATCCTTCAAAAATAAATATTTTCCTGATCAGGTCGTTATCGGCCCCGAGGCTCCTGAGAATTTCCACATCCCTTTCTTTTTCTATTATAAGCATTGTCAGGGAGCCAACTATGCTGAAGGAAGCAATGACAAGTATAAGTGTGAGTATTAGGAATATGGCCAGACGTTCCGATTTCATCACCTTATAGAATATCTCCTGCTGTTCATATTTGTTCTGAACAACAAAATCCTTTCCGAAAATTTTCATTACTTCTTTCTGGACCGCTGATTCCCTGGCTCCTTCGCTGAATTTGACCTCCAGGGAAGTTACCTCAGATTTATATTCCAGCAGTTCGCGTGCAAAATCGAGCGGGATGAAAACATACTTCGAATCATATTCCTGTTCGACCTGGTATATTCCCGACGGAAATATATAATTTCTGATAAATGCATTTTCGGGATTAAGGTCTGCGTTTCCTGTCCTTTTTGGCACGTAGATATTCAGAGGCGTTATGAAATTAACCCTGAGCCCCAGAAAGTTTGCAATCCCGATCCCGGGGATGGCATATGGCCTTCCCTGTTCCGACCTGAGAAGGAATTCACCGTCCCACATGGAACTGTCGATACCTGTGACTTCATTATAATGATCGTCGACTCCCTTTATTGTTGCAATATATTGTTTTTCGCCATATTTAAGAAGTGCATTCTCCTCGACACAAAGTGAATAGCATTCAACGCCATTCACCTTCGAAAGAAGAGCAAGCCGGGTGCTGTCGGGAACAAATGTTTTGCCGGCTGCAGCAGTTATCATAAGGTCGGGATCGAAGGTGTTGAAAATTGAGCGTACAAGCGATTCAAGGCCGTTGAAAACTGAAAGCACTATTATAAGAGCCATTGTGCCCACTGCAACTCCGGCCACTGAGACCGATGATATCACATTAATTGC
>JAAYUS010000134.1 GCA_012517605.1 Bacteroidales bacterium
GATCTCGCTGAATGAGCCGTTTCTATTATTAAGTTGAAGTACATTCCGGGTAAACTGATGGAAATAGCCACTCGTTTCCTTCTTTCTGTAAGTTTCCCAAGTATCAAAAAGCACCTTTGTTTTCTGCCTGGCATTGTCCTCCGCCGTCATTTCCGTAGCATATATTTCGGGCCAGACATCGTTGTTCAGGTCGGCAATATCGGCGCCCATTGCTCCCTGGCTTATTTCCGTCATATAGTCTTCCAGAGATTCAGTGAAAGTGCCGTCTCGATCATTAATATAAAGATAGTCTCGCTCAAAAAAATCGTTTGAAACATAGATGTCCGGCCAGCCGTCCCGGTTGACATCGGCTACATTTACACCGAGACCGAATCCTATTTTGCTTGAGTAGATACCTGATTCCGTTGTAACATCAACGAAATGGCCGTTATCGTTCCTGAACAGTTTGTTTCCGCCCAGGGTATCAGGTATTTCTCTTTGTCGGGGATTCATGTCAAAACCTGTGACTGACCTGAAGGAATTGTTAAGTAAATAACAATCGAGGTCCCCGTCCCTGTCATAATCAAAAAATGATGCGTGATTTGACAATCCGAGATTTTCAAGGCCCAAGTCCTTTGCTTTTTCAGTGAAAGTAAGGTTGCCGTTATTAATAAATAATTCGTTTGATCTTCCCTGGCCACCAGGCTTTCCGGACTTGCATACATAGATGTCATTCCAGCCGTCTCCGTCTATATCTGCAATTGCAACTCCTGTGGACCATGATCCGTGGCAACCGACACCTGCCTTTTCAGTAATATCTTCAAATTTAAAACCTCCCCTGTTCAGGTAAAGTTTATTTCCTGCCTGGTTACTGCAGAAATAAATATCAGCAAGGCCGTCATTATTTAAATCGCCAATGCCAACCCCTGCTCCATTATAAAAGTTCCGGTAAGTGTATGTATTGAATTCCTCAGTGTAATCGATCTTGTTTAAAAAGCTGATATTTGTATTATCAGGACTAAGGAGAGTGAATAAAGTGTCAGTAGCTGATTTATCATCCCCTCTCCTGCATGAAGCGGTCAGGACTGAGATCAGAACTACCGTTTTAATTAATTCTACTCTGAACCTCATTACTGTAAATTCATAAAAAGAGAGCAGGCAAATTTAATAACTGCCTGCTCTCCCTAAAGAGTTTATCAGATAAAATTTCTAATATCCCGGATTTTGTGTAAGATTTGGGTTTGCGGAAATCTTATCCTTGTGAACCGGGAATAATTTTGTAAACGCGCCTGTTTCAATTCTGTCGCCCGGATTATAGAAAGGCAATACCCATTTCTCTACATCAGTAAAGAAGCCCCAGCGGATCAGATTTGTTCTTTTATGGTTCTCGAAGGCCATTTCACGGCCAATTTCATTGAACAGTTCACCACCGGGCACAGACGGGCCTGTCATATCAAAGCTAAGCGGACCGTCGAGTGATGTCAGGTCAGGAACACCTGCACGTGCCCTGATCTGGTTAACGAGTATAAGTGCCTGTTCTGTATTCCCTTTTCTGAAAAGTGCTTCAGCTTTCATAAGAAGAACATCGGCATAGCGGAAAACAGCATAGTCATTGCTCATATTCTGCGGCTGCGAACCAAGTGCATATTCCCATTTACCGATTCTGACACCTGCCTGGCGATATGCCTGAGGTCCAAGCTCGTTTATCTGAGGCTGTGTTGAACCAATATTACCCAGGTTAAGGGGAGCGCCATCAGGATCACCAAGCAGTGGAACTGGCTGGCGGTTTGGCTGCGGGACTTCATATCCGTCGTCCATCACCAGCCCGCCACCTGCCTTCCACTGATAGCCTGCAAGGAAGGTACCTCTTTTTGTAGCAGGTCCGGTCAGAGTACCTGCATCTCCTTTCCTGATATCTGCATCATCAAACGAATTGTAAAATTCTTCTAGGGAGCAGAAACCATTCCAGGGCTGTGCTGTAAAATTATATGTATCCTGACTTCCGTAATGAAGCGATTTTACTCCGTACTGGAAACCCTGGAAGAACACCTGATCATACGGTATTGCAAAAATGAATTCCTTCGATCCCGAATTGTTCACATTGAAGTTTGCAAAGAAGTTGTTCTCGAGAGAATACTTCCCGGAGTTAATTACCTCATCACAAGCTGCAATAACCTTGTCCCACTGGGCAGTCCCGCTGTATACCTCGGCATTCAGGTATAATTTTGCAAGGAGAGTTTTTCCTGCATAGTAATTCATACGGCCGTAGGTAGTACCGTCGACTGCTTTTGACAATTTAGGCACTGCTGCTTCAAGGTCGGTTACAACAAAGTTATAAACTTCAGATCTGGGTTTTGTAGCCGGAGCCGATTCGGCA
>JAAYUS010000135.1 GCA_012517605.1 Bacteroidales bacterium
ATAGCCCATTGCTTTCATCTTTTTTACATTGGCAACTGCTTCCTCCACATTTTTAGTAAGAAGAAGGCCTGCCAGGTAATATTCAAATGCCTCCCTGTTATTAGGATCCCCTTCAAGGATCAGAGGGAGATTGTTCTGAGGTTCATTGAACTGGACAAAGAAATTTGTTTTAGGGAGAAGTTTCCGTTTTGCACCCAGTTCAGGATGTGAGTCAATAAGTTCCGGATTATCAGCAAGTTTTAAAAGATCGTTTGCCAGTTTCCTGTAGTAAATTGTCTTTTTAAGAATGTTGAGGTACTTTTTTGCCATCTGGCAATCGCCGTTTATAAGGCTTGTTTTTGCAAGCATCTTAAGATTCCCGGGCCGGAAACCATATACTGTCATTTCTTCATAAGCCCAACGGTGAGCTTCATTGGCAAGACCCACCGCATAATAAAAATATGCCCCACGGTCAAGATGAACATCGCCCCATGGCAGAATAAGTGCCGAATACCCGAAATCCTGCCTTCCCCTGAACATCCTGTCGCACAGCTGACCCGATTCAGCAAGGGCATAATTATAAAAATACTGTCCTATGAGATTCAGAGAAGGTCTCCTTTCATGCAGACTGGCTGCCTCACTGTACTTTCCTGCAAATACAAGCTTCTGGATTTCAACAACCCTCGATGTCTGAGGATTATAGATCCGGAGAACTACAATTATGCCTAACGCTAAAATGATAAAACCCTCAACAAGAGAAAAAGTCCTGGTATTAAACCGGGCTTTCCCAAATCCGGATGCGAAGTTGGAGATCAACGGATATAACACAATAAATGCAGTCAGAAAAATAAAGGCAGTCAGGTATGATTTGTCCTCGAGCCATGGCAGGGGATAAAATATCAGATTTGCAGATGGTTCCAGGAACAAAATTCTCACAGCAACTAAAAATGAAACTCCTGCCAGAATCAAAAGCAAAGGAATAAGGTAAAATCTGTTCCTGTCTTTTTCCTTAAAAAGCATGTGGATAATGTACATTCCTGCAAAAATCATCGCATAGCCTCCGGCAATATAATAGAATAACGGGAAGAGTATTAATACGGCTATCCTTCTCCATTTACCTGATGAAGAAATAAAAAACAGATAAAATGCCATGACCATGATAAATCCAAGGTTATATTCCATCAGGTGATAATAGTTGGCCTGCATAATCATCATAAGAACTGCAGGGATAAGCATAAGTGGCAAAGAAAGGGAGTTCCCCGGAAGAAGGCGTCTGTTAATCCTGTGAAAAAGATAAGGAACAAGTGCAAGAATTGAAGAAATGATGAGTGACCCCTCTACCCTGCCGGCATAAAATTGCTTAAGGAATCTTCCTGCATATTCAAGAAGTCCGCCAGGCTTTAACAGCCTTTGATGAAGAAAATCTCCTGAAAAAATAAAAAGAGATTGTGTTTCCTGGAAATAAAGGACATAATTACCCAGAAAACAGAAATATCCGAAAACTATGATAAAGAAGAGAAAGACAGTTATAAGTATGTCATTCTCTTTTACCTGTGTAGCCTTTGTCTTGCCCATTACTCGTGAACTGATCTTTGATTATCCTTTTCTCCTTCTTCTTTCTTAAATTGCTGTACTGAAGGTAATTTGTCACCAGGATTTCCCGGAGCTGCTTTCAGTGATTCCTGTTTTGATGCCGCTGCGAGATCACGCGGAGTGATCCTGATCCTTCCATCAACAAATTCGGGTATGTTGAATGATTCAAGCATGCGGTCATAAAGCGAAGGATCGCGTTGCGGCAAAACGAATTCCTTCCCCTGGGTTCCGTCTTTTGCTATATAAGCAAAATAAGGACGCCCCGATCTGCCATCCGTCCTTCTGCTGCTGAAAACAAGCCACCTGCCGTTTATTGACCAGGTATGATAACTTTCGGTTTTATCACTGTTAATGTTCATCTTTTCTGCTTTTCCGCTCTGAAGATCAAGCATATACAGATCAGCTTCCTGATGCCAAATCGGAAATGTGCCGTAATCTGCAAGCGTGAATACAAGAAATCTGCCATCAGGTGATATCCTGGGAAATGATACGCTCTTATTTATGGAATCCGCCCTGAATACTATCTCAGTATCGCCAAAAGCGCGTGTAGCCGGATCAAATGATTTCCTTGCCAGGTTATACCTTGTGTTCTTTATCTGTTCCATTTCCGGTGAAGAAAAGGAAATACGCTGGGGTGCCCTGCAGAAATACAAATACCTGCCGTCAGGTGACCAGGACGGGAAAGTCTGCTGGTATTTCGCTGTATCCCTGTCGGTTACATTAATTACTTCATTATGTTCCCTGTCGTAGACGATAAGGGAAGAAACAAGGTCAAAAACTTCAATATTCTTTTCGGGGACAGAATAAAAGCTTTGGCGCACCTGGTTTGAAGAAAATGCGACAAACCTTCCGTCGGGATGCCATGATGGATAGGTTGCTCCTCCGGGCATTGATTCAATTTTGGGATCAGTACGTGTAATCTTTCCATCCTCAATAAAATATGTTCCTCCCTTCGATCCCCTGATATGCAGAAGAAAGCGGTCCGAACTGTTTCGGTTGAATGAATGGCAGTTGGCACAATTTTTCTCCATTATCTGGTTATCAAAGAGCGGCTCTTCCTCGAAACTTTCAATCGAACGTTGCATTATCTTGATGTTCGACCAGCTGTAGTATCCGGGATTTATTAACCTGTAAGC
>JAAYUS010000136.1 GCA_012517605.1 Bacteroidales bacterium
AAAAGGGTTATTTCAGACATAGTTGCAGGCTGTATTGTGGAAAAAACGGGTAATACAGGAAAAGGCTTCCTTGTGAAGCTGCCTGACGGAAGGGAAGGCTATATTCCGGCTGACAAGGCAATCCCGCTCGATGAGCTGAATGCAGGAAATCTTCTCAACCCTCAAAATCTGACTGAAACAGCGGAATCTTTTATTGGCATACCCTATCTCTGGGGAGGCAATTCATCAAAAGGTTTCGATTGCAGCGGTTTTACAAAGACCATTTATTATCTCAACGGATTAATACTTGCCAGGGACGCTTCACAGCAGTTTCAGTACGGGATAAGGATAAGAAGGGATTTTGTTCCTGATTCTCTTAAAGCTGGAGATCTGTTATTTTTCGGAACCGGAAGGCGGGGGAGGCCAAGGCCGACTCATGTTGCAATGTATATCGGAAATTCAGAATTCATCCATTGTTCCGGCATGGTAAAAATTAACAGCCTCGACTCAACTAAGGCTAATTTCAGCAGGTCAAGAAGGGATACCTTCATCGGGGCAAGAAGAATAATCGGGGTCGGATCAGGTCCCGGAACAGAACCAGTGTTACATCATAGCTGGTACAAATAACTATGACAATGAATAAGCGAGAGTTCATAAAATACAGCAGCTATCTTATCGGGGGAACTTACATGGGAGGCAATACTGCCCTCACAATTCCTTCATTTGCGGAGATGACCGGCGGCAAAAAGCAAAAAGGGAAGCTTGTCCTGAGGTATAAGCCTTATACACTTCAGCTTAAGCATACTTTCACGCTGGCTACAAGCTCGAGGACGACGACTCCTGTCGTACTTACAGAGATAGAATATGACGGTATAAGGGGCTTTGGCGAAGCCTCCATGCCTCCATACCTTGGCGAAAGTCATGAATCTGTGATGAAATTCCTTTCATTGTTAAATCTTTCACAGTTCTCCGATCCTTTCCTTCTTGTCGATATTCTTGATTATGTCGATAAAGTGATGCCGGGTAATTATGCTGCAAAGGCTTCTGTTGACATCGCACTTCATGATCTTATCGGAAAGCTGGTGAAAGAACCTTTTTACAGGCTGTTCGGACTCAATCCGGATAAAGCGCCTCTTACAAGCTTTACAATCGGACTTGACTCGCCTGAGGTAATCAAACAGAAAGTTGCCGAAGCCGAACCTTATAAGATCCTTAAAGTCAAGCTTGGCAGGGATAACGACAGGGAGATGGTCGAGGTCATCAGGTCAATTACAGACAAACCGTTATGCGTCGACGTGAACCAGGGATGGAAAGACAGGGGTATGGCGCTTGAAATGGCCGTATGGCTTAAGGAAAAAGGCATTATGTTCCTTGAACAGCCCATGCCTAAGGAGATGAAGGATGATATTGCATGGCTGACAGAAAGGAGCCCTTTGCCCGTCATCGGGGATGAGGCTATACAGAATGCAAAGGATATAATGGACAATAAAGACGTTTATTCGGGAATCAATATTAAGCTGATGAAATGCGGCGGGATAAATGCAGCAATGAAGATGATAAATGTTGCAAGGGCACTCGGGATGAAGGTAATGATCGGCTGCATGACGGAGACGTCGTGTGCAGTCACTGCTGCCGCTCAGCTTGCACCGCTGGTCGACTGGTGCGATCTCGACGGAAACCTGCTGATAGCAAATGATCCCTTCGACGGCCTGAAGATTGTTGTTGGTAGAGTGACCTTACCGGAAAGGCCGGGGATAGGTGTGAAGTATATGTATTACTGATGTTATAGATACGTTTTGTAAAAACCCTTATTGAAAATATCTGATATGACAAAAAATCTGTTCACCCTTATCCCGGCATCCCTGATCTGCCTTTCATCCTTAGCATTCTCCGGCCCTCAGGAACAACTGGATACAATACTCCCCATCCGTGGTTTTTGTATCGCTGCCCCGCGACCTGCCGGACTTGCTGAATTTATTAAATTCATAGATGAGGAGCTTGCCCCGGCAAAGGTCAACACTCTGATCCTTAGAGTCGATTATAACTATCAGTATGAAAGCCATCCTGAACTCAGGGATTCGTCAGCCCTTTCAAAAAATGATGTCAGGAAACTTGTTGCCGCCTGCAGGAAGAATAATATAAGAATAATTCCACAGGTAAACCTCCTCGGACATCAGTCGTGGGCAGGAACTGTCGGCAACCTGCTCAGGGTCTATCCCGAATTTGATGAAACACCTCTTGTGCTTATGCCTGAAAAATATGTATGGCCTAACCCCGACGGATTATACTGCAAAAGCTATTGTCCTCTTCATCCAGGGGTTCATGACATTGTTTTTGATCTTATCGACGAGATTTGCGATGTCTTTGAAACCGATGCCTTTCATGCCGGAATGGATGAGGTTTTTTATATAGGTGAAAGACAATGTCCGCGATGTGCAGGAAGAGATCCTTCGGAATTATTTGCGGGAGAAGTAAGGACATTAAGGGACCATCTTTCTCTAAAAGGCCGTAAACTCTGGATATGGGGCGACCGTCTTATCGATGGCAGGACGACAGGTCTCGGAGAATGGGAAGCAAGCTATAACAACACATGGAGGGCCGTCGATATGATACCAAAGGATGTTGTCATTTGCGACTGGCATTATGAACGGCCCGATAAAACGCCTGTCTATTTTGCAATGAAAGGACTGAGTGTCGTCACCTGTCCCTGGCGCATGCCTGATAATGCGGTATTGCAGGTTCATGACATGGTGAATTTCAGAAATCACTCCACACCTGAAATGAAAGAGCGTTTTCTCGGAATGGTTCAAACTGTATGGTCGGGTGCCGAACAATTTCTTGGCAGCTATTATGGAAGGAGGAAGGAAGATGGCAATAACACTCCTGTTAACTGCTTCAGGGCGCTGTACAAGGAAATCGGAAAGCTTGACAGATGAGAGGTCAATTCAGTCCGAACCTGTAGCTGAATTTTACAAGAAAGATGTTATGCGGTACGTTTAAGCTGTGATTGAAAAGATCTCCCATGTCGTTGAGGTAATCCATTGTACCGCTGTTGTTGAACCCGCTTCTTGTCTGACTCCAGACAAGATAAACAGAGGATCCCGGCGAATATTCCCACCTTACAACAAGGTTTGAAAGAAACTCCTGGACATTGAAATCATTCCTGTCGAAACTGTAGTCAATTACACCGTCCCTGTTTTCATCAATATTAAAAGATTCGCTTAATGTGGTGATTTCCTGATTTGTATAAGTGTGAAATCTGTCATGGTATTTTTCAGCAACGGGATCGAGAATATACTTGTAGTCATAATACCTGCCTGTGGCCACAAATGGCTGGCCCCAGTACTGTATTGTCAGATCGGGGCTTACATTGAAATTCAACCTTAAAGATGCATTAAGTGTCTTCCTGTCGATACTGGCAAAAATATACCTGTCACTCCCATTATTTGAAGTCTGAGTCACATACTGAAGTTCGCTGAACGATTTGGAAAAGCCAGGGCTCAGGGTTATTCTGAGTGCGTTAATTGGTTTGTAGGAGAGATCAATTTCAGTATAATTGTTCCTGGAATAATTCTCAAAGCCTTTATTGAAATTTGTAAAGAATTCTATTTCGAATTTTTTCCTGCTGTCAGTTCCAAAGCCGGCACGTAAATTCATCCTTCCCGGAGTTTCCATTATGGGTCCGCCTCTAAGCATTGATGGATCCATGCTCCTTGATCCCAGATTTCCGCCTGTCCACGCCCTCCAGTAATTTTTAAAGGTCATGCTCATATTCCATTCAAAACCGTTCTGAACGTTTATGCCGCCGAAATTATAAATCGACCATACATCAGCATTAATATTGTATCTTCTGTAAATGCCTTTTGGCTCCCACTGGTTATATCCGGCCCATAATATCGGCATTATCCGGTCAGCCTGCTGAAGGTATCCAAGATCATTTATCTCAAATCCCGGCGATTTCCACATTACAACCCCCATCAGGTTGAGATGCCCGTCGTTTTTTGCTATTTGTACCTTCCCACCTGATCCGGTAAGTGATGTACGGTCGGGATCAAACTCCGCATAATCCTTGTCGGGCCGCTGGAAGAAATGAGCACTCGATTTCTGTGTTTCAGCCAGTGCTTCCCTGGTTCCCCTGACCTGGCTTAATGCGGCGTTGATCCTGAACTCCCACTTCTTATCCTTGAAATACTGTGTGAAATCCACTCCTCCTGAGTATGCTGATTTGTGCATGATGTCGTCAAGACTTGTGTCAAGCTTCCTGTTTGTCCCGGTAAAAATCCCTCCCACAATGGTTTTTCCCTCGTTGAAATCTTTCTGTACACGGCCGACAAGATAATTTGTAAAGGGCTCAACGGTCTTGTAGGTCCGATCACCGCCATTGTCTATCTCTGCTTTTTCTTCTGCAGTAACGGCGTCGATAAATCCGAGTGAGAGCCCGTCGGCTGTTTTGCCTGTCAGCTTTGCTGCACCCAGAATTGTAGTATATGTCGGAATATTGGCATACATTCCGTCGCCAAGATCCGGATCTCCCTGAGGCCTGCGGCCGATGCGCCTTGAATAAAAAAGATTATCGTTTCCCACATCACCATCGCCTATTCCGATATTGAAGTTTGTTATGTTGTTTCCTTCAATGAAGAATGGCCTCTTTTCACTGAAGAAAGTCTCGTAAGCTGAGAGATTCACTTCAGAGGGGTCGGCTTCAACCTGGCCAAAATCAGGATTTATTGTCAGGTCCATTGTCATATTGTTTGTGACCCCTATCTTGGCGTCAACTCCGCCGTTCAGATTGAATTTTCTGCCTTTTGCAAGAAAAGGATTCGCTGGTTCAGATTTAAAAGTTTCGGCCTTCCCCACAGTATACGGAGTTACATCGAAGATTTTCCTTGGCTTTATCTTTTCAAGCCCTGTAAGCTCCCCGAACATATGAACAAGCCCGGGGGCATCTTTGGGGACATGCTGCCAGAAACTTGTTTCATTCTTCCTGTACAGAATCCTTGCAACCTCAAGACCCCAGAGGTTGGCGGAGTTTTTATCAAACCTTACCTGGCTGAAAGGGATCTTCATCTCTGCTATCCACCCTTCTTTGTTTATGGAGGTCTTCACCCACCAGTTCGGATCCCATGTGCTTATTTCATTCTGGCCGTCGTTTGTAAACATCTGGTCGAATTTTACACCGCTGACAGAGACTCCGAAAAGAAATCCCGTCCGCAGGTCATGAAAGCTGTCAAATATAATAGCAACGACATCACCGTCCGTATTATCACGCCTTGTGAGCCTGCTGACTATACTGTCGGGACTTGTGTCATATGCTTTGAATGCTGCATAAATATTATCATCATCATACAGGATCTTGAATTCTGTTCTCTGAGAGACCCTGCTGCCATTATAGGGTTCATACTGGGTGAAATCGTCGGTCCAGGAACCTTCCTTCCAGGTTTCATCATTCAGCATGCCGTCTATTTCCGGAGCTATCGTAATGCGTTCTGCTTTGTATTGCTTTTTTTCCGGCCCCTGGCCCTCAACAAAAGTTAACAGAAATATTAACGTCAGAAATGAAATCAGGATTCTTTTCATGGAATAAGCAAGTTTTAACTGTCCGTGATAAAGACGTATAAAAGCGGGATTTGATGCAGAAAGAGATAAATTTAATTTCAAAATGATGTTTTGACACCTGATTTTATGATATTTAAAAAGTTTAAATTCCTTACCTGGTCAATCAAATCAGGAAAATTTCTATCTTAGACTAAATTCTATCAGCTATGATTTCACGCAGATCTTTTATCATGAAAGGAGCAGCCTTGACCGCTGTTGCAATAATAACTCCCTCATTATCCGGACGTAGCACAAGGAGACAGGCTCCTTCACCTCTGAACGGGAAAAAAGTCCTGTATGTATGGGGAGGCTGGATGGGTCATGAACCAGACAAATGCCGTGATATTTTTGTCCCATGGATGCAGTCGGAAGGCGCATCGGTAACAGTCTCTGATACACTTGCAGCCTATACCACTTATAATCTAAAGACCGATTTTGACCTTATTGTTCAGGCATGGACAATGGGGACAATTGAAAACAACCAGGAAAAAGCCTTACTTGAAGCCGTCAAAAGCGGTACAGGTATTGCCGGATGGCATGGAGGACTGGGCGATTCATTCAGGAACAACACTGAATATCAATTCATGGTTGGCGGCCAGTGGGTTGCCCACCCGGGAGGTGTTATAGACTACAGGGTGAACATTGTCGACCATAAGGATCCTGTGACCTCAGGACTACAGGATTTTGACATGCATTCGGAACAATACTATGTCCATCTCGATCCGAATGTTAAAGTCCTTGCTACAACAACATTCACCGATAAGAATTCCGACTGGATCGGGGGCAATGTCGTGCCTGTAACATGGAAAAAATACTATGGCAAAGGAAGGGTATTCTATTCTTCACTTGGGCATGTGGCATCTGACTTCAATGTTCCCCAGGCCCTTGAAATACAAAAAAGAGGCATAATCTGGGCCTCCATGAGCAAATATGAGCCATTCGAGGAATGGAAACAACCTGTTTATAAGGATTTCAATCGTAGAGCTTTATAAACTCGTATGTGTTGCCGGTATTGTCGAGGAACTTCAGAAAATCTGCCGACGATATTATAAGGGAAGCTGTGTTAACGTTGGGATGAAAAGCAAGACGTTCAAACTCCTTAAGCTTCTCATCAATAAAAAGGTGAACATGGTTATCCCTGTCATTTATAAGCCCGAAAGGTGAAACAGAACCGGGCTCGACGCCAAGATATTTCTTCATGCGCTGATCTGATGCAAAAGTGAGTTTTCCCTGGCGCAGCCGTTTTTCAAGATCATGAATATCAAGCTGGCGAAGATGCTCAAGGATCACAAGATAATGCCTGTCCCCTTTGTGGTTCCTGAAGAAAATATTTTTGCATCTGCCCGAGTCATAATCTTTCCAGTGGATTTTTGCATCCTCAATTGTGGCAAGAGGAGGATGCTCATGATATTCAAAGCTTATCCCGAGCTTCTCAAAAAACTGATATAGTTCTGCCTGCCCTCTCATTGTTGCTGAATGAATAGATCTTCATCTGAATTATCAGGGTTATAGCCTGTATCTTCCGATAATTTTCCGCTTTTATATGCTTCAACCGCCAGCCTGTCGCAAAGTTCATTCTCCGGATCGCTGGCATGCCCCTTTATCCAGACGAACTTTACATGATGCTTCCTGTAAACCTGAAGAAACCTCTTCCAGAGATCAGGATTCTTCTTTTTTTTAAAACCCCTGGCTTCCCATCCGAAAACCCAGCCTTTCTCAACAGAATCGGCAACATACCTCGAGTCGGTATATATTGTGACCCTGCTGCCCGGGATCTTGAGCGATTCGAGTCCGACAATTACTGCCAGAAGCTCCATCCTGTTGTTTGTTGTAAGTCTGAATCCTTCAGAAAGCTCACGACGGTGCCTTCCTGATTTTAACACTACCCCATAGCCTCCGGGACCGGGATTGCCGCTGGCGGCACCATCTGTATAAATTGTTATCTCACCTGCCATTCAAAATGACTATGCCCGTATTCGTCAGGAAAAGCTTAATTGCTATTGAAAGAAGTATCACACCAAAAACCTTTTTAAGTATCTGAAGACCGCCTTTGCCAAGCAACCTCTCAAACATTTTGGTCAGCCGGAGAACAAGATAAACAATGACCATGTTGAGGGTAAGCCCAATAAATATGTTAATTGTATGAAATTCAGCTTTTAACGACAGAATGGTCGTAAGTGATCCGGCTCCGGCAATAAGGGGAAAGGCAATCGGAAAGACTGCTCCTTCCCCCTGTGATTCCTGTTTGAACAATTCAATGCCGAGGATCATCTCCATGGCAATCAGGAAAATTATAAATGATCCGGCAATGGCAAATGATGAAACATCTATCCCAAATACACCAAGGAGCGGGTTGCCTATGAAAAGGAATGCAAGAAAAATAATGTACGATACTACTGTCACCTTCATGGGATGAACAGCGCCTGACTTTGCCTTTATATCGATAATTATAGGAATCGAACCTGTTATGTCAATAATTGCAAAAAGTACCATAAAAGCCGCAACTATTTCCCTTAAATCCAGACCCATGGCAACTTATTCTTAAACAAAGAGATCAGTATTACTTAATCACAGTCATTTCATTAACAAGATGTCCTGCTCCGGCATAGACATCCATAATCCAGAGCACATACCTGATATCGACAGCTATTGTACGCTGAAGCTCAGGCTCGTAGGCTATATCACCGCTCATTGCCTCCCAGTTCCCGTCAAATGCAAGACCAATAAGTTCTCCGTTTGCATTAATGACGGGACTCCCTGAGTTGCCGCCGGTAATATCATTTGTGGTGAGAAAGCAGACAGGCATATAACCTTTCGGAGATGCATATCTTCCAAATTCCTTCCTGTTATTGAGGTCGATAAGCCTTTGGGGAAGATCGAACTCATAATCACCGGGCTTGTATTTCTCTACAACGCCCTGAAGAGTTGTATAGTACTTGTAGGTAACTGCATCCTTCGGATCATATTCCTTGATTGTTCCATAGGTAAGCCGCATCGTTGAATTTGCATCAGGATAGAGTGTCTTTTCCGGGATCATCTCCTTCAGGGCAGCTATCCACAATCTTCTTCCAGTTGTGAGGTTCTCGTCAAACTGACTGAGATCCTTTGAAACATCACTGCTGGTCTTGTTTATTGAGGTTGCAGCCAGTCTTACAGGATCATTCTCAAGGGTTTTAAGATTTGGCTTATCGAGGAATGCAGAAAGTCGGGCCTCACTTGCAAATACTGACTTTGCAAAAAGATCATCAACATACTTGTCGATATCGCCCTTAAACTTTTTGTCGACAATGGCGGTATAAAAGTCGGGATGAAATCTGACAGGGACATCTGTCCTGTAAAGTTTCAGCAAGGCTTTCATTG
The DNA here is from genome assembly GCA_012517605.1 of Bacteroidales bacterium. Classification (GTDB taxonomy): domain Bacteria; phylum Bacteroidota; class Bacteroidia; order Bacteroidales; family VadinHA17; genus LD21. Next base: position 8,935 of record JAAYUS010000136.1, read on the forward strand.
CTTTCTGGTCGGTGGGCGGATTGTAATCCTTGTAAAACATTTCGATCCTGTTTTTCAGGTTTGATGCAAGCTCCCTGACCCTGTTCGCATCACCGGATTTCATCGCTTCGATAAGGGCGGAAGCGACAGAATTAAGGCTGAGGATTTCGCAGCCCTGGAAGAAGCATTCACTAATATATTGCTGGGCATTTGCAAATTCTGCCCTTCCTTCAACAGCTGCACGGATCAGGTTCAGTGACTCGCCGTATTTTGCTTTTCTTGAAGGATCTGCATTTACCCACGTATTGAATTGATCTTCAATCTGCTGTTTCTTTGCCTTTACATTAAGTCTTTCAAGACCTGCCTTCTGGCCGATTGAATATTTCCAGTAGTTTGATGAGCCTGAATATTTTGAAGCATACTGAATGTTCACCTTCTGGTCGGCCTGCATATCGGCCATCAGTATCTCCTGGCGCATTCCGCGTATCTTTATCCTGTTGGGATGGGTGATTTTCAGAAGCTCATCAACTTCATACGATGTTGCATACCTTTGTGTTCTGCCGGGGTATCCGAGTATCATAGCATAGTCGCCTTCCTTAAGGTCCTTTATGGAGACGGGCAACCAGTGTTTTGGCTTGAGAGGAATATTGTCCTTTGAATAGGGAGCAGGTTTGCCGTCAGGGCCTGTATAGACCCGGAAAACGCTGAAATCGCCAGTGTGGCGAGGCCATTCCCAGTTGTCGGTATCGAATCCGAATTTGCCGATTGAAGAAGGTGGTGCACCAACAAACCTTACGTCATTATAACGCTCCGATATAATGAGATAGAAATAATTGCCGCCATAGAATGATGAAACTTCGGCCCTGTAGCCCGTACCTTCCGGGGCTTTTTTCTCGATGGCAGCCCTTGCCTGGTTGATGACTGAATTTCTTTCCTGCTCACTCATGCCGGGTTTAACGTTAGCAAGAACCTGGTCTGTCACATCTTCAATACTTATCAGGAAGGTAACTGAAAGCCCCGGATTCGGAAGCTCCTCTTCCCTTGTCATCGCCCAGTATCCATCCTGAAGATAATCATGTTCAACTGTACTGTGAGCCTGTATCTGCCCGTAACCGCAATGATGATTTGTCAGCAGGAGCCCCTCCGATGATACTATTTCACCTGTGCATCCTCCGCCGAAACGTACAACGGCATCCTTAAGACTAGCCTTGTTAAGGCTGTAAATATCCTCAGCAGAGAGCTTAAGGCCGAGTTCGGTCATTCTGCCTATATTGAGCTTCTCGATAAGCGGAAGAATCCACATCCCCTCATCCGCCTTCAACCTGAACCCAATGCCGGCAACAAGTATCAGTATTAGTGTGATGAATTTTTTCATGATTTTATTATGGATTAATAATTAAGCGACAAAGATAATTGTATTATTTTAATGAAAAATCAGAATTCAATTGTCATTTGGGTGTTGAAAAGACTGAATGATTTTCTGTGGTATGGGCTCAGACCGTATTTTAGTAGTGCTTCCCTGTGAAATGTAGTAGGATATCCCTTGTTCCTGTTCCAGCCATATTCGGGATATTCATTGTGTATGTTTTCCATGTATTCGTCGCGGAATGTCTTTGCAAGAACCGAAGCCGCGGCAATAGGAAAATAAAGGCTGTCGCCCTTTATAATTGTTTTATACCCGATGTCACCGTATGGGAAAAACCTGTTCCCGTCGATAAGAAGGAACTGGGGCTGTTTTGCCAGGCCACCTATTGCAAGATGCATGGCTTTTATCGAGGCCCGCAGGATATTGATCTCATCAATTTCCTCGTTACTGACAAAAGCAACATTCCACGCTATCGCTGAACCGGTAATCTCTTCCCTCAGTTCGTTTCTCTGGCGGGCTGTCAGCTTTTTCGAATCATTCAGAACAGGGTGTTTGTAGTTTTTCGGAAGTATCACGGCTGCAGCAGTTACAGGTCCGGCAAGGCATCCTCTTCCGGCCTCATCACATCCTGCCTCAATGAGATTATGGTATAGAAATGATCGGAGCATCCTCTATTATATAAGGTTTTTAAAATTAAACAAAGAATCCGTATCAGATGAAGTTTGGAAGAAAGTTCAATTAAAACTAAATTTGCCCAAAATCTGAAACGGAATGATTACTATAGAGCAGATCAAAAGCTTGTCGGAACGCCGGGATGCTTTGAGGAGGTATCTTTGACATCGACGGGAAGTTAACACAAATAGCTGAAAAGGAAATTATTACTCAAAGGCCGGATTTCTGGAATGATCCGAAATCAGCCGAGGAACTCCTGAAGGAAATTTCACAGATAAAGAGCTGGACCACCGAATTTGAGAAGGTTAACCGTGGGTTTGAAGACCTTCAGGTCATTTATGATTTTTTCAAGGATGGAGAGGCCACTGAAGATGATGTTGACAGGCAGTATGAAACAAGCCTGTCGCTTATTGAGGATCTTGAAGTCAGGAACATGCTCCGGAAGGAGGAAGACCAGCTTGGCGCAATCCTTAAAATAAATTCCGGAGCAGGGGGAACGGAAAGTAACGACTGGGCTTCAATGTTGCTCAGGATGTATCTGAGATGGGCCGAAAGAAACAATTACAAGGTCAGGGAACTTGATTTTCAGCCTGGTGATGAGGTTGGAGTTAAATCCGTAACACTTGAGATTGAAGGCGAGAGGGCATACGGCTATCTTAAAAGTGAAAACGGTGTTCACCGCCTTGTGAGAATATCCCCCTTCAATGCCCAGGGTAAGAGGCAGACAACTTTTGCTTCAGTCTTTGTGACCCCGCTTGTTGATGATAATATCGAGATCGAAGTCAATCCGGCAGATATTACATGGGAGACCTACCGTTCAAGCGGAGCTGGCGGACAAAATGTAAATAAGGTCGAAACGGCGGTCAGGCTCAGGCATCACCCTACAGGCATCGTAATAGAGAACCAGGAGACACGTTCCCAGCTTAACAACAAGGAAAATGCCATGCGTATCCTTAAATCCCAGCTTTATGAAATGGAACTCAGCAAAAGAAGGGAAGAACAATCAAAGATAGAAGGTGAAAAGAAAAAGATAGAATGGGGCTCCCAGATCAGGTCCTATACCCTCCATCCGTATAAAATGGTCAAGGACCACAGGACCAACCACGAGTCGGGAAATGTAATAGCAGTTCTCGATGGTGACCTGAATGCATTCATCAAATCTTATTTAATGGAATTCGCAGGCAAATAACCATAATATTATTATGTATACTCCGCGATTCCCTGAGATAATTTATGTTTTTATCAGAAACTGTTAATGACAGTACATTTAACACAATAATCAGAAAACCAGGTGTCAGATTCAAAACAAAAGAAACTGTTTGACCAATTTCCCCCGGTTGCAACAAGGGAATGGACCGATAAGATCAATGCCGACCTCAAAGGCGCAGATTTCAATAAGAAAATGGTCTGGAAAACAGGTGAAGGATTCGAGGTCATGCCATTCTACAGGAGGGAAGATCTTGATAACCTGAACCATGTGAAAGGCTTCAGTAAACTGCTGGAAACTGTAGACGTAAAGGCAAAAAACATCGATAATAAGCACTTAAATGTCGACAAAAAATGGCTGATAAGGCAGGATGTTGAAGTAAATGATTACAGGGCTTCCAATGCCAAAGCTTTGGATATCCTTATGAAAGGTGTTGATTCACTTGGCTTTATAATTAAAGATCCGGAATCAGTGACTGAGGAAAACTTTACGGTCCTTCTCGGCAATATTGTTCCGGAAGGCACGGAAGTAAATTTCCTTTCGGAAGGTAAAGCAAGGGAGATAATAAGCTATCTCATAAGGATATTTGAAAAACGCGGAATGTCCCCCGATACAGTCAGGGGAGCTGTTGAAGCTGATCCTCTTGGCAGGCTGATGATTAACGGTACTCTGTGCGTCGCGGTCGAGGCCGGCTTTGATTATCTGGCAACGCTGACAAGGGAAGCATCACAGCTTCCGTTGTACAGGAACATTCAGATAAACGGCTCAAACTTCAGGAATGCAGGCTCGGGAATAGTGCAGGAACTTGGATATTCAATCTCCATGGCAGTGGAATACCTTTCACAGCTTACCGACCGCGGGATAAGTCCTGAGACTGCAGCATCAAAAATGCGTTTCAGCTTTGGCACAGGTACGGGTTATTTTCTTGAAATTGCCAAGCTCCGTGCCGCCAGGATACTCTGGTCGCTTGTGGCCGATGCATACGGATTTACGGAGACACCCGGATCGCGAATGAAGATACATTCGGTTACAAGCCGCTGGAACTCCACAATTTTTGATCCATATGTGAACATGCTCCGCACTCAGACTGAGGCAATGTCGGCAGTACTGGGAGGAGCAGATTCGCTTACAGTGAATCATTTCGACATTGCATTTGACAAACCTGATGAGTTTTCTGAAAGGATCGCAAGGAACCAGCAGCTGATCCTAAGGGAAGAAGCATCTTTTGGAAGGGTCACCGATCCGGCATCAGGATCATACTACATTGAAAACCTTACATCCATGATCGCCGGGAATGCCTGGAAACTTTTCCTCGAAACCGAGGAAAAAGGCGGATTCCTTTCTGCATTGAAGTCGGGCATTATCCAGGACAGCATTGAAAAATCGGCCAGGGAGAAAAAGGAAAATATCAGCAAAAGGAAGGAAATAATTCTTGGCACGAACCAGTATCCAAATCCTGAAGAGATTAGCGGACTTGCATTCACCTCAGGTACCGGTCCAGTCCAGCCTGCAGGCGATGGTCTGAATGTCAGGCCATTAAGGCTGTCGAGAGCTTCAGAAGATTTTGAAAAGATCAGGCTTGCTGTCGAAAAAGCTCCTTTCAGGCCTGTCGTGTTCCTCCTCCAGACAGGCAATCATACGATGAGGCGGGCAAGAGCACAGTTTTCAGCTGGCTTTTTCGGATGTGCCGGATACAGGATCATTGAGAATGACGGCTATGACAATCCTGAAAAGGGTGTTGAGGATGCACTGGTAGCGGGAGCACATATTATTGTGATCTGCAGTTCTGATGAGGAATACGCGGGAATAGCTCCTGACGTTTTTGCCAGGGCCGGCGGAAAGGCAATTATCGTTATTGCAGGAAATCCTCCTGAAATGGAGGAACTTAAGGCAAAAGGCCTTAATGATTTTATAAGCCTCCGTTCCGATATGGCCTTGACACTAAGGTATTACAACTCCCGCCTCGGAATAAAAGACTGATCACTTACAGGAAGATTTATGAGACCACAATTTAAATATGCCGACCTGAGCACAAAGAAATTCAGCGAAACGAATAACCACTCTTTTAACAGCGGTGAAAACTGGTTAACTCCTGAAAAAATCCCGGTAAAGGCTTTTTACAGTGAGGAAGACCTTCGTGGGATGGAGCACCTTGATTATGCAGCCGGAATACCTCCATTTCTCCGGGGGCCGTATCCTGGCATGTACGTCACAAGGCCATGGACAATAAGGCAGTACGCCGGATTTTCGACCGCCGAGGAGTCGAATGCATTCTACAGGAGGAATCTTGCGGCCGGTCAGAAAGGCCTTTCCGTCGCTTTCGACCTGCCAACGCACAGAGGATATGATTCGGATCATGAAAGGGTGGCCGGCGATGTTGGAAAAGCAGGAGTGGCAGTCGATTCCGTACTCGACATGAAGATACTCTTCGACAGGATACCCCTTGACAAAATGTCGGTTTCAATGACAATGAACGGGGCTGTTCTGCCAATAATGGCGTTTTACATTGTTGCAGCCCTCGAGCAGGGTGCAAAACTTGAAGAACTTTCCGGAACAATTCAGAACGATATCCTCAAGGAATTCATGGTCAGGAATACATATATTTATCCGCCTGATTTCTCAATGAGGATAATTGCCGACATCTTCCGCTATACGGCGGCCAGGATGCCAAAATTCAATTCTATAAGCATATCAGGTTATCATATGCAGGAAGCAGGAGCCACCTGTGACCTGGAGCTCGCCTATACGCTGGCCGACGGTCTTGAATATCTTAGGGCAGGCGTAAATGCCGGCCTTGATATTGATGATTTTGCTCCCCGCCTTTCATTTTTCTGGGCTGTCGGCATGAATCATTTCATGGAGATAGCAAAAATGAGGGCTGCCCGAATGCTCTGGGCTAAAATCGTGAAAAGCTTCAACCCCTCCAATCCGAAATCGCTTGCACTCAGGACTCATTGTCAGACTTCGGGGTGGAGCCTTACAGAGCAGGATCCGTTCAACAATGTGGGCAGGACCTGCATAGAAGCTATGGCAGCAGCCATGGGGCATACACAAAGCCTTCATACTAATGCCCTTGACGAGGCTCTTGCTCTTCCGACTGATTTCTCTGCAAGGATCGCGAGGAACACCCAGATCTTTCTCCAGGAAGAGACAAATATCTGCAGGTCGATAGATCCGTGGGCCGGGTCATATTATGTGGAAAGCCTGACTCACGAGATTGCCCAGAAATCCTGGGACCTTATTGAAGAAATAGAGAACATGGGCGGGATGGCCAAAGCCATTGAATCGGGATTACCCAAAATGAGGATAGAGGAGGCAGCTGCCAGGGCCCAGGCAAGGATCGACTCAGGACAGCAGATCATTGTCGGCACAAACAGATACAGGCTCGAAAAGGAAGAGCCCCTCGAGATCCTTGAAGTCGACAATACAGCCGTAAGAGAGTCGCAGATCCGCAGGATTGCAATGCTGAAGGCCGGAAGAAACGAAAAGGATTGCAGTGAAGCACTCGATGCTATTACAAAATGTGTAACTTCGGGCAAGGGTAATCTTCTTGAGCTTGCTGTGGATGCTGCCGCAAAAAGAGCAACATTAGGGGAGATATCTTTTGCCTGTGAAAAAATTGTCGGGAGGTATAAAGCAGTGATCAGAACCATCTCAGGGGCATATTCATCGGAATATAAAAAGGACAGGGATTTTGCAGAAGCAAAAGCCCTGGTGGAGAAATTTGCAGCCAGGGAGGGCCGCCAGCCAAGGATCATGATTGCCAAGATAGGGCAGGACGGACATGACAGAGGCGCCAAAGTTGTTTCAACAGGATATGCCGATCTTGGATTTGACGTCGATATCGGGCCATTGTTCCAGACTCCTTCGGAAGCGGCAAAGCAGGCGGTCGAAAATGATGTCCATGTACTCGGGATATCGAGTCTTGCAGCAGGCCACAAGACACTCATCCCCCAGGTGATCGAAGAGCTGCGGAAGCTTGGCAGAGAGGATATACTGGTAATTGCCGGAGGTGTGATTCCTCCTCAGGATTATAAATTCCTTTATGATGCCGGCGTTGCAGCAATATTTGGCCCCGGAACTTCTGTTGCAAAAGCAGCCCTGCAGATACTTGAGATCCTGATTCATGTAAGTGAATAAAAATTAATTATATTGCCTGTTGTTATTTTGAACGGAGTTGATTAAGCACTGGCAGCTATGAGAAAATGTATGTTTATAGTTTCTTTATTGACACTGATTTTATCAGGTTGCGGCACAGGAAAACCAGCCCTTGAGAATCTTTCTTCTGGTAAACCAACTGCAGAAAATACGGCAATGACCAATTTCTCTGAGCCTTCAACATGGCTTCTCGGGTATATTCAACCCTTCCAGTTCATGGATATGCCTCATGCCCAATGGTATCTCAAAGGATTTGAATCATACAATCCGGTCAGGGAAGTCATTGAAAAGCTTAAGGCAATAAATCAGGATGATCTTACAATAAAAATAGTTATGGGTACATGGTGCCCTGACAGCAGGAGAGAGGTTCCCCGTTTCATGAAAGTTCTTGAGCAATGGGGCCTCCCAACGGAGAAGGTAACATTCATAGGCGTCGACATTTCTAAAATTGCGCCCGTGGGAGGATATGAAGAGCTTGGCATTGAAAGAGTGCCAACTTTCATCATAATGAAAAATAAAATTGAAACAGGACGCATCATTGAAAATCCTGTAACGTCTTTAGAACAGGATATGCTGAATATCCTGACACGGAATGAAAACAACGTTAATCAATAATCGTTATGGAAGACTTCACAAAAAACCCTGGACAGAATACAGGTCAGCCGTCGGGTCCTCAGCCGAAGCCAGCCGGCCAGAATCTGGGTATTGCAGCTCTTATTACCGCCATAGTCACATTTGTCCTGGCAGTTATCCCATGCGTGGGTATAATAGCCATTATTCCCGCAATAATAGCCATTGTGCTTGCTGTAGTTGGTTTATCTCAGGCATCCAGAAGCGACGCTCCAAGGGGTGTTATCATTGCTGCACTCGTGATCGGTGTCGTGGCATTTATGATCTCCGTATCCCAGATATTCGTAGCCGGGAAAATAGGCGACAAATTCGATAAGGAATTCGGAGGCAAAATCGAAAACGTGATAAACGATGTACAGGAAAATGTCCTTGATGAACTAGAAGATGCCAACGTTAATATAAAGGTGGAAAGCGGGGATGATAAAATTGAAATATCAACCGGTGCCAACAATGACAACCGTGTGAAGCAACTTGAGGAGCTTGAAAAGGCCGACACATTGAAAAATGATACTCTCACGACAAAAAAGTGATTCAGCAGCATATCTGAAACACTGGATATCTGATGAACCTTATCTGAAAGTGAATTTAATACTTGCCGGGGTAATATTTCTGATTTTTGTTTACTCCGGCATTTTTTCGCCCGAAAGGAATAATTATCCTGTTGTTTGCATACATGAGAAACTTACCGGCCAGCCATGTGCCTCGTGCGGTTTATCCCACAGTTTCTCGCTGATTGTCAGAGGAAGGATTTCAGAAGCCTATATCTGGAATGCTAATGGGTTAAGGATCTTCATCTTCTTTGCAGGACAATTTCTGATGCGGATATTCTTCTCGTTCTTTTATCTGAAAAATGCCGGTATCTCACGTGAGCTTATCATCTATGATTCGGCAGTGTCATTCATGCTATTCATTGTCTGTTTCCTGCCTCTTATAAAAAGCATTTTCCTGTTTCTTTAGTTTCATGGGATCCTGAACGATGGATATGAAATCCTGCCCTCAGTCAATTTCATTCATCAGATCATAAAGCAGATTGCTTTCAAAACCCTTTGACAGACCGAACCTCATCAGTTTTCCTTTAAGGTCATAATTGTTTTTTGCTTTTACTGATTTCCGGTGCGACATTACTATTTCCCTTACAGTCTGCCTGTATTCATCTTCATCGATTGCCTGTAAAGCCAGATTAATAATATCTCCGGGGATGTTTTTCATTCTCAGCATGGAAGCTATTTTCAGCCGTCCCCATTTGTTCTGCCTGTATTTGTCTTTGACAAATGCTTCGGCATATCTTCTGTCATCAAGGAATTTTTCCTTAACAAGTATTTCCATTATTTTCCCGGCGTCATCACTTCTGATGCCCCATGATCCGAGCTTGCTGCGGATATCATCACTGCAATATTCGCGGCCGGCACATAATGCCATAGCCCTGTTCAGAGCTGTCTTGAAAAGATCATTCTCATCCATGTCTTACTGCTTTTGCAATGCGGTCCTTCCCGTTTATATCCTTTATGATCCGTATACTACCATATCCATATGAATCCAGAAGTTCAGAGATTTCGTTCCCGAGGGTTTCATTGATTTCAAAATAAATCTTTCCCGGTCTTTCAGAAATTTCGGGAGCCGCTTCAAGAATTGCCTTATAAAACCTGAGCGGATCATCATCCGGGACAAATAGGGCTTCATGCGGTTCATGATCGATGACATTCCTGTGCATAAGCCCCTTTTCCGATTCCCTGACATAGGGCGGATTGCTTACTATTATTCCAGCCGGCGGTATTTTCCGGTTTGTGCCATTCAGAATATCAGCGGAAAGGAAAGTCACATCCACCTTGTTAAGAACAGCATTTTGTTCTGCTGTCTCAATTGCTTCATCAGAAATATCTATTCCTGTTACCTTTGCCGAGGGGAGGTAATTTGCCAGGGCAATGGCAATACATCCCGATCCTGTGCCGATATCAATAATCCTGCCTTCGTACCCTTTGTTTTCCCTTATGATAAGATCAGCAAGCTCCTCAGTCTCAGGCCTCGGGATAAGCACTCCGGGCCTGACCTTGATTATGCAGTCAAGGAAATATGTCACACCCAGGACATACTGTACAGGTTTGCCGGTTTTAAGTTCTGTGCAATAGTCTTTTATCTTTTCTGCTTTTTCTTCTTCCAGGGGATCATCATTAATCAGCAAACCTGCAGATAGTGACTTAAGCTCAAATACATCCGCAATTACAAGGTTTGCAATGGCCGAAGATTCATTTTCGGGGTAAAGCTCCGACAACTCTTTTTTCAGAAAGTTCCTGATATCCTTAATTGTTTGTAATTTAACCGCCATAATCCAAATTTAGCAATTCTCAGGATATGACCCCGGATGATGATCTGAAATTCATGCGACGATGCCTCGATCTTGCTATAAAAGCTGAGGGCATGACATATCCGAATCCGATGGTCGGTGCAGTTGTTGTCAACAAGGGTCGGATAATAGGGGAGGGTTATCACCTTAAGTCGGGTGGACCTCATGCCGAAGTTATGGCTGTAGAATCGGTTAAGGAAAAAAGCCTCCTTGCATCCTCAGTTATTTATGTGAACCTTGAGCCCTGTTCGCATTTTGGCAAGACACCGCCATGTGCGGATATGATAATTTCAAATAAAATACCCTCGGTCGTTGTCGGGACCACTGATACAAGCCTTAAGGTGTCGGGAAGAGGAATAGCAAGGCTGAGGGAAGCCGGCTGTAATGTTAAAGTGGGTGTGGCGGGCGAGGAATGCAGGTGGATCAACAGGCGGTTTTTTACTTTTAATGAGAAGAAAAGGCCCTATATAACCCTTAAGTGGGCACAGAGTTCCGATGGTTTCATTGATGTTAACAGGAGTATGCAGGGGTACAGCGGTCCTGTCTGGATCACGGGCAAGGCCGAAAAGGTGCTTGTCCACAAATGGAGGGCTTCCGAGCAGGCGATACTGGTCGGGGCTGAAACAGTAAGGACTGATGATCCGCTTCTTAATGTAAGGGAATGGCATGGCAACAATCCTGTCAGACTTATACTCTCCGGTTCGGGGTCTCTGCCAGAAAAGCCTGCCATGAGCAGCCTTATCGGATCCCAGGTCGTTTTTACCTTTTACCCCGAAAAAGTAACACTTCCGGGATCTGTCGTAGTTAAATTGAATGGCAGGGAATCTTCTGCTTCACAGATTGTTGAATACCTTTATCAATGGGGTATCCAGTCTTTGTTCATAGAAGGAGGTGCAAGCGTGCTTAATCATTTTATCCTTAACGGATTATGGGATGAAGCAAGGATTTTTTACGGGAAGCAGATATTTAACGACGGGGTCAGAGCCCCGGAAGTCGAAGGACAGCTGTTCCGGGAACAGGTATTCGGGGGAAGCACTCTCAGGATATTTATAAACAGTAAATAACGCGGAAGGAGTATGAAATCAGATCCTTGCTATTTTCCTCGGGTCATCGATCCATCCTTTGTCATTCGACAAAAGATCTATAACCTCTTCAGGTGTCCATGCAACATTCCACATGCCTTTATGCTCATTGCGCATGAAGTTTCCCTCAATCATTTTTTCAAGTAAATAAATAAGCGAATCATAGAAGTTAAGGGTATTAAGCATTATCACAGGTCCCCTGAAAAGGCCGAGCTGTTTAAGTGTGATGGCTTCTGTAAGCTCTTCGAGGGTTCCTATCCCTCCCGGGAGGGCTACAACGGCATCAGCCCTTGCGAACATATTCTTTTTCCTCTCTCCCATGTCATCGGTCACTATCATTTCCCTGACACGGGGATGTCCCCAGCCTTCATCATTCATGAATGAAGGAATGACACCTGTAATAGTTCCTCCCCTTTCCATTACAGCGTCGGCAAGAACCCCCATTAGTCCGATCCCTCCTCCTCCATAAATAACGTTGATCCCTGAACAGGCAAAAAGGGTTCCAAGCTCAGCGGCAGCCGCTGCAAATCTCTTGTCGATGCGGCTGCTTGAGGAAGCAAAAACACATGCTGTCATCGGTTAAGCGCTATTGCAGCAACCTGGTTAACTTATTTACAAAATTGACTTTTGGAACAGCGCCTATCTGCTTGTCAGCAACTACGCCATTTTTAAAGAAAAGGACAGTGGGGATATTGCGGATTCCAAATTTGGCAGCAACACCGGGGCTGTTGTCGACATCGCATTTTGCAACTATTGCCTGCCCTGCATATTCTCTGGAGATCTCTTCAACATAAGGGGCGATCATTCTGCAAGGGCCGCACCATTCTGCCCAGAAATCAACCATAACAGGCTTGTCAGCCTTTATTACAATCTCTTCAAAATTGGTATCATTTACTTCTAATGCCATAATATTTAATTTTCAGGATTTTTATCTAACATGAACTGCCAAATATAGCTAATTAACTTTATATTCTATTCCCGGGAAGTCGTCAAGAAAGGCAATCAGTTCGTTATTCAGTCTGACTCTCAGGGTTCTTGAGAACATGGGAAGAGATATCTTGTCGTCGGGATCATAAAAAAGGAACTTCAATTCGGTCTCACCTTTATTTTCCCTGACTATTTCAAGGAGTCCGTTTATCATTTCACTGTTTATATCCTCAGGTTTTATCTTAAGGGTTACCGACTTGATAAGTTCGTCTTTTACGCTCGACAGCAGGTTTATTGTCTTTATATGGAATTCAAGTTCATCCTCCCTGAATTTTCTTTTCTGCACCCGTCCCCTGACAAGGAGATAATAGCCTGTAATGAAGAACTTGCTGAATTCAACGTATTCCTTGTCGAACATCATGAACCTGAACGAATCAGTATAATCCTGAAGGGTGAATGATCCGTAAGGCTTGCCGTTTTTGCCAATGCCGTTTCTGGTGTCGGTCACCATTCCGGCAACAACGACATCCCTGTCGGCCCATTCACTTAGGTTCTGGAGGTCAGCAAGTGTGGCAGTGGTGAAGGTGTTTATTTCAAGCCTGAAATCATCAAGCGGGTGGGATGAAAGGTAAATGCCGATCACTTCTTTTTCCCTGTTTAGCTTTTCAAGTTTCGGCCATTCGGGACATGGTGTTGCTTCAGGCCTGATAATATCGAATCCGCCTGAACCTCCGAAAAGAGTCTGCTGGCTCGAACTCTTCATGACCTTCACGTTATTCCCATACCTGATAAGGTTTTCGATGAAGCTTATGCCTTTCTGATCAGTAGAAAAATACTGGGCCCTTGTAAACTCCGGAAAGCAATCGAAGGCCCCTGCAACAGCCATAGCCTCAAGGTTTTTCTTGTTCAGGGAGTTAAGGTTCACTCTTTCAACAAGGTCATAAATACTTTTATATGCACCGTTTTGTTCCCTTTCCTGGATGAGCTGGAGCACAGCACTTTCGCCTACCCCTTTTATCGCACCCAGTCCGAACCTGATGTTCCCGTCCCTGTTGACAGTGAACTTTACATTACTCTCATTTACATCAGGTCCGAGGACTTCCATTCCCATCCTTCTGGTTTCATCCATGAAGGTGGTGATCTTTTTGATGTCGCTTATGTTACGGCTCAGTACCGCGGCCATGTATTCTGCCGGATAATGGGCTTTCAGATACCCGGTCTGGAATGCCACCATTGCATAGCATGTCGAATGTGACTTATTGAATGCATATTGGGCAAATGCTTCCCAGTCGGACCATATCTTGTTTACTTTTTCCTCGTCATAACCATTCTTCCGGCATCCTTCCTGGAATTTGACCTTCATCTCATCCATTATGGACTTTTTCTTTTTTCCCATTGCCTTCCGCAGGTTATCGGCTTCGCCTTTTGTAAAACCTGCAAGTTCCTGTGAGAGAAGCATCACCTGCTCCTGATAAACGGTTATTCCGTATGAGTCGTTAAGGTATTTTTCCATTACGGGGAGAAGGTATTCTATCTTCTCCTGTCCGTGTTTCCTCCGTATAAACTGGGGGATGTATTCCATTGGCCCCGGCCTGTAAAGGGCGTTCATTGCTATCAGATCCTCGAACCTGTTGGGTTTAAGTTCCTTGAGGTATCTTTTCATCCCGGCTGATTCAAACTGGAAGATGCCTGTGGTCTCCCCGTTGCTGAATAGTTCGTATGTTTTTTTATCGTCAAGCGGCAGATTATCAAGGTCAATATCTATACCTCTTGATCGTTTGATATTCTCGAGGCAGTCCTTTATTATTGAAAGAGTCTTAAGTCCCAGGAAATCCATCTTGAGAAGCCCTACAGACTCGACCTGGCTGCCCTCATACTGTGTCGAATACAGGTCCGTATCCTTTGCCGTGCAGAGAGGGATATAGTTGTCGAGGGAGTCCTTTCCGATTATAATGCCGCAGGCATGGATCCCTGTCTGACGCACCGAACCCTCCAGAACCTCTGCATATTTGAGGGTC
>JAAYUS010000137.1 GCA_012517605.1 Bacteroidales bacterium
ACCAAGATCATTCAATGCTTTCCATCCATGATCCCTGTCGAGCCCAGGTGATGCATTCTTCGAGCTCTTTTTCGGAAAGCAGAACCATAATATTCCGTCAACCTTAAGGTTATGAATTGCAGCCGGAGTAAATTCGTCGACCTCAGACGAAGTTGCAGCAAAAATGATCATGAAATCGTAGGGGTATCGGGGATCAATCTCTTTATCTATCTGTATGCCTTTTATTTCTTTTACAAATGCAAGCCTGAAGTTTTTCCCGGCATTGATCAGGGCAATCCTCTGCTGTCCTTTATAGTTCAGTTTTTCAAGAAGAGTCCTCATATGTATTCCCCTATTTTAAAGGCAATTTAACAAAAAATATCAATCATCATAAAAACCTTTCAGGTATTAATGAAATCCGTTAAAAGATTGTAAATTTGCATTGTCGAATATGGGGTGCCTTAATACTACGGGCTGAGATCATACCCTGTCACCTGATCCGGGTAATGCCGGCGGAGGGAAATGAGAGGATAATTACAGACAGCAGATTTAGATTATGGTCCCATGTTCAACGGATAATGATTAAATTACGTTGAAATACAAATGAGGATAAGGTTTTTATTTTTATATGCTGTTGTGGCATTACAGTCCTTTTCATTTGCGGCAGCGGATGAAAGTCACACAATAAGCGGTACGGTGAGAGATACAGGAGGAAATCCTCTTGCAGGTGCGACAGTGGTCATTAAAGGCACCTTCAAGGGAACTGTTACAGACGCCGCCGGAATTTTTAAAATTGAAAATGTAAGGGAGGGTGATGTAAAGCTGATTTTTTCCTTTATAGGATATGAAACAAAAGTCAGCGACCTTACAGTAAAGTCGGATACTGTGGTTAATGTAATTCTTGTCCAGACATCAGTGATGACCGATGATGTGGTAATTAGTGCCACAAGGGCAGGCAGCAATGCGCCTCTTGCCTATTCAAATGTTGATAAAACCATCCTTGAAAAGCTGGGAACAGCCAGTGATATGCCTTACCTGCTGACACTGACACCTTCATTTGTCGAGACCTCCGAGGCAGGGAACGGCGTCGGCTATACGGGGATGAGGATAAGAGGAACCGACGCAAGCCGTATTAACGTCACAATTGACGGAATTCCTTTAAATGATCCTGAATCGCAGCAGGTGTTCTGGGTTGATCTTCCCGACCTCTCCTCTTCAGTCGACAATATTCAGGTGCAGCGGGGCGTTGGAACGTCCACAAACGGAGCGGGAGCTTTCGGGGCTTCCATAAACATTCAGACTCGAGGAATTGAAAACGAGCCATTTGCCGGGATCAGCTCTGCAGCCGGTTCATTCGGGACTTTCAAGAACAGCATAACTGCAGGGACAGGTCTGCTGAAGGATAAATTTGCTTTCCAGATGCGGTTCTCAGATATTAAAAGTGACGGATATATAAGAAGAACGGGTTCAGATCACCAGTCTGCTTTTCTTAGCGGGCTTTACAGGTCGGGTAAATCGCTGATAAAGGCAAATATAATACTTGGAAGGGAGCATAC
>JAAYUS010000138.1 GCA_012517605.1 Bacteroidales bacterium
GATCAGGAAGGTGAGATACCGGAGGTATCCAAGTCTAATATCCATGGTTACATCCATGGTAAATGGCAGACTAAGTTTACAACACCGGAGGTGTTGAAGAAAATCCGGAAAACAAGTATTATTCTTTGTAATCAAACACGTTTTCATCTAACAATATCAAAAGTTCCTCTTCAACCACTCCGCGGTTGAGAAGAATTAAATTCACTCCACCACGGATGTTACCGTGGATATTGGACTTCAAAGCCTCCGGCTTTAAAGTAAAGGCTATGAAAAAAATGGATCTATTACAGAGACATAATAACAATAAAAACAGAAGCTCCCAATATCGATATATAAAGTGAACTAAATTTTGCTCTGATTGCTTGTTGCAGTCCTTTATATTCCTTTCTGGTTAATTTTTTTATGTTTAACCGTAACGCAGCGGATAGCTTCAAGGTGTATATACTATTATTAGTACAGCTTCTTCTTTTTTAAAAACCCTTAGGTTATCAGGCATTTCCTGTTTCTTCTTTCTTGTCGATATCGCCGGCTTTCTTTTTAAGGTTTTCAGCAATATCTTCAAGCTTATCAGCGGTTTTTTCGGCGGCTTTCTTGCTGAATTCCTTCATCTTTGCCACTGTCTCTTCGGTCTTATCTTCAACCTTGTCGGCAAATGACTCAAGTTTCTCCTTAACACCGCTCTGTTTGATATCCTCAATTTTGTCTTCCACATAATCCTCTGCCTTTTCATAGGTATCCTTAACCTTTTTGAATGCCTCGGTCTGCCTCAGATCCTCGACCTTGTCATCAATAAAGTCATCAGCCTTGTCAATAAGCTTCTTTGCCTTGTCTATCAGTCTTTCTTTTTCCGGCTGGGCCTGTTCCTGTGTCTTGCTTTCTTCCATAGGATTAAATTTTAGAAAAAGTAATTAATATTATTTTGCACAAAATATTTCGAATCACCCCTAAAGATAATAAAATAATAAATATCGGCTTTCCTAAAGATCCTTTAATTCAGGAATCTGGATTATCTTTAGAAAAATGTAATCACACATGGAAAAAGAAATTATCACGGCAGTGGCAATAGGCCTGGGACTGGCAGCCAGCTGCGGATTCAGGGTATTTGTTCCGATGCTTGTCGCCAGTATCGCTGCAAAGCTCGGTCTGTTTCCTGCTGCGGAAGGTTTTCAGTGGCTTGCAAGCTGGACGGCAATTATATGCTTCGGAACAGCAACGGTTGCGGAAATACTTGCATATTACATTCCTTTTGTCGATAACCTGCTTGATACAATAACCACTCCTCTTGCAATAGGCGGCGGAACCCTCATGCTGACATCCGTATTGCCAATAAACAATGATTTCCTCAAATGGGCTGCCGGTTTTATTTTTGGCGGAGGAGCGGCAGCAACCGTCCAGGGAGGAACTGTGCTCACCCGGCTTGCATCAACAAAGCTGACAGCAGGCGTCGGAAATGCAGTGGTGGCGACAGGCGAACATGCGGCATCATTCAGTACATCTGTATTGTCGCTGGTGATCCCGCTGATAATTGCTGCCCTGCTGATAGTCCTTATAACATATTTCATTCTGAAATTCGGAGGAAAGATCTTTAAAAGAAAAAACTACAATTCTCCTGCCCGTACCTCAAATTATTAATGCTCCTTTCCTTCGCATCTATAATAATAAAGGGTAAATCATTATTATATTCGCTAAATAATGTTACTTTTTTTGTGTTTTTATATTTTTTTCGTAATATTGCACTGTAATTGTAACATATGTCAGTATGAGAGACAAAACAGCAAATACAAGGCAGATTATCCTGGGAACAGCGAGATCGTTGTTCTGGAAACATGGATTCAGGCGTGTATCTGTTGAAGAGATCTGCGAAAGCTGTGAAATAAGCAAAATGACATTTTACAGGTATTTCCCGAATAAAATTGAACTTGCAAAAACAGTGTTTCTAACCGTGATTGAAGAAAGCTATTCAAAATTCCGTGAAATAACTGACAGTTCCGCTTCTCCGGAGGAAAAAATAAACAGCATACTCCTTCTTAAGTTTGAAGGGACAACGGATATCAGTGAGGAGTTCCTGAATGATTTCTATTCGGAAAATGATTCAGGATTGCACGATTTCGTTAAATCAGCCACTTCGGATATCTGGAAGAAAATAGTTGGCGACCTTAAATCAGCACAGCGAAAAGGGATTTTCAGGGAGGATATTAATTTTGAATTCTTCTTTTACCTTTCACAGAAAATAGCCGGCATCCTTAACGACCCTGAGATTATCAGGTTGTTCGAATCCCCCCGGGATATGATTATGGAGACTGCAAGGCTCTTAATGTATGGGATTGCTCCCCGGAAACAATGAAAGCTCTACGACATATACTGACCTTATATTTTTTAGTTTCATCAGTCCTGATATGCAAGTCACAGGTTCTGCAAGAGACGGAGAAGGATACTTTTAACCTCAGCGGCCAGGTCTCTGCCTGGGGAGGCTATAACAGCGGGAATCCTCTTCCGGTCATAACCGGAGGCAGATACATCCCCTCGGTTTATTATGGCATAAGGCCTCAGGCTGACAGGCTTTTCGATTTCGAAGCTTCAGCAAATCTTTATGGCTCACTTGCATTTCATCCTTTTGATGCATCTGAATCACATGCAGCTATAAAACCCTACAGGCTTTGGATGAGATATTCCACCGACCAGCTTGAGATCCGTCTTGGACTCCAGAAGATAAACTTCGGATCGGCATCGATGCTCCGTCCCCTGATGTGGTTCGATCAGATGGACCCCCGCGATCCGTTGCATCTTACCGATGGTGTATGGGCCCTTCTTGGCCGCTACTACTTTCTTAACAATGCCAATATATGGTTATGGGGACTCTATGGCAATCACGATCCACGGGGATGGGAACTCATCCCTTCAAATAAAAAAATACCAGAATTCGGAGGAAGGATACAGGTTCCTGTACCTAATGGCGAGATGGGGCTCTCCTATCATTTCAGGAAAGCCGATAACAGCGGTATGCCACTCTTTACGGATTTTAATAACGAGATCCCTGAAGACAGGTTTGGATTTGATGCAAAATGGGATATGAAAACCGGATTCTGGATTGAGGGATCATGGACAAGAAAAAGAATGGACGCAGGAACCCTTACAAACCAGGAAATCCTGAATGCCGGAATAGATTACACATTCGGTCTGGGAAACGGACTTTACATGGCCTATGAGCATCTTATTCTGTCGTATGATCAGAAGCCGTTCGATTTCAGGAACCGGACTTCCTTTTCGCTTTTAACGGCAACCTACCCGGCCGGTCTGTTCGACAACCTAAGTGCCATCATATACTATAACTGGACCAGTCACCAGGTTTACAATTTTGCCACCTGGCAAAGGCAATTCGACAATATTGTATTTTATCTCATGGCGTACTGGAATCCTGAAGGTTACGGGCTTCCTGCAAAGACAGGCCCCCAGAATTACTTTTCCGGAAAAGGTTTCCGTATAATGTTTGTATTCAATCACTAAAATTAAAATCATGGATAATTCCCCGATTATCGAAATTGAAAAACTTGTTAAGAAGTTTCCCATGGGACGCGGAGAATTCACTGCCCTCAACGGGATAGATCTCCGGTTTAAACAGGGAGAATTTGCCGGACTTATCGGGCCAAGCGGCTCAGGAAAGACCACACTTCTTAATATTATTGGTTCCCTTGATGTCCCCTCATCAGGGACGGCAGTCGTTATGGGCAGGACGATTGAGAACCTGACAGCCAGAGAATCGGCGAAACTGAGGAAGGAAAGCCTGGGATTCATATTTCAGAGCTATAATCTCCTTGCTGTTCATACAGTATATGAAAATGTTGAATTCCCTCTTCTTCTTCTTAACTATACTGCTTCCGAAAGGAAGAAGATGGTTTCCGATGCCCTTGAATGGGTAGGACTTACTGAAAAGATCAAGTCAAAGCCGCCTCAACTTTCAGGTGGGGAATGCCAGCGGGTTGCAATAGCAAGGGCTATGGTCAAAAGACCATCTCTTGTCCTTGCCGACGAACCAACTGCCAACCTCGACACTGCAAATTCCCATAATATTCTAAAAACCATGGAAACTCTGAACAGGGAACTTAAAACTACCTTCCTGTTCGCCACTCACGACGATAAGGTAATAAGTTACCTCAGGAGAAAAATATTCCTGCTCGATGGTAAGGTGGATAAGGAAGAGATAACATCGAATTAATAATTACAGGTATGATACTTGCAATTAAGCTTGCTTACAGGAATCTTATCGGCGCCGGGTTAAGAACATGGCTCAGCGTTACTGTGCTTTCGTTTTCGTTCGTGGTCATAATCTTTATGAAGGGTGTTCTTACCGGATGGGACCGCCAGGCAAAAACAGACATGTCAAACTGGGAAATAGGCGGCGGTCAGTACTGGCAGAAGAATTATGATCCGTATGATCCGTTCACACTAAATGAAAGCCATGCACCGGTGCCTTCAGAACTAAAAGACGAGATAACCGCCGGGAATATTGAACCCTCACTCATTGTTCCGGGAACCATTTATCCCCAGGGTCGCCTTCAGTCTGTTGTGATAAAGGGAATAAATCCCCGGCAGTCAATCCTTTTGCTGCCTTCCCATAAGCTGGATACAATAGCCGACGGTATCCCCGCAATTATCGGATCTCTTATGGCGAAAAGCCTGAAAGCCTCCGCCGGCGATCACATAATGCTCAGATGGCGTGACGCAAACGGAACATTTGATGCGGGCGACATTGTGATAACAGGCATATTCTCAACAAATGTCCCGGCAGTCGAAGCCGGACAGATATATATCCCTCTCGAAAAGCTAAGGGAAATAATGATGATGCCTGATGAGGCAACCATACTTACTTTCAGGGACGGGATGAAAACTTTGACCGGTTTAGAAGGGTGGATACTCATGACAAAGGATGAACTGACGGCGCCTGTCGATAAAATGATAAAGACAAAATCGGCCGGTCAGTCCATACTTTTCGGAATCCTGCTCCTTCTTGCTATGCTGGCTGTTTTTGATACGCAGGTGCTTTCAATCTTCCGAAGGCAGAGAGAAATAGGAACATACGTTGCACTCGGTTATACACGCCGGCAGGTTGTGGGCCTGTTCACTGTGGAAGGCACAATGCATTCCGTACTGGCAGCGATAGTTTCGGCTGCATATGGATTGCCTTTCCTTGGCTGGATGGCAAAGAACGGCTGGAAAATGCCAGTTGACACAAGCGAATTCGGGATTGCAATAGCACAGACATTATACCCTGTTTACAGTGCTGGGCTTATATTATCGACGGTGCTGATCGTTACGCTGACAACGGCAGCAGTCAGTTACTGGCCGTCACGGAGAATAGCTGAAATGAATCCTACTGACGCATTGAGAGGGAGGTTGCAATGATAAAATTTCTAATAAAAGGTCTTATACGCGATAAAAGCCGGAGCCGCATACCGCTGATTGTCGTATCCCTGGGCGTTATGCTTACAGTTCTGCTGCATGCCTACCTCAAAGGCTTCATGGGTGATACTATCGAAACCAACGCAAGGTTCTCAACCGGACATGTTAAGGTTATGACAAAGGCATATTCCGAAAATTCCGACCAGAAACCCAACGACCTTGCCCTACTGAATGCATCAGCTATAAGAGACCAGCTTGGGAAACAATTTCCACAGCTTGACTGGGCTGAGAGGATAGAATTTGGCGGACTGATTGATGTCCCTGACAGCAACGGAGAAACCAGATCTCAGGGACCGGCATTCGGGATAGGCCTTGACCTTTTGACACAGGGAACAAGGGAATCCGAAAGACTGAATCTTGTCAAATCTCTTGTCAGGGGAAACATGCCGAAAAAACAAGGTGAGATCCTGATAAGCGATGAATTTGCCAAAAAACTCAGGATAAATCCCGGCGACAGGATCACATTTATCGGCTCCACAATGAATAACAGCATGACAATCTATAACCTGACTCTGTCGGGGACTATTTCTTTCGGAAATGAGATCCTCGACAGGGGCGCAATAATTACTGACCTTCAGGATGCAAGAAATGCACTTGATATGCAGGATGCCACAAGTGAGATCCTTGGATTTTTCAGGGACGGGTTTTATAACAACAAATCCGCTTTGTCTATTGCAGCCACCTTTTCTTCCACTTATAAAAGCAATAATGATGATTTTGCCCCGGTAATGCTTACCCTCAGCCAGCAGGGAAGTATGGGGCAGTATGTGAAAATGTCGGATTACTGGGCCAATTATATTGCACTCGTTTTCATTATTGCCATGTCGCTTGTATTGTGGAATGCCGGACTTCTCGGGGGGCTCCGACGGTACGGCGAATTCGGCGTCAGGCTGGCGATGGGCGAAGAAAAAGGTCATGTTTTCCGCACACTTATCTATGAATCAATCCTGATAGGCATTGCAGGTTCTGTTGCGGGTACGCTTGCCGGCCTGTTTTTTGCATGGCTCATTCAGAAGTATGGCATTGATATATCCGGGATGATGAAAGGCTCTACATTAATGATGCCTTCAGTAATAAGGGCACAGATAACGCCATCTGATTATTACCTTGGATTTATTCCTGGTCTTGTTTCAACAGTAGTCGGAACAATGCTTTCCGGAACAGGTATTTACAGGAGGCAAACGGCAAGGTTATTCAGGGAACTTGAAGCATGAAAACAAATTAAAATGAAAAGAATATCAATAATAACAGCATTCATCACAGCAATATCGGTCGGGGCAGTCTGCCAGACCAACGGCGATGATATACTCAAAAAGGTTGAAAAGAACATCTCATCCGAAAACAGGGTATTCGAATCATCGATGACAATCAAAGGAATAAGGGCAAGCAGAACTATCACCTCAAGGACTTATTCCGTAGGCGACAGGGAATCTTTTACGGAGTATTTATCGCCTCCTCGCGAACAGGGAACCAAAATGCTGAAACTGGTCAACCAGTTATGGATATATTCCCCCTCGACAGACAGGACAATCCAGATTTCGGGCCACATGCTGAGGCAGTCGGTAATGGGCTCTGACCTTTCATACGAGGATATGATGGATGACCGCAAACTGACTGATGTTTACTCCTCCATAGTGACGGGTAATGAGATCCTTGACGGAAGGAATACCATTAAACTGGAACTGACAGCAAAGGTAAGTGATGTCGCATATTACTCAAGGAAAATGTGGATCGACAGCGAAAGATTTGTCCCGCTTAAGGAGGAGCTTTATGCCAAAAGCGGGCAACTGCTTAAAAGCACTCTTTTGTCGGACGTCCGGCAGGTAGAAGGAAGATGGTTCCCTTTTATGATTGTCTATAAAGATATTCTTAAACAGGGGGAAGGCACCGAATTTAAAATAACCTCAATAAAGTTCAACCAGAAGATACCTGAATACATTTTTACGAAGGCGGCGCTAAAACAATAATTTTAGATCATCTTTAACTTTATTTTATTCTGAGAAATAACTTAACTTTA
>JAAYUS010000003.1 GCA_012517605.1 Bacteroidales bacterium
CGGCCTGTCTGCATTACGGCGATCCTCTTCAGCAAACCTGAAACAAGGTCAACAGGCTTGTCAATCAGGTATTTCTTGTAAACATCCTCACTTTCAGACCTGAATGATCTATGTCGAGGGAATATTTCTTCCTCGCCTATCTCGTCCATTAATTTCCTGGTCTGAAGAACCGGTTTCGCAAGATGGTTGAAGTTATAGGCGTAAGATGTCGAAGTATACTGCTGTTTAGGTGACGGAGCTGTATAGCCGCATCCCCATGTAGGCCCGCACCCGACAATTTTTGAACTGAGATGGTAACTCCTGTAAATCAGAAGCAAAACCACTGACACCACAAAAACCCCGCTGGCGATGCTTATCCCTTTAAGATTGTCAATGAAGGAGGTGGTCAGCAAGCCCGTATCCGGCAAATTGAACGCCGTTGTGATAATCTTAAACACCGGGTTTACAAAAAGTGGAGAAGCAAGGCCTATTATGACAATAAGGGCAACAGTAATGAACTGTGGCCAGATCATCGAATTTTCAACTTCTGCCGCTTTCGATGCCTTTTCAGACCTTGACTCACCAAGAAATGCAATTCCGAATGCTTTGGTGAAACAGAATATTGCGAGACCGCCTATAAGTGCAAGTGCTACAATAGATCCAAGTATCACTATCGAAAGGTATAATCCTGATGATGTAAGGCTTTTAAACATTCCTGAATAAATAAGGAATTCCGATATAAATCCGTTAAAGGGAGGCAGACCGCATATTGCCAGTGAACCAATCAGGAACAAAACAGATGTATAAGGCATTTTCTTCATCAACCCTCCTAGCAGTTCAGTGTTCCTGGTATGTGTGGCATTATATACTGATCCTGCATTAAAGAAAAGAAGTGATTTGAAAAGTGAATGATTAAAAACATGCAACAGTGCGCCGCCTAAACCCAGAAGGCTCAGGACATTGTTCCCTGTTCCAATCCCTATAATTCCCAGACCAGTTCCTATACCGATGATTCCGATATTTTCAATACTATGGTATGCAAGAAGCCTTTTAAGATCATGCTGGACAATAGCCATCATAACGCCCATGATTCCGGATAAAACCGATACTGCCAGAATAATCAGGCCAATGGTTATCAGGTCGTGCTGAACTGACATTAGCACTCTTAGAATGCCATATATTCCCATTTTGATCATTACTCCCGACATGACACCGGAAACGTGCGACGGGGCAGCAGGATGAGCCTGGGGAAGCCATGTATGCAGAGGTATGAATCCGGCCTTTATGCCGAAGCCTATGAAAAAAAGTACGAATAAAAGGATATTTGAATGTCCCGAAAAATAAACTGCAAGGGAGTCAAAGCTCATTTCTCCGGTTTCTTTTCCGGTTATAAGAAAGGCGATCAGGAGAAAAAACATGCCCGCATGCATCTGGATCAGATAGCTGATACCTGTTTTCATCACCGAGGTATCCTCTGCATCAAATATCACAAGGAGGAATGATGACAGTGCCATGATTTCCCATACGATCAGGAAGGATAATCCGGTGCGGATCATCACAACCATCAGCATCGAAAGGTACAACCACAGGTAGGAAAAATAATGTATTGAGAACCTGAGGGAATTTTTGGTTGCATAATATTGTTTCAGGTAGCCTTTGGAATAAAGCAGGCCGACAAGGACTGTTATATTGATCACCACGATAAAAAATGCAGTCAGCCTGTCGATTACAAATGCGGGGATGCTGTCAGGAATTGGCTTTACGCAAGAAACAGTCAAAGCGCTGCCAGAACCCGACAAAACCTGATAGCTCCAGAAAGATGTTAGCAAAACTCCGCAGACAACTACGAGAAGACTATAGTGGTATTTGTAACTTTTCGGAACAAAGAATACCGGGAAAGTAAGAAAGACTATTATAAAAAAGAGTAAAGCACTCATCAATCTTTTTTATATAGATTGGATTTTGTGACCGCAAAAGTAAAAAAATATATTACTTTTTATCCTTCCTGTTAATTTCCTTTCCGGGTATTTTATCTTTAGAATGCTTAAGGAGACAGCAGATCATTTAACGGTCATCTGCAGTTTTTCCTTTTCTTCCACCACTTCAAGGACTTTTGTATTGCCTCCTTTTTCCAGGTTGATGTCATGCGGCTTGTTAGTTTTCCACGAGCCTCCGGTAAAATCAGGCACCTCGATCGACTGCGATTTGTTTGCCACCGACCATTCGCTGAGAGGAGCTATTGAACTCCACAGGGCGCCGTCATAGACATCCTGATCGAGAGGCAGGCCGTTCCTGAGGCAATCGATCATTCTCCAGTCCATAATAAAGTCCATTCCGCCATGTCCGCCGACAGCTTTTGCCATCTCTCCCACTCTTTTAATTATCTCTGGTGTTTTCTCAGCCCATAGGTTTGCCATTTCCTCATCATTCAGCCAGTCTTCGCCGAGGGCTATCAGTTCCCTGGGATATTTGACAGCCATGCCTGATGTCCCTTTAACGAGGTGTATCCTTGAATAAGGCTGAGTTGAAGAAACGTCATGCTGGACCATTATGCTCTTGCCCAGGGATGTTCTGATTATTGTGGTATTCAGGTTGCCCCTGAAACTTGAGTTTTTCCATGGTTCATAGAAAGGATCCTGAGAGACAAGCTCTTTTTCACGTCCCGACATGGAGAAGTCATTTGTAGATATGGAAGAAAGGTATTCAAGTCTGTCGCCACGGTTTACATTAAGGACCTGGCATATCGGTCCGAGACCATGTGTAGGATAAAGGTTGCCGTTGCGGGTTGCATTTTCCTTCAGCCTCCACATACCGGTATAGGCTCCGTCGGTCTGCCTGTCGTCGATCGGCTTTTTAAAGTTATACCCCATCAGGTTGTGTATATATGCTCCTTCGCCATGGATAATATCACCAAACATACCCTGACGGGCCATATTGAGGGTAAGCATTTCAAAGAAATCATAGCAGCAGTTTTCGAGCATCATACAGTGTTTCTTTGTTCTTTCAGAAGTTTCGACGAGCTGCCAGGCCTCGTCGATTGTCCGTGCTATCGGGACTTCGCAAACCACATGTTTGCCCTGTTCCATGGCATATACTGCCATCGGGGTGTGCCATACCCATGGTGTGCATATATAAATAAGGTCGAGGTCGGGTAATTCAACAAGCTTCTTCCATATATTTTCATCGCCTGAAAATTCCTGTGCAGCTGGTCTTCCTATGCTGGCAAGGTATTTTTGGGAACCTTCAACTGCGACTTTTCTGAGATCGCCGAGCGCTTTTATTTCGACGCCCTCAATATAGGAAAGACGCTGAACAGCACCGCTGCCCCTGTCACCAAGGCCGATATGGCCCACCCTTACCACAGGTATAGCAGGAGCGGCATATCCCGACATATTGAATTTCTGGGTATGTTGCTTATTTACAGCCTGTAAAATGACATCGAGATTTGAAGCAGGCTTTTTTGGAGAGCAGCCCGAAATAAATCCACCGGTCAGTGCACCGGCACCAGCTATAGAAGCTGCTTTGAGAAAATCACGGCGATTGCTTTTCATAATTAAAGTGTATTCAGGTAAGGTTAAAATAAATCACACCTAAAATACAACATTATTGAGAAAAACCAATCCGTCCGGATTTGAAATACCAAGTCACCGGCCTTAATTCAGAGACCAGGGATCAGGCCGAACAGGTTCTGACTGACAGTAAGATTGCTGGCCAGCTTCTTTTAAAGAACCTCCTGATCAGTAAAGACAGTACAATTATTGTTAATAACATTTTCCAGATGATTTGCTGATATTACACCGACACCGCTCCATTTCACGGAACCGTCCTGAAAGAGCATTAACGAAGGAACGCTCCTTATATTGTATTTAACCGCAAGATCGCGGTTTTTGTCAACGTCAATCTTAATGATCCTGATTTTATCACCCATGCTGCTCTTGAGCTGTTCCAACACAGGCTTCATCATTTTGCACGGGCCGCACCACTCGGCAGAAAAATCGACAAGAACAGGGATCCTGCTTCTGATGATACTGTTAAAATCTGTTTTCATGCTTTCTTCCTCTTTTTAAAACTTTCAACCATATCTCCGGTGAGGCTGCCAAGGATCCATCCGACACCCATGCCATAGATGGTGCTCATATACCATACGGATTTAATAATGCAGGTTCCGGAAAGACATCCGACAAATTTCCAGTAAAGAAATCCGGCGACACCTCCAGCGATGATAAAGACAATTATCAATAAATGCTTTTTGATGAATTCCTTCATTGCCAATTTTTATGCAAAAATCGGCTCATTGTGGATTATGGTCTGTGACCTAAGTCACACAGTAAAGGATTTTTTTATAAGACCTGAATAATCTATTGAATTTCTTTCTGTTACGACTAGATTCTTTTTTTCAAGATTTCCAAGAAGTCTGGAAATTACTTCCCGCGAACTATTCAGCTGAGAAGCAATATCCTGATGAGTTCCTATGAAATATGATTTCCCGGTTGAACGGTATCTGTCCTCAAAAAAGCGGATAAGCCTTTCATCAAGCTGCATAAAGGCAATCGCATCTATTGTATCGAGCAGTTCCTCAAACCGCTTTCTGTAAGAGTACATCATGAACTCCTTCCAGGTCCGGTATTCCGACATCCATTTTTCCGGCCTGTCAACAGGAACATTTAGTATGAGGCTTGGATCTTCGGCGATCATTTTAATGCTGCTTTTCTGGATTCCCATGCAGCAGGTAAGCGACATGGCACAAATCTCACCCTGGTTGAGATAATATAACAGCAATTCGTTACCATCGGCCGAAAGCTTTGTCACTCTCAGACAACCGCTTATGACAAGAGGGAAGGATTTTATATAATCACCTTCTCCTAGTATGCTCTGACCGGGAAGGAGTTCTATCATTGATGAGAATCCGGCCAGCTCGTTAAGCAGCTCTTTCTCAAGAAATGGGAATGCTCTTTTAAGTAGTTCCGGTTTTTCCATTATGGTTATTTTCGCGGAAATAAAATTACAAAAACCTTCGTTATCATAAGGTATATGGCATGCAGAACCAACAATATTTAAGGCTACAATTTAATTTGCAAAACAAATTTTATATTTTTGGAATACGCTATCTGATCATCTCCGGCATTAATTAAAGAAAATGATTTACGAAAACGTTTCGCTAAAAAAATACAATACATTTGGTCTTAATGTAAAAGCCGACAGGCTGGTTACATTCAAGCATGAAGAGAATGCAATTCATTTTTTTGAGCAGAACAAAGGCATTGACCAGAAACTGATGGTACTCGGAGGCGGCAGTAATCTTCTGTTTACAGGAGATTATCACGGCACCCTGATACGCCCCGAGATGGAAGGAATAACTCTGGAAGGTAAAACCGGCAATGATGTGATAGTATCAGCCGGAGCCGGTGTTATCTGGGATAAACTTGTGGAGTCGACAGTTAATAAAGGAATAGGAGGACTTGAAAATCTTTCATACATCCCCGGGCTGGTTGGCGCCGTACCTGTTCAGAACATTGGCGCTTACGGAGCTGAGGCCAGTAAAACGATAGGGAAAGTTAGGGCTATAAATGTTACAGATGGAACCGTACGCGAATTTACACCTGAAGAATGCAAATTTGGCTACCGTGATTCGATCTTTAAAGGCGAACTGAAGGGAAAATATCTGATTACAAGGGTGTATTTCAGACTCTCCACTAAACCAAAGCTTAGTCTGGAATACGGCTCCCTTAAAGATGAGCTGAACAAGATGGGTTCCACTTCTTTGGGCAACGTCAGAAAAACTGTAATCAATTCGAGAATTGCAAAACTTCCTGATCCGCAACTGATTGGCAATGCGGGCAGTTTTTTCAAAAATCCCGTGGTCACTCCATCGGTTGCAGAAAAGATTAAATCAAATTACCCCAGAGCCCCGCTTTTCAGTGATCCTTCGGGCGGTATCAAAATTGCAGCAGGATGGCTTATTGAACAATGTGGATGGAAAGGAAAAAGATTCGGCGATGCAGGGGTTCACGACAAACAGGCGCTCGTAATAGTAAACTACGGTAATGCGACTGGGCTGGAACTGTTCGAATTATCGGAAAAAATAAGAATATCAGTTGCCGAGAAGTTCGGGATAACCCTCGAAAGAGAGGTCGAAGTTATCTGATTCACCTGTAGATTTTACGTCTGTTAAGCTCTCTTCTGTACTGGGAAGCATATCTGTTATGCTCGGCCAGCGTTCTTGCGAAATTATGATATCCCGAGAAATCAGATTTTGCAGCAAAATAAAGGAAGTCATGATTTTCAGCATTCAAAACAGCATCAATGCCTTCAATTGAAGCACAACCAATAGGTCCGGGAGGAAGACCTGAGTGTCTGTAAGTGTTGTAAGGAGATTCGGTTTCCAGATGTTTGTAAAGTATCCTGTTCAGTGTGAAATCGTTAACAGCAAATTTCACAGTCGGATCTGCCTGAAGGGGAATCCCTCTTTTCAGACGGTTCAGGTACACGCCAGCGATTCTTGGTTTTTCATCTCCCCTGGATGCCTCCTCATCGACAATTGAAGCCAGAATAGAAACTTCAACAGGAGTCAGACCTATTGCCTGACTTTTTTTAATCCTGTCATCATTCCAGAATTTCCGGTATTCTCTCAGCATCCTTGAGTAAAGTTTGCGTGCTGTAGTGTTCCAGAAGAACTCATAGGTATTTGGAATAAAGACAGCAATTACATTTTCCTTCGTAAACCCATCATCAGCATAATTTGCCTGATCGGAAAAAAAGTCAATTATTTCGGCAGAATCAGCTTCTATCTGCCCTCCTATCCTGCCAGCCAGTTCATTAAGCGTCCGCAATTTACTGAAAGTAACTTCCAGAGGAGTTTGTCTGCCTCCTCTTAAAATATTTATTAATGCGTTGTAACTTATTGGCTTGTCGATAATATATCTTCCTGATTTTACCGAGTTCGGATAGTTCTTTCTGACAGCTATCTTTCTGAATATTCCGGGATTTTTTATTATGAGAACGGCATTTACTGAATCCATTGCCTGATCAAATGAAGCACCATCAGGTATATATATTGCTGCCCTTCCTGAAACGGGCCTGACATTGGAAGCAAGAATAAGGGAATAGCCCGCATAAAAAACAACTATCAGTATTATTAATACTGCAGAAAAAAACGGTATGCTCTTCTTTATTTTCATCTCAGATAAAAACGTTTAAAATTAAGTATATCAGGGCCAAATGCCAAAATGAATAATTTTTAATTTTATACCCGACAATCAAATATGATCAACTAAACTATATTATAATGACAACAAGTGTTATTTTATTGCTTATCCTTATTGGAATTGTTACAGGTTTTACTGCCGGGATGCTGGGAATCGGAGGAGCCATAATTATGATCCCTGCCCTTGTATTTCTCCTTGGTTTAAGCCAGCAGAATGCCCAGGGAACAAGCCTTGCCGTTATGCTTCCTCCCATTGGCATACTGGCAGCATATAACTATTACAAAGCCGGAAATGTAAATCTCAAATTTGCACTAATCCTCGCTGCGACATTTATAATCGGATCATATTTTGGGTCAAAACTGGCAATAAATCTGCCCCAGCCTGTCCTGAAAAAGATCTTCGGCCTTTTGCTTCTTCTAGTGGCAGCCAGAATGCTCTTTACAAAATAAAAGCGGCATCATCAGGGTGCCGCTCTCATTTGTGAATTTTCCTCAGAACATTATTCCCACGCTGAGAAGGAAAGCATTGGGCCTGTCGTCGAGGCTTATATCATCTCCGGTAAGATTCTGGATCTGGGTCTGGTATTTCTGAAGGCTGCCTTCATACCTGAGGTCGAGTGTTATTCTTTTAACAATATCAAATCCTATTCCTGCCTGATATCCGAAAGTCAAATTCTGGTACATGGCTTTAAAATCGGGATCGTCTATCAGATCGCCTGGAGAATCAATAAGAAGCCTTGCTGTAGGCCCGGCATTGATCCTTACAGGTCCGAATTTACCACCGAGCATGACCGGAATATCAATGCGGTTGAATTTTTGCTTTTTTATTATCTCTGATGCAGGACTTTCAAGATCGACAATTTTATATTCGTCAGTGCGGGAGGCAAAAAGAAATTCAGGCTGGATATAAAAGCCCATCATGCTGAACCTGATGAAGGCTCCTCCATGGAAACCATAATTTGCACCTTTAAGCACATCAACTGTATAATCAGTATTGCCCGAAGAAAGGGTAATCAGATCATCCATTTTCAGATTCGTGGTGCTAAGACCTCCCTTAAGACCGAATTTCACCTGGGAAAATGCGGGCAGGATTATAAAAACTGAGAGAACAATCAAAATAAATTTTTTCATCATTTCTGGTTTTTGGTTGAACACTAATACAGATAACGTAAACTTTTTACAGACATTTCTCACCTGTATAACGGCCAAAGCCATAAAAAAGTTTCAACCCGCTTTCATTTTTAGCATTGAAAGGCAGCAGGAAAGACTGCATCATCAATGATTATTTCTTTGAGAGTTCGGCGAATATGGCGGTT
This sequence comes from Bacteroidales bacterium, assembly GCA_012517605.1. Taxonomy (GTDB): domain Bacteria; phylum Bacteroidota; class Bacteroidia; order Bacteroidales; family VadinHA17; genus LD21. The sequence goes on from JAAYUS010000003.1 coordinate 8,500, forward strand.
TTCATCCTGTCAAATTCCTCCCTGTCAAAAAGACGAGTAAGAAAGATGATTCTGCCCGACCTGTCGATTATGACATTTCTTGTCACACCTGCTTCCTTAAGTGCGTATAATCCGAAAATGTCAGCGCCGGGATCCAGCGCCAGAGGATATGTTATCTTCATATCGCTTTTGAATTTATTGACTTTATCCGCTGGTTCATCCCTGTCGATTCCTATAACACTTAGCCCGGAAGATTTGCCAGGGGCCCAGATTTCCTTTTCAATAAAAGGCATCTCCTGACGGCATACAGAACACCAGCTTGCAGTAAACTGAAGCATCACGACCTTTCCCCTGAGATCCGAAAGCTTATATGATTTTCCCCCCACTTCATTAATGACAAAATCAGGCGCCATATCGCCAACTTTCACAAGATAATCATCCCTGTAAACGATTTTTTGCTGAGAAAATGTGCAAATACCTGTTAATAAAACCATTAAGCTCACCAGGAAAAGTCTTTTCATATTCTAATTTTTTTCCAAAGATAAGGGAGAAAATGAAATTCAAAAGAATGCAATGCTTTTAACTCAGGTTAAATTAAGTTAATGAACAAATTCAGAGTAGTACTTGAACAGATTATTTATAATATTGAAGGATAATTCACTTACAAGGTAATCATTGCCACTATGAGAAATAATTTTATGAGCGGAGTCGTTTTTCTGTTTGCTTCTCTATTACTCCCCGCACAGGAAAAGGACGCCGGTTTCATCAAAGCCTTCAGCAACATAAACACGGCAGTCCTGAAGGCTCAGCTCGGGTTCCTGGCATCAGATCATATGGAAGGAAGAAAAGCCGGAGAAAAGGGCGAGATCATCTCATCTGATTATATTGCAAGCCAGCTTCAGATGTTCGGAGTGGCTCCCGGAGGTGATTCTGCGCGGATGAATAATTCAGATGATCCGTTGACAGTCAACGGAAGGACTTATTTCCAGAATTTCAGCATTATAAGGACCACTCCTGGTGAAAACATGGAGATGACACTTATAGCAAGGGAAGGGGCGACCACAAAAAGAATAAGCTTTGAAAATAGTGTCGATTTTTATATAAGATATCCTGATAAGGCAATGGAAATTGAAGCTCCTGTTGTCTTTGCAGGATATGGATTCAAAAGCGAAAAACTGAAGTGCAACGATTTCGAAAAACTGGATCTACGGGGAAAATTTGTTGCCAGGATCTCAGGCTACCCGGGCTTTGCGCGGGAGAAACTTTCACTTTCAGAGCTTGTCGCAGCCTCACGCGATGCTGAAAGTATTGCACGGCAAATGGGTGCGGCGGGGATCATTGAAATAAATCCGGAACCATCTGTCGCCGGATTCCAGCCAACAGGGAAATTCATCAATCCTTCCAGCCGGGAACAGCGTCGGTACACATCGCCTGTTACAGGAAGTTACAGACTCCCGGAAAATGCAAACAGTGATCCTTTTATTAAAATCTATGTCAGCGCCGGCACAGGAAATGAATTGTTAAAAGATACAGGATCAGCATTAGCTGAATATATATCGGAATCAGCATCCTCGTATGTAAGTCCGCTGCCGGTTATCAAGAATAAAAGTGTTATAGTAAAAACAGACGTCAGAACTGAGGTGATAAAAGTCAGAAATGTGATTGGAATTATAGAAGGCAGAATAAAGGATCAGTTCATTGTACTTGGGGCCCATTATGATCATATGGGAAGCTCGGGGGATTATATCTGGAACGGGGCCGACGACAATGGATCAGGTACTGTAGGCGTTATGACTATTGCCAAAGCCATAATGGAAACCGGGATAAGGCCCGAAAAGTCAATAATAATTGCATTATGGACCGCTGAGGAGGAAGGGCTGCTGGGTTCCAGGCATTTCGTTCGGAACCTTCCATACTCCAAAAGCCAGATTCGCCTGAACATGAATTTTGATATGATCTCAAGATATGTCGCTGATGATTCGCCTGACAAAGCCGTAATTACATATAACAGTTCACTCCCCGTTCTCAGGTCAATCACAGAAAGCAACCTGAAGAAATACAATATCGGTCTTGATCCTGACTTTCAGCCTTCTGATAATCCGCAGGGGGGTTCAGACCACAGGTCATTTGTAGAAGCCGGCATTCCGGTTTTCAGGATCAAGCCCGGGCACAGGGAAGAATACCATACCCCTTTCGATGAAGCAAGGACCGTCGACTGGGACATTATGGAGAAGATTGTTAAAATCAGCTTTGCCAATGTTTGGGATCTGGCCAATACGGAATGGTAGGAAGGGCTCGCGGTACGGGGCGTGAGGCGTGCTCGGGAAAGATGCGGATTGCAAAACATAAGTAGTGACCTGTTTGCCTTTAGGAAGAATTTTAATTAACATAATGAATGAAATATGTGGATAGTTAAAGCCTTTTTAAATATATTCGAACCTTAAAACAATTACTACCATGAAAATTCTTAAATCAATTTTGTCGGGTTTGTTGCTGACCGGGACCTGTGTTATGGTTCAGGCCCAGCAGGTCAAGACTGACAACAGACTGCATGTAATTATTATCGGAGCTCATCCTGACGATCCGGATGAAGTTGGCGGAACTGCATACAAATGGGCACAGGCCGGAGCTGATGTACTTATGGTATCTCTTACCAACGGTGATGCCGGTCATCAGACGCTCGATTCTGAAACACTGGCTAAAGTCAGAAGGGAAGAAGCAAGAAGAGCAGGAGAAGTTATCGGAGTAAGGTATATTACCCTTGATAATCATGACGGACAACTGATGCCTACTTATGAAAACAGGTTGCAGGTGATTAAGCTGATCAGGGAGCAAAAAGCAGATATAGTTATCTTCCCGCGTCCCTATGATTATCATCCGGACCATCGCTATACGGGGCAGCTTGTTCTTGATGCCGCCTACATGGTCACAGTTCCGAAAATACTCCCTGAAGTACCATTCCTCGAAAAGAATCCTGTATTCCTGTACACATATGACCAGTTTGTTCACCCCGAACCATTCAAAGCCGATGTCTGCGTGGCAATTGATGATGTCATCGAAAAGAAGATCGATATGTATCATCAGCATACATCACAGATGTATGAATGGCTACCTTTCAACAGGGGAGAACTTGATCAGGTTCCGAAAGGCGAAAAAGAGAGAAGGGAATGGCTCGGAAAAACATGGGCAAAGAGGTCAAATGCAGAACCATTCAGAGATATACTGATAGAACATTACGGGAAGGAAAAGGGATCAAAGGTAAAATACTGTGAACCATTCCAGGATTCAGGTTATGGAACAAGGCTCACAAAGGAAAATATCAAGAAATATTTCCCATTCTATTGATAAGTAAGGTACTTGCTGTTATACTTCAGCTCAATGAAATCCTTATCTGTTTCCCTGTATCCGTATTCGAAACAATACTGATATTTTTCTCCTTCAGAAGTTTCGATAACGTGGGTAAAAAAGCTGAAGTTATAACCCAGTGCAAATAAAGCATCCTTGTGGATCCTGTGCCGGCCTTCATCATAAAGGTCAGCCAGGATCCGCCTGTTTTTACGGAGCAGCCCGTGAACATTCCTGACAAAATTGTTAGTATCACGGTTCAGCCTGTTGTTGTAATTGTTTCTGCACTGGTCAGAGCAGAATTTCTTATCAGTACGGCCATGAATAACATCGCCGCAATCGAGACATTTTTTTTCCACAGCACTCTAATGTTTTGATAAAGTTACAAAAAAACGTTTTCAAACGACTTCAAACGACATTAAATTATTAACAGCCGTCTATAAATGATTATTGACCGGAATAGGCAGAAAAGGGGTTGTAAGTTTGTCGTGTAATAAACCAAATGTTGAATTTAAAAAATGAAGTCATGAACTCATTAAGGAACAGGGTGTATCTGATCGGCAATCTTGGTCAGAATCCGGAAATGAAGAACCTTGAAAACGGAAAGAAGCTGGCACGCTTTACGCTTGCCACAACTGAGGAATTCAAAAATTCTGACGGGCAGAAAGTGAAGGAAACCACATGGCATAATATTGTTGCATGGAACGGGACGGCAGATCTGGCCGGGAAGTATCTCAGGAAAGGACGGCAGGTGGCAGTTGAAGGAAGGCTTGTGTACAAAAGCTATGAGGACAAGAACGGTGTCACGAAGTATGTTACCGAAGTAGTGATCAATGAACTTCTGTTTTTGCAATCGGGTAAGGAACAGGTTCAGGGCAAGGATGAATAGCCTGTAAAACAAGATCTTTCACTGCATTTCCTGAATGAGGCTGTAACACAGATTACAGCCTCTCGTGTTATTTGATATTTTTTATACATTTGCAGGCCTTGTAGAACCTAAAAGTATTCTCAATGAAATGGTTTCTTCGCCTGCTGCTTTTTTTAATTTTCAGCTGGCAGCCGGTTTGCAGCCAGACCTCCATACCTCAGGGGCATCCTGTAGCTGAAATATTTACCGATTTTCATATAAACATAGATGACAAATCCGGGACAACCGGATTCGAAATTAACAGAGCTTATCTTGGATACGTTTTCACACCTGACCAACATTTTTCCGGAAGCATTATCGTAAATCCGGGAACTCCCGAAGACCTCGCTCCCGGCTCTGAGCCAATGAGATATGCCTATTTCAGGGAAGCATCCATAGCCTATACAAACAGTGATTTCAGGATCTCATTTGGAATTACCGGCACCAGACTGTTCAGCTTCCAGCAAAAGTTCTGGGGCAAGAGATATATTGCAAATACCTACCAGTCGATAAACGGTTACGGCTTCGTCGCTGATTTGGGTGTAGCCATTGATTACAAAATCAGCAACCTCGTAAAGGCAGATATCACTGTCATGAACGGCGAGGGTTACAATAATCTGCAGCTCGACAACAGCCTGAGAACAGGCGCCGGAATTATTATCACTCCCGACGAGCATCTTGCTTTCAGGATTTATGGTGATATCACCCGTGTTGAAGGTTTATGGCAACCAATGTTCGTCGGATTTGCAGGTTTCAAAAATGAAAAGGTGACAATAGGCGGCGAACTGACCTATAAGTCAAATCTAGACCTTATCAGAGGACATCATGCATGGGGCTTTTCCACAACCGGTGCTGTAGGTGTTGCAGAAAATACCGAATTGTTCGCAAGGTTTGATTATTCTGCATCTATAATACCGAAAAATGAAGCAAGGCCATGGAATTATCTGATGGATGGAGATTTTCTGATTGTCGGCTTGCAGCATACTTTTAATGAATATGTGAAAATTGCAATCGATTATCAGGGCACATATCCCTATAATCATGACTCTCAGCCAACTGATATGGTATTTGTCAATGCCCTTTTTAAATTCGGGACCTACTAGCAATAAAACCCAGGCGATTTTTTTGGATTGTAATTAAATCTTTATGTGGTTGTTACCGGTTTTATAAAGACCGCACCTGAATGTTCAGATTGGACTTACCCCTTAAATATAAGTTATTCCCATAATCTCAAAGACAGTATTGCCCTTTGGTTGTTTTAGAACGACTTTATCACCTTTTTTCTTATTTATCAGCACTCTTGCCAGAGGTGAAATAAACGATACTTTGCCTTTTGATATATCGGCTTCATCAACACCGACAATGCGGTATGTATGAAATTTACCGGAGGCTTCCTCTTTCAAAGTTACAGAGGCACCGAATCTTATTTCATCATGTGGCTGCTCATCAGAAGTTATAACTTTTGCACCCGCGATCCTGTCATTTAAAAGCTGCAGTCTGGCATTTATCAAATTAAGGGCTATGCGTCTCTCATTTTCATCTGTGCTGTCAATCTTATCCTTTTCGCTTATAAGCATCTTCCTCTCCTCCAGCAGCTCATCCATGCCGGTCCTTGTTACGAAGTTTGGCACTCCGTCAGGCAAGTATGCCCGTTGAGGCACCATCGGAGTTTCCTCCTGATCATCTTCCTTTACAAATCCCCTGCTCATCGATAATTTTGTTTAAATCAGTGCTTTCGCTCAGGCTTAAGAAAAATATCATTAATCTGTTACAATACTGAATTTGAAGTTGATTCATCAAATCAATACCTGTCGTATGTACCATCAATTATCACATCCCTGACTGCTTCCAGATAACCGAATCCATTAAGCATGTCGGGTAAAAGGTAGCTGCCTTCAACCCATTCATTCCATGCGTTAATTGTTATCAGCCGTGGTTGTTCGGGGTGACTGTCGGCATATTTCTTTGCTTTGGAAAGAAGGGCTGCAAAACTCCGGGGAGTGTTATTATAATGCACAACATCGTGAATACCCTTGGCAGGGAAACGTGGTGTATCGTCCCATCCAATTGAAACACAAGGAAATACTGGCACGGTAAGGATCGAATCCATCTGCTCCCTGATTTTTATTGAATTCGTGCCGTAAGCAACATAATCCTCCTGCATCCCTCCCATATTATACATGGCAACACTGTTGAATCCCATTGCCTCCACCATGCCTGCAAACTTCCGGGCCTGATCTTTTGACATAATTGAGCCTCCTCCCTGATTCCACTGGATATGCAAGCCCGGGAAGCCGGCCTTTTTCACTTCATCGCGAAAGTAATCAAGCGCTTTGCGTGTTTCTTCAACGCTGTTACCGAAGCTCTCCATCAATTTGCCGACACTGAAGATAGAAAACACAGGTTCTCCATTGATTTTAAAATAGTTCGGCCGTTTGAAATATTGATTTATAATTCTATCAACTATTATCCTGTAATTTTCCCAGTCGATTCTGGCATTCCACAGGATGTCGGTATTGTCCGGGTACAGGTGGACGTTCCAGTAATTATACTTTACATCATGATTTGCCCACATGATGTAGAATTGCATCTTTTCATTATTAACAGCTTTCAGAAAACCATCATCAAGGGCGCTCTCAAGGAACGGAAAGCCGTCGTACCAGTACCAATCGTAAACGAATACATTAATGCCATGGTCTGTTGCTGCTTTTATCCATTTTTCAACAACTTCAGGATCGTTGTCCATTTCATAGCCCCACAGGGGCTGGCGTGGCTGGTAATGTCCGTCAAAACGGGGATTGCCTTTCTTAATGACCTCCCATTCTCCCGTCCCTTCCGGCCACAGCTTTGCCCTTCCCAGTGAATCGTCGTGGCATGAAGGCCAGATATAGGCTGCTACATAATAACTGTTCAATGATTTTTTCTCCTGTACGCCGGGTTTAGTGTCTGATGAACATCCGTAAAAAACGACAAGAAATGAAAGTATGGTCAAAATTGTAAATGAATTTTTCATTGGTATAGTTTTAAATCAATCTAATTTTAAAGAGTCGCGGCAGTCATGGGCAGGACTTCCGCTGTTGTAAATGGATATCCATGATACACTATCTATATAATTTCAGAAAACTGATCGTTTAGCCACGTAAAATCTTTTCCATCTTTTTACCTTTAGCCAGCTCATCAACAAGTTTATCCAGATATCTGACCTTTTGAATAAAAGGATCCCTGATTTCCTCAACCCGGTATCCACAGATCATTCCTGTTATTAAATGTGAATCTGGATTCAGGGAAGCATGTTGAAAAAATGTATCAAATGTTACATTTTCTTTTATAAGTTCCTGCAACTTCATTGAGTTGTAGCCTGTTAACCACTCTATTACCTGATGCAATTCTTCCTTTGTTCTGCCTTTTTTCTCCACTTTTGCAAGGTATAAGGGATATACGGAAGAAAAAGTCATTTTTGCGATTCTCTGATTATCCTGGTTCATGGTTTCAACAAGTTGTAATGATTCAGGCCTTCTGATCCCGGCCAGCCTGTAAGGCTTTTATATTCAGATTAACAATTTCCTGACCTTTGCGGCCGAAAAATGATTTCACTGCATTCTCGAGACTTGAGAAGGGTATTTCAATAAAAGGAGATGCAGCGCCCAGAATTACCATGTTCCCCGAACGTGCAGAACCAACGTTCTTTGCAATCAGGTCCGCATCAATTATCTTATGGTTCCTGATCTTTCTGATCTGGTCAAGTATCTCTTCGACGGGCGGATAATCAGGAATATTGATATAAGGGGTTGAATTTGTGACAAGCCAGCCATCTGAAGCCAACCACGGCAGATATCTCAGCGATTCCATCGGCTCAACGGAAATTATCAGGTCGGCTTTCCCGTGAGGAATAAGATCTGAAATAACAGGTTTATCTGACAGCCTGAGGTGCGACTGCACATCACCGCCCCTCTGGCTCATACCATGAACTTCCGACTGTTTCAGATACAGTCCGTTCTCAATGGCAGCCAACCCTATTATGGATGCAATGGAGAGTATCCCCTGCCCTCCTACGCCTGATAAAACAATGTCACTTTTCATCAAATTTTATTATTTGCTGTTATTTTCGGATGCTTCGGCCTTCTTCCTTCTGGTCGCAGTCTGTATGCATTCCCTTGCGGAAATTACAACCGACACTCCCCTGTAGCCAAACTCCTCAATAAGTATACGTACATTTTCTTCATGATTCTTACGTAAAGGCTCTATCTGTCTTATATGTTCAGGTTCAACGCCAAGTCCCTCACAAATGCTTGCAAGCCGTCCCGTAGCATGCGATTTCTGTCCGCCAGTCATTCCCGTAGTTGAATTATCAGAAATGATGACCGTAACTGGTGAATTTTTCAGTACTGCATCAAGGAGGCCTGTCATCCCTGAGTGTGTAAAGGTCGAATCGCCTATGACTGCAACGGAAGGATGAAGACCACCGTCGGCGGCCCCGACAGCCATTGTAACCGATGCTCCCATGTCGACGCACGAGTTTATTATGTTATATGGAGGAAGCGCCCCCAGCGTGTAACATCCGATATCCGAAAAGACACCTGTTCCATTGAATGGTTTAAGAGCCTCAATAACCGCATTGAATGTATCTGCATGTCCGCAACCCTTGCAGAATGACGGAGGACGGGATTTCACTATGTCAGGGACTTTCAGACCTGCTTCAGGTGTCAGGCCAACTCCCTTTGCCACCACTGACGGATCAAGCTCACCTGCCCGTGGTATTGCACCATCCATTCTGCCCGACACTTTAAGGTGGCAGTCGAGGATTCCCCTTATCAGTTCCTCAAGCAAAGGGTATCCTTCCTCAAGGATAAGAACCTCTTCGCACCTGCCTGTGAGATCACTTATCAGATCGTTAGGAAAAGGATATGCCGAGATCTTCAGCACGGGGAAATCTGGTCCTCCATCCGGAAAATTCTCCATCAGGTAATTATATGCTATACCGCAGGCGATGACGCCAAGTTTCCTGTTACGGCCATCCCTGAATATGTTGTATCTGGAAAGCCGGTTTTCAAATTTGAGCGACTCATAAGCGGTGAGAAGGGCGCTGTATTTCCTCCTTGCGATGGCAGGAAGAAGTACAAACTGCCTTGGATCGGACGGAAGCCGGAAGGGTTTCTGAGGTTCTTTCTGCTTCCTCACAACCGCTGCACGTGAGTGTGCGAGACGGGTTGTTATGCGCATCATAACGGGGAGTCTGTATTTTTCAGATAGCTCAAATGCATCCGACACCATATTATAAGCTTCCTGCTGATCGGCGGGTTCAAAGACAGGAACATATGCGAATTTCCCATAGAATCGTGAATCCTGTTCATTCTGTGAAGAATGCATTGAAGGATCATCTGCCGACACGACTATAAGCCCGCCGTTTATACCTGTGACTGCCGAATTTATAAAAGGATCGGCCGCAACATTAAGACCAACATGCTTCATTGCTACCATCGCCCTTTTTCCCGTATACGACATTCCAAGCGCAGCCTCCAGGGCTGTTTTTTCGTTTGCCGACCACTCTCTGTGAATGCTCAGGCTTTCAGCCTCCTCTGAGGACTGAATGTATTCCATTATTTCCGTAGATGGAGTACCCGGATATCCATACATGCCGCTTAATCCTGCATCTATGGCTCCAAGAGCAATGGCTTCATCGCCAAGTAAAAGTAACTTTTGCATACGATTGTCTTAATTGTTTCCTATGTTTGAGGTTTTCCCGCAGGAACCGGCATAAAATTACCTTAATAACTTCAGATTTGAAATTTATTTAAAAATAAGTTAAATGTTTTATCGTTCCGCTCAATAATGCTTACTTTGCAGACACTTTATCAGTAAATTGAGTTGACAATTACATAAGATTGGCTTGATCAGGGTTAGATATACTTTAATATTATTACTGCTGCCTTTTTGCATATTAACCGGTCAGAATCAGCAAACTGAAAGGTTTTTCCAGGTGACGGGGCTGATAACCGATGAGGACTACAGACCATTGCCGAATGTAGGCGTTGTTTCATTCAGGCTCCGTCGAGGGACCCTAAGTGAGAAGACCGGGATTTACAGTATCACAAGCACACCCGGCGACACAATATTTTTCAGGGCGCTCGGTTTTAAGAAGAGATATCTTGTCCTTCCGGATAATTTCGAAGGAAGGCTTTTTACTCTGGATGTAGCCCTTGAACAGGATACCATCCCGATTGATAACGTTGTTGTAATGCCGTGGAAAACCTACAGTGAGTTTATTAAGGATATGTCAAAGACTTCTCCTCTTCCGCCTGAAATTGAAAACATGAACAGGAATCTGGAGTCGGTAGCTGAGGCTGTTACAAATGCAAAAAACGTCAGGATAACGCCTGAGGCCGGTTACAGGTATGCCATGCAGCAGAACTTCAACATGACGGCCACAAGGAATCAATATCCTGTTAACAATCTCCTGAATCCATTTGCCTGGGCTAAATTTATCAGCGGAATCAAGAATGGCCTTTTCAAAAACCAGGAAAGCGAAAAAACTGCCAAAAAAGCAAAAATAACCAGGAAGAAGAAAACCAGGTGAAAAAGTACAACGGAAAAATAGTTGGCATTCTTGGCACTGTTATAATCCACCTTCTTGCAGGGATAATCTTCATGTCATTCCAACTCCAGTCCCTGAAAACTGAAAAAAAGAAGGCTGAAAAGTTTGTGATCGAATTTGACGCACTCGAACAAAAGAAAGCTGCTGAGAAATCTCCTGCACCTGCCCTTCCTCCGACATCTGTAGAAAACATACTTCACGACGATGCCGAGATGCTGAACATTGCAAGAAACCTTTCGAGCAAAAGCGAGGTAAAGATCGACAAGAATGATTACATAGACCAGGTAAAAAACGAACTCATTCAAAGCGGCAAGCTGGGAACTGACAACTATATCGACAATCCCAGAAATATTAATGAAGAGATGACCGAAGACCAGGCCATAAACCTTCGGGAAAAGCAGAAAAAGGAAAATGAAGAAGATAAGCAGAAGGAATCGACTAAAATGGCAGCCAATTACCAGGGACCGACAAGAATTTATTATGATCTCCAGGGCAGGAACCATACTTATCTTCCCATACCGATTTATAAATGCCAGGGGTCGGGCAAGGTGGTTCTTGTCATTGAAGTGAACCAGAAGGGTTATGTTGAGAACGCATCAGTCTCACAGGGAGAAAGCACAGCCAGTGATGACTGCCTCGTTGAAACAGCAGTTTCCACAGCCCTAATTTCGAGGTTTGAAGCCAATCTCAGTGCTCCAAAGATACAGAAAGGGACGCTGACATATATTTTTGTGGCACAGTAGAGGAAGGATGGGGCGAGAGGGCGAGAGGGCGAGAGGGCGAAAGGGCGAAAGGGCGAGGGGGCGAAAGGGCGAGGGGGCGAAAGAGCAGGGTGGCGAGGCTGTGATGGGGAGAAAGCTGAGAAATTAAAACAATGAGTTGTTTTCACGTTTATACGGTTTGATCACATCAGGGGTATTCCTGTTTGCTGTCCGGCTGTTTACAAGATCGCTTATAGTGTGGGCCTTAAGAATCTCAGAGGGGCATGGCCTGAGAAGTGAGAAAGCCTCGTCATCATCTGTTTTGCTGCTTATCCATTTTGCTTCATCA
>JAAYUS010000139.1 GCA_012517605.1 Bacteroidales bacterium
ATCTCTATTGTAACATTGCTGGCTTTTGCCATCTTCAGGGCATGACCGGCAAGACCGTACCCTGTTACATCGGTGGCTCCCCTCACCCCAAATTCGCTCATAACCTCAGCACCTGCCCTGTTGAGCAGCTTCATCAGTCTTAAGGCTTCTTCAACATCGGCCCTGGCAGCTATCTTCATCCGCTGGCCGGCAAGGATGATCCCTGTGCCTAAAGGTTTGGTAAGGATCAGAACATCCCCTTCGCAGGCACCCGAATTGGCAATTATCTTTTCGGGATGAACGTACCCGATAACTGCAAGACCATATTTCGGCGGAAAATCATCAATCGTATGGCCTCCTATTATCCTGAGTCCCGCTTCTGCAGCCTTGTCCGCTCCTCCCCTCAGAATATCCGAATATGCCTCCATGGGAAGCTTTGCGGCAGGAAACATCATTATATTGAGAGCAATAACCGGCCTGCCTCCCATTGCATAAATATCGCTTATCGAATTTGCAGCAGCTATCTGCCCAAACTCATAGGGTTCGCTGCAGACAGGAGGAAAAAAGTCGGTTGTAAAAACAAGGGCCAGGTCATCATTTACCTTATATACCCCTGCATCATCATGGGTATCAATATCAACAAGAATATTTGGATCTTCCGGAAGAGGCATTGTCCTGAGTATCTCCTCAAGCATCTGCGGCGGTATCTTTGAGGAACATCCTCCGCTTTCAACCATCTGAAGCAGGTCGGTCTTCATATCGGGATTCCCCCTCATGGTTTGATAACATTTGATGCTGAAGCCATTGCCTGTGCTATTTCGAACATATTGCTCATCTTTCCCGTAATTATCTTATCACTGAGTGAATAGTGGTCGACACAGGTCAGACAGAACAGAAGTTCAACTCCCATTTGTTCAAGCACCCTGAGTTCACTGGCACAATCTGAGTCTGACCTGCCAAGATTCACCCCTTTGTTATAAAACAGGATTTTTGAAGGAAGCACATCCAGATCTTTTATTGACCTGATAAAGTTGCCGATCAGGATATGACCAAGATCCTCATCTCCCTCACCCATCTTGTCGGACGTGAAGACAATGACGAATCCGCCTTTTTTCATATGGGGTATGTCAGTGGTGCAATATTCTGTGGCATCGCCGGTAACCATCACCGGGCCGTTTTTTGTTACTGTGATTATCCATTTCCCTTCAGACTCCTCCCATGAGAAACTTATGTTATTGTCTTTGAGGAACCTCGAAATATTTCCGAAAGAGGTAGTACTATCGGCTATTACCTGAAAGATCTCACCTGTATCTTCATCCTTTAGTGCACGTTTTGTTGCAATGAGTGGCGCAGGGCATGTAAGTCCGCAAGTATTGACAATATGCATATCAGTAAAAACAAATGAACCGCAAAAATACAAAAGAGTGTGGGTAAATCCTTATTTTTGACATTCATTTTGATAACAATGAAAAAACACTCTGCTTTATTTCTTCTGATAATCTTTTCATCTTTCCTTAGTTCATCAAACTGTCAGGATAATGTAAGTAAAATATCCGTTGTTGGTTCGTGGATTGGAAGGGTTGATGTAAGCTCTGTCGTTTTACGTGTTGTGTTCAATATTTCATTGAGCGACAATGATTCCCTTCTTGTCACACTCGACAGTCCTGACCAGGGGGCAAAAGATATAAAAGTGGGACCATTGACAATTTCAGGTGACCAGATATCAATAAAGGCTCCGCTTCTCCTTGCAGAATATACAGGAACCATTAAAAACGACACTCTGATGGAAGGCAGCCTGAAACAGGCGGGCAGAACATTCCCCCTGATCCTGACAAAAACAGCGATGCCCTTCACAATAAACAGGCCACAGGAACCTAAGCCTCCTTTTCCCTATAAACCCGCAGATATTAAATTCAGGAATGAAACAGCCGGCATAACGCTTGGAGGTACTGTTACTATACCCGATGGACCGGGGCCATTTCCGGCAGTAATACTTATATCAGGTTCCGGATCACAGAACAGGAATGAGGAGCTTATGGCCCATAAACCATTTTGGGTGATTGCCGACTACCTGTCAAGGAACGGTATCGCAGTCCTTCGCTATGATGACAGGGGCGTTGGCCAGTCAGAGAATTCAGCGGCACCATCGACTTCAGCTGATTTTGCAACTGATGCTGTTGCTGCTTTAAAATATCTTAAGACTGTCGGAAAAATTGACACATCAGCAATCGGTCTGGCCGGACACAGCGAAGGCGGTCTTATTGCTGCAATAGCTGCGAGCGGCAACCCGGAAATTGCATTTGTCATTTCGCTGGCAGGGCCGGGAGTTTCAGGAGAACAAATCCTTTACCGCCAGAACTATGATCTCAACAAAGCCGCCGGAATGAATAAAAAGGATCTGAAGGCTCTTATTTCCATGAGCCGCAGGATGTATGCAGTCATAAAAAAAGAACCCGACAACAGCAAGGCAACGGAGGAGATGACGGCAATTCTGAAGCGGTCGATGGAAAAGCAAAAAGCTCCGGCCGGGGAAGTTGAAAAAGCATTGAAAGGGTTTCCGGCTTCGGCCGCAACTCTTACCAGTCCATGGTACAGGACTTTTATTGTCACGGATCCCGCAAGCTATTGGAATAAAGTCAAATGCCCCGTCCTGGCTCTTAACGGTGAAAAAGACCTCCAGGTTGCAGCTGATGCCAACCTGCCTGCAATAGAGAAGGCTGTCAGGTCGGGAGGGAATCAGAAAGTTACTGTCATTGAGTTTCCCGGACTGAACCATCTCTTTCAGCATTGTAAAACAGGACTCCCGGCAGAGTATGGCGAAATTGAGGAAACATTCTCACCAGAGGTGCTGAAGACAATGACAGACTGGATCAATGGTCTTTGGTAAGACCTGCCAGTTTCTTCAGTATCATCCTGCCCCTTGCTGTCACACCGGCAGGTGCATCTTCATCCAGCATGCTGATTGCAGATGAAAGCTCTTTTGCAAGTTCGGGGTAGATCACTGCCAGCTTATAAATAATTTCCATTGAATAGGCTTTTATGGCAATGGCCGAATCTGCTGAAAGAAGGTATCTGAAACAGCAGTCTGCCAGTATACCATGATGTTTCTGCGACAATTTATCAATTTCACTCAGTGATACCATCCTCAGAAACGAACGTCTTACACTTTCATTATCAACAGAATCGAGGGTTTCAATCATTTTGGTCAAACTCTGATTTATCAGACCCGGATATTTGTCAAACACCTTTGAAAGTGTCCATGATGCACGGAAGGCCAGTTTTCTGTCGTCAGAAAACGAATACTCCTGCAGCTTTTTCAGTATTGCTTCGTTCTCAACAGCCGACATTGCAACCCATTCAGCCTCCTTTGCACCCATCATGCTGCCAACCATGGTCCGGAGATCTGCCTCAACCGGTTCAGGATTTTCTGAAGATCCGGCTGGTGATTGCCTTTCAGCCGGAGCTGTGTCTCTCAGATAATTTTCTGCAACAATGATATCAGCTTCAGAAAAATCGATATTTTTCAGTTCGCCTGCCTCG
>JAAYUS010000140.1 GCA_012517605.1 Bacteroidales bacterium
AATAACCATAAGATCCATGACATTGGTAAAAGTAGGCCCTGTGATTACAAGGCCGCCTGCTTTCCTGAAAAAACTGTGCGAATCAAACTCTGAAATATAATTGGAGGCATTAATATTTTTACTTAAGGCTGAAGAGACGGTTTCAGAGTCTACAACAGCCCCCGCTGCATCTGTGTTGCCGTCATTGCCGTCAGTTCCTGCTGCCAGGATGGTAATGCCGGGCAGGTTTTGCAGCCTCATCGCCGCTGTGAGAGCCAGATGCTGATTCCTTCCCCCCAGCCCCTCTCCGGTAACCCTGATGGTTGTTTCTCCCCCAAAGAGCAGACAGACAGGTTTAGGAATATCAGGGTTATTTTTAAAGCTTGCTGCAGTGCTGACAATCATTTCACTTACATTTTCAACATCGCCCTGAACAGCATCATCAATAATGAATGCCTTGTAACCCAGTTTCAGGGCCTCAGCTTTCGCTCCCTTAAGGGCATTCTGAATGGTACCGGCAAGAATATTCAGGACATTGTCAAAAACCAGGTCGCCGGGTTTCGGCGTTTCAGGCTTAATACCGGAAGCTCCTTCCTTCAGATAATTCATTACACCGGTAGTTATGTCATCAGCAAGGTTATACTTGTAAATAACGTCAAGAGCCTCCTGAAATGTTGAAGGATCAGGGACAGTCGGACCGCTGGCAATCACTTCAGGGAGGTTGCCCACAACATCAGAGACGATCAATGTTACAAGCCGGGCGGGCATGACTATCCTGGCAAGCTGGCCGCCTTTGATCTTTGAAAGATGCTTGCGGACGCAGTTTATCTCTTTTATGGTGGCCCCGCATTTTACAAGCAGATTATTAACAATATAAAGTTCCTCCGGAAGAAGATCATCAGGCAGGTCGGCCATGAGAGCCGAACCGCCACCCGATATAAGACAAATAACAAGATCATTTTCAGATGCATTCGCAGCAATCCTGATTATCTCGCTGGTTGCCCTGAATCCGTTGCTGTCGGGAACAGGATGGCCAGCTTCAGTAACTTCTATTCTTTTCAGCTTGCATGAGTGCCCGTATTTCACAACAATATGCCCACCCTTAATTCGGTCGCCGAGGATTGTTTCAACATAATGGCCCATGGCGGCGCTTGCTTTTCCTGCACCGATAACATAAATATTTTCATAGTTGCCGATGGGGATTTCGTTGCCGCCGACAAACAGCGTCTGATCCTTCAGGCTCATGATGTTTGCCATAAGGCTGCCGGGTAGTACACTCCGTACGCCGGCAAGGAATATTTTTTGAGCTGCCTCTCTGCCGTTCATATCATGTTTGATTTTTCAGTTTACATAAAAAGAGCTGCACAAACCCAGACCAAAGAAAATACCGTTATTCCCATAACAATAGTTGAAGTCGTGTAAACCTTCAGAGTGTCATCAACCTTTATTTCCCCGAAATTGGTAACAACCCAGAAATAAGAATCATTTGCATGGGATGCCATCATAGATCCTGATCCCATTGCAAGCATAGCAAACAACCTGCCGGTTTCAGAGGCCAGGCCAAGCATCGGAAGCATCGGGGCAACAAATGATGCAGTTGTAATTATTGCAACAGTTGATGACCCCTGGGCTGTCTTCATGACAACAGCTATCAGGAAAGGAACAAGCAGTCCGAGTGTTGTTCCGGAAAGTTTCTCTCCCATTATCTCTCCGATTCCAGTCGATTTTATAACCATTCCGAACATGCCTCCGGCAGCTGTGATGATCAGTATCGGACCTGCCTTGACAACAGCTTCCGAAAAAAGAGAGTTCATCCCGCTTACTGTTTTTCTCCTGAGAAGAAGTAGCGACAGGAGAACACCTATGAACAGGGCGATGACAGGTTCTCCGGGAAAATAGAATATTCTGGATATCAATCCATTCCCTGTTTTATCAATAAGCCCTGCAAGTGACTTGGTTGCTATCAGAAAGATAGGCACGGCTATAGGCAGGAAGGAAAGCAGGACCGGGGGATTTTCGTCGCGTTTCATATCATCAGCAGGAGTGACATTCGCGGGAGATTCGTATTTATCTTTCCCTGTTATCCATCTGCTCCAGAAATATGCCGCCAACGCACCCGGAACGGCAAACAATATCCCGATGATTATAAGATAACCTGTATTTGCTTCCAGAATTCCTGCAGCTGCAAGTGCCCCTGGATGAGGAGGTATAAGGCAATGCACGGAATAAAGGGAAGTGGCGAGGACCGTTGCCATGAACGGCATTTTTATACCTGAACGGCTTCCGAACGATTTTGCCAGTCCGCTTAGGATGATAAATCCCGAATCACAGAAAATAGGCAATCCGGTCAGAAATCCTGTTATTCCAAGAGCGGCAGGGCTTCTCTTCTCCCCGGTCTTTGAAAGAATATATCCCGCAATGCTTCTTGTTCCTCCTGTCTTATCAAGGGTAATGCCGATTATGGCGCCAAGGATTATAAGAAATCCTATTGAACCCATTGTATTTCCAAACCCGTCCTTTATTGTTTTTATAACTGATGATGCGGGAAGGGTTGTAAAAGCAAGTAGAAGCGAAACAATGAAAAGTGCAATAAAGGCATGAAGCTTAAGACGGGTGGTGAGCAGTATTATGAGGATAATACTTGCAAGTACCAGAAGAGCGATTACCAATGCATTCATTGAATAAAATCTAATCAGTATCCCAGATGTATTTCCTTTAATGATTTGACAGCCCTGTCGGAAAAGAAATCAGCGGCCGGAAATATCCGGAACAATCCGCCGTCCTCCCCCGGAGTTGTTTTAATAAGCAGGAATTCCTGCTGGTCGTTCCTGTTGAAGAGTTCCGAATATGAGACAGTACATCTGTAACCGTCGGCAGCAGCAAAACAAAGCATTCCCTTTTGAAGGTTTTCACGGTTGAATGGATATGTCCTGTTAAGAATATCCTTAATTATCAATCCCTTAAACGGCTTGGTACTGTGAATTCCCCTTCCCCGGCCATAGAAGATGGTGTTATATGTTATCGCATTAAAATCAGGTGGAAAACTGTAAAGGGAGCCAGTCTGTTTTCCATTTCCAACCAGGTCAATCTTTTCCGAATACATTGGTGAAAGGTCTCTCAATACATTGAATGACCTGGGAAAGGATCTTACAGTTATTTTTACAGGAGAAGAGATGTTTCGCTCGGTTATGAGATCAGTACCTGCTATAATCCTGCTTTCGGAAGGAAGCGGCCAGAGGTCCTTTGTTTTGGACGGTACTATCCTCGAAACTGCATCTGCAATTATTATCTGGTGGAGCCTTGAAGGATAATAGATCTCACCCCAGCTGAAAACCACTTTATCACCCCTTTCATTCTCAATCTCGACGAACATATCTATAATAGGGCTGAATTCCCGTGAATTGACCTTTTTAAGTATACTTTTTTCGAGAATATCAAAAAGCGAATAGCCGTCATACCTGTATGCTCCGACAAACCTGTCCGATCCAGTCGGATCGAGAAGAGTTTCCTTAACAATTACCGAACGTTTCTTAAGTGTTGTGAAATCAACAATACCAGGGTTGGAGATCTCGCCTTCTATTGTTAATTTTTTAACATTCAATGTATAAGTTTCCGTATTGTCGTAAAAATTGTTTGTCATTTCTGTCGGGTCGATATATCGGGTGGTTTTTTCTGTAATCGTTGTTTCGGGCGCCGGCTATTGCATGCAGGCTGTTATGATAAGGAAAAAAGCTGAAGTAAATATTATGCTTCTCATAGTTTTATTTGTAATGAGTTTCGGTAATCATTAACAAAGATATATTAACAACCATTAATGCCTTATTTTCAATCATTTTCTTCTTTCATCAATTCCCCCCTTTACCGTTTTCCCCGAAGGGGAAAAGCTTCTTTCGCTGCCCCTTCCCCTGTGCGTGAATCCCGAAATTTCAGGAGGGAAGGGGATAGGCTTCAAATAGTTTTTCTTTTATTAATTACCGACACTCATTTTACTTGTTTATCCAAAGAACAGGTATGCCACAAGAATAGCTGTGACAGCTCCTGCAAGATCAGCAAGGAGGCTGCATCCAACCGCGTGCCTTGTGTTTTTAATACCCACCGAACCGAAATAAACTGCAAGAATATAAAAAGTTGTATCAGTCGCTCCCTGTAATGTACAGGAAAGACGGCCGATAAAGGAATCCGCACCATGAGTTGTCATAGCATCAATCATGAGTCCGCGTGCCCCGCTTCCGCTGAGTGGTTTCATGAAGGCAACAGGTAAAGCACCTGTAAAACGGGTATCAACGCCAAGCCAGGAGAAAAGCCTGTCGAAACCTGTTATAACAAAGTCCATTGCTCCCGAGGCTCGAAAGATGCCTATTGCAACCAGTATGGCGATCAAAAAAGGGATAATCTTAATTGCCGTGTTGAATCCTTCTTTTGCTCCTTCTATGAATGCATCATAAACATTCACTTTTTTCAAAAGGGCAAGCACTATGAACAGTATTATTACTGAAAAAAGGATGAAGTTGGCCGCAAATGTAGATACTTCAGCTATCTGTTCCTTGGGAAGCGACATGAAATAAAGGATGACACCCGCAATGATTGCAGTAAGCCCGCCCATATAGGCTATTATAACCCTGTCGAAAAGATTTATTTTCTGGACTATCGCAACTGTTATCATTGCCACCAGTGTCGCAACATATGTTGCAATAAGTATCGGAATAAAAATATCGGCCGGATTGGCAGCACCCAGCTGTGTCCGGTAAACCATTATGCTTACGGGGATAATTGTCAATCCTGATGCATTGAGTACAAGAAACATTATCTGGGCGTTTGAGGCAGTATCCTTATCAGGATTTACATCCTGCATCTCCTTCATTGCCTTGAGACCCATCGGTGTTGCAGCATTGTCGAGGCCGAGCATGTTTGCTGAAAAGTTCAGTATCATCGATCCGTATGCGGGATGACCTTTAGGAAGCTCAGGAAACAGCTTCTGAAAAAACGGGCCGAAAAGCTTTCCGAGCATAGTAACCACCCCGCCTTTCTCCCCTACTTTCATAAGACCCATCCACAGTGTAAGAGCGCCTGTCAGTCCAAGTGATATTTCAAAACCTGTCTTTGCATTTGTGAAGGTCGAATTCATCATATCGCTGAATATCTGCGTATTGCCGGCAAAAATCAGCTGACAAAGCGCAACAATGAATCCTGTAATAAAAAAGGCGATCCAGATATAATTCAGAGCCATGGTAAGATAATGTGGTCAGCTAAGATAGGGATTTATGAAGATAAAAGACAAAAGGAAAAAGATAAAAGGAAAAAGATAAAAGGAAAAAGATATATGTTTTTAAATGAAAATAAAACTTCCTGATAACCTTTAATAATTATTTAGATTCATTATAAATTACGAATAAGGCAAAAATACTTCAAAATTCATCGTCACAAAATAGGACTTTCCGACATGATACATGAAAATGTAATGCTGATATCCTGAGACAGATAATAGTCTGTAGGGAACTAAGTTTCGGATGCTTTGTGCGGGGTGATTTGTTATATGCTGGAAAAAAATACTGTCAGAAATATAAATAATCATTATAAAACCCAATAGTACATCTTTAATCAGAAAACAATCATAAACTTTA
>JAAYUS010000141.1 GCA_012517605.1 Bacteroidales bacterium
GATGATGGATCAACTGATGGAAGCGGCCAAAGATGTGACCATTACGGCAAAATTGATCCCAGGATCGTAGTAATACATCAGGATAACATGGGAGTTTCAGCCGCCAGGAACCGTGGTCTGGCAGTTAGCAAGGGGAAATTCATAGGTTTTGCTGATAGCGACGATACTCTTGAAAAAGATATGTATGAGCTTCTTATTAACAATGCAATAAATACGGATTCAGATATTTCGGTCTGCGGCATTAAACGAATTTACAGAGACCAGGTAGATGAAAGGATGAGCGACAAGAGCGTTAAAATATATGAAAAGTATGAAGGTGTGTACGAAGTCCTGACCGGGTTATTCTATATGAATGTTGGCAACAAGATCTTCAAATCAGAAATAGCCAGAAATGTCCTGTTTGAAGGCAGGTTCAAGGAGGATCTACTTTACAATGTGAGAGCTTTTCTGAAGGCCGAAAAAAGTGTTTTTCAGGATGCTCCCAAATATATTTACAAACTCAGGGAGAATTCAGTAAGCATCCGGAAATTCAGTATCCTCGATATGGAGGGCCTTGCTATCGACAGGCAGGTAATTGATCTTGTTTCACAGGCTGATGAAAAAACCGTCAGAGAGGCTAAGATCTACTACTTTGTGCAGATCCTGTCAACATTGAACCTTATCGTTTTATATTCAGAACCTCCTTATCCCGATGATTTTTATAACATGATCAGGGATTTGAAGGAATATTCATTTGTGGCAGGGAAATCGCTGGGATTAAAATTAAAGCACAGGATTGCTTATGCTCTTATAATGTTAAGTCCTTTGCTGTACAAATACTTTCTGAAGCTCTATGTGCTACTTGTACCTTCAGAAGTAGGCAAAAGGGACAAATAAAACGTATAAAAAAGTAAAAAATAAATTCAGTTAGGAGTGAGAATACTGATCTCAAACAAGTTCTATTATAACAGAGGGGGCGGTGATATTTACACGCTGGAATTGGAGAAACTACTGAGGAAGAACGGACATGAAGTTGCTGTGTTCTCGATGCAGCATCCTCTTAATGTTCCTTCAGCCTATTCAGATTATTTTCCATCAGAGGTTGATGTCAACAGGAAAGATTTTGGTAATCTTTTTAAATTCATGATTCGTCCGTTCGGATCGCCTGAGGTAAGAAAGAAGTTTACAGCTCTTCTGAAATCTTTCAAGCCTGATATTGTACATCTTAATAATATCCATTCCCAGCTTTCTCCTGTTCTTGCAGCGATTGCAAAAAGACATGATATTCCTGTGGTCTGGACACTTCATGATCATAAGCTTGTTTGCCCCAGATATGATTGCATCCGCGATCATAAACCGTGTGAACTCTGCTTTACTGAAAAATTCAATGTTGTCAGGTATAAGTGTATGAAAAACAGTGCCATGGCCAGTGTCGTGGCTTATGCTGAAGCCCTGGTCTGGAACAGAAAAGTACTTAGTGAACTGACTGATGCATTTGTTTGTCCCAGCAGTTTTCTGAAGGAAAACATGAAGAAAGGAGGATTTCCATCAGAGAAACTTAAGGTTATTTCAAATTTTATACTTGATGAGAAACTTGAAGATTTCAATGCAGAGAAAGGCAGCCACTATTGCTACGTCGGCAGACTGTCTGCCGAGAAGGGCCTGGTAACACTCCTTGAAGCCGCCTCAGCCCTGCCGCACTATGAATTGAGGATAATAGGTACCGGTCCGCTTGAAAATGAACTGAAGGCAAAATACACAGGCAGCAACATTAAGTTTGAAGGTTTCAGGAAATGGGCCGAACTAAAAAAGATCCTTGGAAATTCAAAATTCATGGTTATGCCTTCAGAATGTTACGAGAACAATCCCCTCAGCGTTATTGAATCACTTTGTCTGGGCACCCCTGTTGTCGGTTCAAAAATAGGAGGCATTCCCGAACTTATTGATGAGGGGATAAATGGTTTTGGTTTTATTTCAGGTGACGTTGAGGATCTTAAGGGAAAGATAAGCCTAATGTTCAATGATACATCAAAATTTGATTATGCAGCCATTTCAGGAATTGCCAGGGAGAAGTACAATTCGAGCCGGTATTATCGCGAGGTCATGAAGGTTTATGAAGAGGTCAAAAAAAATCAATAATCAATAACTACGGTAACCATGGAATCATCCGGGGTCCTTATGCCGACTGATGTCTCTGTAATAACCACTTACAGATGCCAGATGAGGTGCAAAATGTGCAACATCTGGAAATATCCTTCTGATCCCGCCAGGGAAATAACACCTAAGGATCTTGAAAAGCTTCCGGTGATGAAGTTTGCAAACGTCACGGGAGGAGAACCATTTCAAAGGAAGGATCTTGAAGATATAATTGCTGTTCTGTTTACCAAAGTTCCAAGAGTGGTGATTTCCACTTCTGGCTGGCACTATGACAGGATAATAAAGCTTGCGGAAAAATATCCCAAAATCGGGATTAGGGTCAGCATTGAAGGATTGTCTGTCAGGAATGATGATCTGAGGGGGAAAAACGGGGGTTATGACAATGGCCTCAAGGTGTTGCTTAAACTCAGGTCAATGGGTTTGAAGGATATCGGATTCGGAATTACTGTATCAAACCACAACTCGGAAGATATGCTCTGGCTTTATAAACTTTCGAGGGAATTAAAGATGGAGTTCGCCACTGCAACTTTTCATAACTCCTTCTATTTTCACAAGGATGACAATGAAGTGACAAACAAGGAACTGGTAGTTAGTAATTTTCAGGAACTTGTGTATAACCTCCTTAAAGAAAACAATCCTAAGAGCTGGGCAAGGGCATTTTTTAACCTGGGGGTCATAAATTATATACGAAACGGCAAAAGAATGCTCCCCTGCGAAGCTGGTCTTACTAATTTCTTTGTTGAACCCTATGGCGATGTATATCCATGCAACGGACTTGAAGACAGGATATGGAAGGAAAGTATGGGCAACCTCAGGGACTTCAACACATTTGAAGAACTCTGGAACAGCGAACAGGCCGTAAAAGTCCGAAATATGGTGAAAGTGTGCCCGAAAAACTGCTGGATGGTAGGAACCGCCGCACCTGTTATGAAAAAGTATTTCAGGCACCCGGCACAGTGGATAGTTGAGAATAAAATTAAAAGCTTCCTCGGAAAAGAAGTTTGTTTTGAAAAAATACCTTACTATAATGTAGGACAGAGCCCGCTTCAGGGTGATCTTGATTTCACACGGCTCAAACCATTTACAGATTCGAAGGGAGTTAAACCCGATCCTTCCCTTCCTCTTGTTGAAGAATAGCAATTAACCTTTAGGTTTTTACACTGTTCTTTACTTTCCTTTTTTTGTAATTACATACGTATTTCTATATGAGAATAACGGTAATTGGTACCCGCGGAATCCCAAACATACAGGGTGGGGTCGAAACTCATTGTGAGGAGTTGTATCCGCGTATGGTAAAACTGAACCATTCTGTCCGCCTTATCCGTCGGTCATGTTATGTTCCTGATGGGGATAAACTAAAAGAATATAAGGGAGTTAAGCTAACCAACCTGTTCACGGTCCGTCGAAGGACCACTGAAACCCTGCTTCATACATTTCTGGCA
>JAAYUS010000142.1 GCA_012517605.1 Bacteroidales bacterium
ACAATGCCTTTCAGTGCATCATAGTATCCGGTGGAAATATCATAGGTATAATCATTACCCCCCGCGATGATGTCAGGATAATTATCTCCATTGAGGTCTTTTACAATCATCTTCTTAACAGGTGACACCTGCATCTGAAGTGGAAGCTTTTCCCATTTCATATTACCTTTATCATTCCAGATGACATAACTTGACGGTGTATTTACATATAGTTTAAACTCGAGACGTTTCATGATTTCTTCATCAATCATCTGTCTGAAGCTGGTATAGCTGAACGACTTGTAATCGCTGAAGAGTTTCTGGAAAAGATTTGATTGTTCAATAAGCTCATCAAGATAATTGATCGGATACTCAGTCATTTTGCCATCCTTGTCTTTCCAATAAGCGGTTGATACAGGATCAATGACCCCGTCAAGATCGAGATCAATTGAGTAAAGGCTCACCGGATATTTGTCACTTATCGTGAATCTGTTGTTTTCCCCGAGATTTCCAACGATGTAGTCGTCATCACCGTCATTGTCAAAATCTCCTGCTATTATTGAGAACCAGAATCCGTGGTAATTGTCAAAGCTCTTTAAATCAGTCTTTACCAGTTCTTTTCTACCTGTATTTTTAAGCACGGCAATTGAATTCCATTCCCTTGTAACGAGCAGGTCTTCCCATCCATCCTTATCATAATCGCTCCAGACTGCGTCTGTTACCATACCAAGATCAAATTTCAGCGGATCTTTTGCAGAAAGATTGCCATTCTCATTGATTAGAAGCCAGGAAGGATCGGAATGGGGGAACATGCCTTTTTTCACCCGTGAACCTATAAACAGGTCCACATCGCCATCATGGTCAAAATCAGCCGGTTTTATTACTGAGCCAATAAATGGAGGCAAAGGAAGCTCTTTTCTGGTGAACGCTCCATTCCGATTTTCGTAGAGATAATGCCGATAGCTGCTTTCATCCTTGTTCTCATAACCGCCTGCCAGTGCAATCACGTCATTGTCGCCATCATTGTCGATATCAACAATTGCAATTGCCGATTCTGAAAATTTCTTCGGGCCGGTAAGACCGGGTATGGAATCACTGATAAAACCGTTGCCCTTCCTCAAAAAAACAGTTGTTGGGAGAAGGTTTGTGGCTCCGATGACAATGTCTTCCTTCCCGTCATTGTTCAGGTCGCCTTTTGCCATCACCGGGCCTATCTGTGAAAATTTATGCGGAATGATATTCTGTTCCAGATAAAAATCAGGGAAATCGGCCTGTTCATGTCTGTATGGAATGATGCTGTCACATCTTGTAAAAAGAAGGTCAGCATTTCTCAACGTGGTAAAAGCTTTACCCGGCTTTACCGATTGGGCTTCATCAATTTCTATCAGCTGGTTCCTTTTGATATTCCTCAAAAGTGAGATATTTCCTGAAGAAGGCCATGTGATCCTGATGGAATCAATGATTTTGGCATCCCCGATCCCGAAATGCACAATCGGATCGACAGAGGATGCATAGCCGCGGCTCAGAAAATGTTCATTGAACTGGTACCTGCCATTGCACCATATTTCGGCCTTTGCACCAAGCGCCATTGTATTTCCTTCTTTACCTTTAAGTAAAATCCTTATCCATCCGGCCTTTTTACCTGATCGTTCAACAGTTGTATTTTTAAGTACAAATGCCTTGTCATTTATATTGTTTGACACATAATCAAGATCGCCGTCGTTGTCAAGGTCGGCAAATGATGCACCGTACGAATATGAAGGGATATCGGGAAGCCAGTCATACCTTCTTTTAAAATGAAACAGGTCGGTATTTTCAAATGCCATATTGTTTACCTTGATAGAAGGTGCCATTTTTATCACATGATCCCCGTCTGCAACGTAACCATATACTGTGACTTTATATCTTGTCCAGTCTTTGTCGGTAAGATCCTTTGGATATCCATTGGCTATTATCAGGTCTTTATCCCCGTCATTGTCATAATCAGCAAATAAAGGTGACCAGCTCCATTCCGTGTCGTAAATGTTTCCCATCATCTGGCCGACCTCACTGTATGGAAGCATCTCACCGTTTATGAAACCGTTATGAAGGTGAAGCATATTCCTGAGATACTGATGTTCAAAATTAAATTTGGCATCCAGGCCATAGAACATGTAACTGAATCCGGCGATGGTTTGCCTCTTTTTATAGTAATATTCAGGAAGCATGTCGAGAGTCAGTATATCAGGACAGCCATCGTTGTTTACATCGGCCATATCATCACCCATTGAGGATTTGGTCTGATAGGAAAGATATTTTCCTATTTCATTTTTAAAGGTCCCGTCGCGCTGATTTATATACAAAAGGTCATTCGAGATAAAGTCATTTGATATATAAATATCGGGGTATCCGTCTTTATTTACATCTCCGACAGCCACTCCAAGGCCGAATCCTTCATACACTAT
This sequence comes from Bacteroidales bacterium, assembly GCA_012517605.1. Taxonomy (GTDB): domain Bacteria; phylum Bacteroidota; class Bacteroidia; order Bacteroidales; family VadinHA17; genus LD21. The sequence goes on from JAAYUS010000142.1 coordinate 2,424, forward strand.
TCCTGCCTGAACTGTGACATCTGTAAATGTGCCATCACCGTTGTTCCTGAAGAGTTTGTCATTGTTCATGGCGCTGCCATCCGATATTTTTGGCCGATAGGCTGCATCCATTCTTGAATTCAGGGTATTGTTCATAATGTAAAGATCAATATCCCCGTCGAGGTCATAATCCAAAAAAGCTGACTGGACTGATTCGCCATCATAAGCTATGCCGTATTCATCAGCCTTTTCCTCGAAAAACGGTTCTCCTTTTTCATTTATGCCCGTATTTACCCAGAGACGGTTAAGACATTTCCCGGGCAGAGAATCTTTTGTAGCAGTAATGTAAACATCAGCAAGCCTGTCGTTATTAATATCAACGATCGTCACTCCGCTGAACCATTGATTGTTGGTGAGCCCTTTAAAGTTTGAAGTAATATCCTTGAATTTGAAATTGCCAAGATTAAGATACGCTCGCGGAGAAACCTGGTTACCCGCAAATACAATGTCGGCCAGCCCGTCATTATTCAGATCTCCTATACCAAGGCCAGCCCCATTGTAAATGTATTCATATGTCATTACATTGAAACTGTCAGTTTCGGTTATTGTATTGCTGAAATCCACACCTGTTGATGCCGGATCGAGATATTCAAACCTTGTCTGTTTTGAACATGATAACAGGATCAGGGAGAATAATCCGTAAAAAAAGTACTTCATGGATAAAGATTAGGAATGCTAATATATTACTTCTTATCCATAATACAACGGACAGAGAATCCGCTTTGGATTTCATCGCACCCCCGGAATATTCTGCTAGTGCTGTTGTGCAATCCGCGATTCCAGGCCAGTGTGATATTAGCCCTTGTTGAGGACCACCACACAGCATAGTCGTTTCCGAAATCAGGAAAAACGCCTGTATTATACCTCATCCCTGCCGGAAGTGCGGTAAAATCAAACTCATTTGTGGCCTGGCTGAAATAGTTCTTCCAGTGTGTTGTGCCCGCTTCCTTTAACTTGTCGCCGGCGGTGATAATATCGCCCAGGAAATCCGTCAGCTCTTTCCATTCATTATCGCTTGGAACGTGCCAGCCTTTCGGGCATAGTTTTTTTGTGTCAACAGTGAACCAGTTATATAATATCCCGTAGACTTCTTTGTTCTTTGGTTCATTTTCATAAAAGCAATATGCTGGGTAGTTCGCAGACGACCATGTTTTTTCATCGCTGACGAGCTTGATCGGGGTGCCGTCGTTCAAACGGGTAGTTTTAAGGTTTTCTGCCATCCAGGTCTGTTTGCCGATAACTATTGACAAATAGGTATTGCCGTCAACATCCTTCACCGCAGTCTGTGAATGTAAAAATGCCGGTCGCTGTGACAATAGCAATATTGTTAATATCACGGCTTTTATCATTTTCATGCTTGCTCTTTTGATCTTCATTTTCATACCGATAAATTACCAATATAACCATTTCAGGTTAAACAGGTGCCTGCCCCTTCAGCTATTTTGTATTATATTTAAATACCAGTGCCTTCGATCTGTTTATGCCTGCAACAAGCAATGGATTTTCACCTTCCATCCAGAGCAAAGATCCTGCCATCCCGTTTACAAAAAATCCGCTCTCTGAAGGGCCCAATGCCTTAAATGAGGCATTTCCGCCTTTAGCCTTTTTTTCTGTCTCATTTATTAATATCAGTCCTTTGTTGCCGTCAAGATATCCTGTGGCCAGACCCCATGAAAAGTCGTTGCCAATCGCAATTATGTCAGGAAGTGAGTCGCCGTTGAGATCACGGATTATCATTCCTGTTAAGGGAGAAAGCTGTGCCTGCCACGGCAGTCTTTCCCACCTGAACCTGCCATTATCATTCCAAATGATATAACTTGATGTTGAATTTACATAAAGGCTGAACTCAAGACGTTTTCTTATTGCTTCAGGTATTAGCTCATCAAAATCAAGCATACTGAAAGATGAGTAGTCCTTGCATCTTCCTTCCATAAACGGGGATTGTGACCATAGCTCATCGAGATAATTAAGGGGGTATTCAGCCGGCTTACCGTCCTGATCATTATAAAATGCAGTAATAAGGGGATCAAGATTTCCATCGGGTTCCAGATCTATCGCATATAGTTTCATTGGGTGCAGGTCATTTAAAGGGAACCTGTGGTTTTCGCCCAGGTTGCCGGCGATATAATCCTCATCACCGTCTCCATCGAGGTCGGCTGCTGAAATTGAATACCATAATCCATGTTTTGATTCAATTTCCGGAATTACCTGAGGAACGAACCTCTTTCCATTTTCATTTTTTAACAGCACTATCGAATTCCAGTCTCTTGCCACCAGCAGATCAGTCCATCCATCCCTGTTGTAATCGGTCCATACCGCATCGGTAACCATACCCAGGTTTAGCCTGAAATCAGGATCAGCTGAATATCGTCCGTTCTTGTTTAGAAGTATCCATGAATGATTCGCGTAGGGGAACATTCCTTTCTTTACCCTTGAACCTATGAACAGATCAATATCACCATCATTGTCAAAATCGCAGGGACGGACTACTGAAGCTGGGAAAGCCGGTGCATTAAGAGGATGACTTATGAAAGATGAGTTCCGTTTCTCGTAAATGAAATGCTTGTATTCATTCTCCGACTGATTCTCATACCCTCCGGCCATCACAATAATATCGTTGTCACCATCATTGTCGTAATCTACGATGGCAATATTCGATTCCGGGACTTGTTTCATTGCAGTAAATCCTTCAAATTCAGTACGCTGAAACTTGTCTCCACGACCCAAAAACACCATCGATGGCTGACTAAGAGTTGCACCGGTAACAATGTCTTCGTTGCCGTCGCCGTCAATATCTCCTTTTGCAAGACAGGGGCCGATCTGCGAAAACTTGTGTGGTATTATTTTCTGATTCTGTCTGAAATCGTTGAAATCATCCTGTTGGTGTGAATAATCAAGTATGCTGTCGTTAACGCAAAACAGCAACCCGGAATTCCTGTTACGTTCTTGTGGTTTTTTCCAGGGAACTGAGTTTTCAAATCTTATCTCTATGGTCTGGTTTGCTGTTATATTTTTGAGAACAGAGAAGTATGAATCCCCCGGCCAGGTAATCCTTAGAGAATCAGCAATCTGTATATCAGCCAGCCCGAAATGGATAACAGGATCCACGGAAGAAGCATAGCCTCTTGTCAGAAAATGTTCATAGTACTGGATTTTTCCGCCGCACCAAAGCTCTGCCTTCGCCCCCAAAGCCAGAGGATTGGTGTCGGGGCCGATGAGCCTGATCTTTAGAAAATTTGAAGGTTTTTTCGACTTTTCGACTGTTACGTTCCTGTATACGAAAGCTTTGTCGTTAATATTATTTATCACATAATCAAGATCTCCGTCATTATCAAGGTCCGCAAACGCTGCCCCATATGAAAATGAAGGGATATCAGGGAACCAGTCATTTGCTGGAACAAATATCGAATCGCCCCTGTTCTCAAAAGCGACATTCGGGATTTTCAGAGATGGTGCCATTTCTGATAGTCCTTTTTCGGTAGTAAGCGATCCGGCAGCTGAAGCTTTTATCTTTGTCCAGTCTTTATCCCTGATATCTCTGGGAAATCCGGTTGTGACAAGCAGGTCCCTGTCGCCGTCATTATCAAAATCCGCAAACAGTGGAGACCAGCTCCAGTCAGTCTCCGACATTCCCATCATCTGACCTGATTCGCTGAAAGGGAGGAGCCTGCCATTCAGAAATCCATTGTGCAGATGGAGCATATTTCTCAGATATTGATGTTCATAACCGAATTCTTTATCGGCTTCATAAAAACTATAGTTAAACCCGTTTATGGTTTGTTTTTTCTTCTGATAATCTGAAGGCATCATATCGAGGGTACAGATATCCGGATTTCCGTCACCGTTTATGTCAGCGATATCATTGCCTTTTGAAGTCCTCGACTGGTATGAAATGTATTTTTCGATTTCGTTGCGAAAAGATCCGTCACCCTGATTTATGTATAAAACATCATTTGCAAGAAGATCGTTCGATATGTAAAGATCGGGGTATCCGTCCTTGTTCAGGTCGCTTACAGCCAGACCCATTCCGAAGCCTTCGTTCCGGATACCGGCTTCCAAAGTAACATCAGTAAATGTTCCGTCGCCATTATTGTGATAGAGCCTGTCATTATTGGGTGCTGTTCCGTCGGATATCTTCTGACGGTATGTCGATACGGCAGGATAAGTAATCTCATTGTTCAGAACGTAAAGATCAGGGAATCCGTCAAGGTCATAGTCAAAAAATGCAGCTGCGACTGATTGATCATCGCATGCTATGCCAGATTCTTCAGAAAGTTCAGTGAAGACGGGATCCTGGCCTTTCCGACATCCTCCATTTATCCACAGGCGGTTTTTACGTTTTTCCCTTGTTTTTCCTCCAGTTGAAGTAAGATAGATATCGAGCCACCCGTCATTATTCACGTCAGCCATTGCCACACCACTGTACCATTGATCATTTGCCAGCCCTTTCAGATTCGCGGTTATATCCCTGAACCTGAAATCCCCCGTGTTCAGATAAACTCTTGAAGACACCTGGTTGCCTGCAAAAACAAGGTCAGTAAGCCCGTCATTGTTCAGGTCGCCGGTTCCGACTCCGGCACCATTAAAAAGATATTCATAATTCATAAGGTTAAGGCTGTCGGATTCGATAACAGTATTATTAAAATCTATTCCGGTATGTCCCGGATCCATCAGCACAAATTTGGAGGGATCGGAACAGGAGATTAGCAATGAAGCACAAAGAATGATAAAAAGTCTGTTCATCCCGGTGGTTTATTTATGCTAAGATAAAAAAATAAGGACATGCCAGGGCATGTCCTTAACTCTAAATTACAATTACAGGAACGTACTATCGGTTCTGCACGATATTACCTTCACTCAGGTCGATCTGGCGCTGCGGGATCGGGAAGGAAACATCTTCCGGGCCCAATGCAGCACCCTGGTACAATTTATCACCCCATGGCATGCTCTTCTCATAGGCAAGGACCTTTGAAAGTTCAGCCACTGTTATTCCCCATCTGTTAAGGTCGAACCATCTATGACCCTCCTGACCGAGTTCAAGTTTCCTTTCCATGTAGAGAGCCTTGCGGGCATTTTCTTTTGTATCGAAAGGTGCTCCTGTTAAAGGATACGGACTTACAACATAGTTTGCAGCAGGGACATTACCATCCTTTACGAATCCGTCAGGATTTGAAGCCCTGGTTCGAACCTGGTTTATCAGGGCCCTTGCGTTTTCGAGGCTTCCGGCTTCAATTTCACATTCAGCAAGCAACAGAAGGAGGTCAGCATAACGTATCATACGGTATCCATTTGCCGTATAGCCTGATGTCCAGCTTCCTACTTCGGTATAGGTGCCTGTCTGTGATTTTTTGTAAACCTGTTTTTTCGGACTGTAAGGACCAGAATAGGTCTGGTCTCGTATCCAGTTCATACCTGTATGAATTCCCCAATCCCAGTAAGGGATTCCCCTTCTTCCCACTGACCAGTCGAGACGAGGATCCAATGGATCGGGGTCTTCCTGCCACTGAACAGCCCAGTAAGTCGGACTTGTAAGTGGCGGATGTCCTATATTCCCTTCAGTCAAGGATACGTATGCTTTTACCTGACGATTAGGTGCTTCTGATGGATCGGTGACGATAACAACATCCTTCTTTGAATAGGTAGTGCCGGCGTCCCAATTGTTTTCTGTGGGACATCCCTGATCATTTAACACTGGATAACTATTATAATTATCAAGATAAGGCAACCCCTGAGCATTGGTTCTGAATGAATTTACGAAATCCTGTGTCGGGTTGAAGAATCCGCAGCAGGTACCCGGGGCATTGCCGTTATACGGGAAGTTAAGGACCTCACCGTTTCCGCCGTTGGTTCCGCCCGAGTTGTCGTTTACCGAATACTGTACAGTATAGATGCATTCGATACCGTTGCGGTTGGCAATATCAAATATCTCACCATAAGTTGGAGCAAGGCCTATATCAGCTCCATTGGGCTTTTTACCCGTGTTTTTTGCATCGTTCAGCAGCACGAGGGCCTTAGCGTAATCCTTGTTCATTTCCATCTCAGCTTTTGCGAGAAGGATCTGGCTTACAGTTTTGTTGAACCTTCCTATGGCTCCCATGTTTAAAGGGAGCTTTGTGCCTTCAGTAAGATCGGCAATTATCTGTGCCCTGACATCAGCTGTATTTGTAACTGTATAGGGATCAGTATTTTCATCAACATACGGGATCTTGCCGCCCCACATTCTCCAGGCATCAAAATGATACCATCCCCTCAGGACCCGTGCCTGCTGTGTCCAAAGATCTGCATCAGACTGTGATATCGTACCTTTTTCCAGAGCTTTGTTAATGATAATGATTGTTTTATTGCATCTTGTTATAGCATCATATACAGTTCTCCATTTCACGTTCAGATAGTCATTTGTTGACGTTTCACTGAATGTCTGTATCGGGTTGATAAAAGGCTGGTCACCGGCATCTGAACCTTTGTTGGCTTCCATTCCTCTAATGGATCCATAAACCCAGTTAGAGGTTGCTGAACCCCAGCCCCCGGGTCCGCCCTGACCATCAAGGCATGCATAACAGCCAATCAGCATCGCTTCTATACCCGGATCATCGGCAAGTATGTTTTCGTCGAGTGAACCTGCTGGTTTTACTGTCAGAAAGTCTTCCTTACAGGAACCAATCAATAGGATCCCGGCAAGAATTAAGAAAAATATTAAAGATCTATTTTTCATATTATTTCATATTATACTGTTAAAAATTCACATTTAAACCTACAAGGTACTGTTTAACCAGAGGATAGTTTCCGGCATCCATACCGAAGGTTGTGTCCCAGCCGCCAAGTTCGGGATCAAGCCCTGAGTATTTTGTAATTGTAAACAGGTTAACTCCCTGCAAATAGACCCTGATTGATCCGATATTAATTTTGCTCGTAACACTTTCAGGAATTGTATATCCGATCTGAAGGTTTTTCAGACGGAGGAACGATCCATCTTCAATGTAATAGTCGTTGATTTCGTTATTTGTCGAGAAATTAGACTTGTTGGATGCTTTCGGGGTGGTTGCATTTGTTCTTTGCGGAGTCCAGCTGTTGTAGAGGGCATTTTTGCTTTTCTGTCCCTGGAACGATGGCCAGAAATCGACCCACCATGTGTTCCAGTTAAAGATATCGTTACCCTGTGATCCGTAAAGGAATGCTGTCAGGTCGAAGTTTTTGTAGGTAAAGGCAAGGTTAACACCGTATGTGAATTTGGGGTTGGGATTGCCAATGAATGTCCTGTCATCAGGAGTTATACTACCGTCACCGTTTGTATCGTCGAAGCGGAAGAAACCTGCTTCAGCGCCCGACTGTTCGGGGGCAGCATCAACCTCAGCCTGGCTCTGGAACAAGCCAAGAACATGATAGCCAAAGAATGCTGACATCGGGTGCCCAACCATGTTGCGTACGGGAACGCCATTGATCCTGTTTGCGGTATTAGCGTCATTATAAGGATCAAAGAAGGTGATCCCTTCGGCAATTTTATCAATATTGTTCTTATAAGTGGTTGCGACAATGCTCCCGTCGAATCCCAGATCGCCCCACTGGTTCCTGTACGAAACTTCGATATCAACACCTGTATTCGACATTGAAGCAACGTTTACATAGGGTACATCTGCAGCACCTACAGTGCCAGGCACTTCGGGATTAAAAAGGAGATCCTTTGTTTTCTTTGAATACCAGTCGAATTTCAATCCTATCTTATTGTTAAGGAATGAAGCTTCAAAACCAATATCTGTTGTAATGTTGGTTTCCCATTTTGCATCAGGATTACCGATACGTGTCGGAGCAAATCCCTGTACTGAGGAAGTAAATGTTCCGTTGATGTCATAGAATGATAATCCGGGATCTCCGCCATAGTTAAAGAACTGGTTCATGGGAGATACAGCAAGCTGGTTACCCATTGTACCCCAGGAGGCCCTCAATTTGAGATCGGAAAGCCATGTGACATCGGCAAGGAAGTTTTCGCTCTTGATCCTCCAGCCAACAGAGGCGGAAGGGAAAACCCCGTAGCGGTTGCCGGCACCGAACCTTGAAGATCCGTCGCGACGTACAGTTGCGCTAATCATGTATTTATCCATCAGCGAATAGTCGGTCCTTATGAACTGTGATACAAGGGTGGTCGGTGTATTGAGCCAGCCATAGGCACTTAGTATGTTTGATCCGTTGCTGAGGGTTCGATAGAGAACATCATCCGAGAAGTATGATGCCCTGCTTCCGCCGATACCGCGGCCAATGCCATATTTAACAGCCTCATATCCGGCAACAGCCAGGATTTTATGGTCGCCGAAGGTTTTGTCAAAAGTCAGCTGGTTCGTCCATACCCAGTCATTCCCGTAATAAGATTCTTCCTGGAATGAGTTGGATGAGTTATTCTCGGCATTTTCATATGTCTTGTATGAGTAGCTGTTCCATGTTCCGTTATCGAATGTACCGCCAAGAGTCGATTTGAAGTTCAGGCCCTGGAGCAATTTGATATCAATGAATGCGCTTCCAATAAGGTGGATGTTCCAGTTTGTGTTATCCTTGCCCCGGGTCTGGTTGGCCACTACGTTTCCGGCCTGTCCAAGACGTGGAGCAATACCAGTTCCACCCCAGTCGCCGGGAACAAAGGCATGAGTGGCCCCGTTAGGAACGGCAACTGTCATCACAACCGGAACAATCGGCTGGGCCCTATAACAGGCCACCTGGATCGGGCTTCCTTCGTTCAGGTTGGAAACACCGTGCCCAGTGCGGTATGCAAGAGAAAGGTTCTCCCCTACCTTGATTCTCCCGTTAAGGAATGTAAATTCAGAGTTGAATCTCCCGGTAAACTTCTTGGCATCTGTATAAATAACAATCCCATCCTGCATGTTTACACCAAGACCGGCAAAAAACTTCGAATTTTCGTTTCCTGCTGAAAATGAAAGGTCGTGATTCTGAATTGGTGCAAAATGTGTTATTGCATCGTACCAGTCGGTATCTGCTGCCCATTCGGGAAACGTGGGGCTTGCTGCTGTTGAGGGGCCATAAATCGGATGAACCTCAGTGGTGCCGTCGTTTTTATAAACAAGCCACTGCAGATCAGCATATTCTTTTGCATTCAGAAGGTTGGTGGGGCCTTTACCCGGATCCTGAGTTCCATAATACATGTTATAGGTAACTTTTGCTCCTGTGCCGCCTTTTTTGGTGGTGACGATTATAACACCGTTCGATGCCCTTGATCCGTAAACAGAAGCTGCACCGGCATCCTTTAGTACGGATACAGAAGCAACGTCTGCAGGGTTCAGGGAGGAAATATCCTGTGTGGGCACACCGTCAACAACATAAAGAGGGTCGTTGTTCTGGAAGGAGCTGAATCCCCTGATCCTGACCTTTGAGGTTTCTCCCGGCCGGCCGTCGCCTACAACAGTAACACCGGCAGTACGGCCCTGAAGTGCATTACTCACGTTTGGAGTCGGAACCTGGGTCAGTTTTGCAGGTTCAACTGTTGCAATGGCACCTGTAAGGTCCCTTCTTCTCTGCTGGGTATAACCGGTTACGACAACTTCCTGGAGTGCCTGAACGTCAGATACCAGGCTGACATTGATAACGGTTTGGGAACCAACGGTTATGGCCTGTGTTACATATCCTACCGAAGAGAAGACCAGAACCGCGTTCGGCCCCGGCACCCTCAGTGAATATGTTCCGTCCATACCTGTCATTGCACCGATGGTTGTACCCTGAACTGTAACGTTTACACCCGGGATTGCTCCCTCGCCTTCGGCGGTGACCTTCCCGGTTACGGTCTTTTCCTGTGCTAAAATTATGCCTGAGGAAATGACCATACTGAACAAAAACAGCGTAAGACGCCGTAGTTTTGTAGTAATTTGCATAGTCGTTTGTTTTGGTTAAACAGGTTAGTTAAATTGGTCATTATTAAAGTCAAGCTAAAACTTGCTTCATCTGATCTCAAAGATATTAAAATTAAAATAACATTAAAGAAAATACGGGGAAAAATTATGTTAAAAGTGATATTGTCTTTCTTCCCCGGGCTTTGTTTATGAGGATTTCAAGGATATATGTATATTTAGCAAATGATATAAATCAATTTTCTTACAACATGCAGTTCAAAGTTATATTAGTGCCAGATGAAAATCCTTATTGTAGAAGATGAACCGAAAGTGGCCTCCTTTATCAAGAAAGGGCTTGAGGAAAGCCACTTTGAGGCAGATTTAGCCTACGATGGCATTTCTGCCGAAAAACTAGCCCGACAGTACAAATACAATCTCTTTATACTTGATATAATTATTCCAGGTACAAACGGTCTCGAACTTTGCAAAAAGTTCAAGTCTCTTTATCCGGGCATCCCCGTGCTAATGCTGACTGCACTGGGCACAACCGACGACAAGCTTGCAGGTTTTGATGCAGGCGCCAATGATTACCTTGTTAAACCTTTTGAGTTCAGGGAACTGCTTGCAAGGGTTAAGGTCCTGCTGAAAACCTCCGATCATTCGAATAACACTTTGAAAAGACTTGCTTACGGCGACCTTGAACTCGATCTCGATAAAAAAGCCGCACGCAGGGGAGGCTCAGTAATAAACCTGACTGCCAAGGAGTTCTCTCTTCTCGAGTATTTCATGAGGAACCCCGGAAGGGTACTGTCGAGAAACGACATCGCGGAAAAGGTTTGGGATGTAAGCTTTGATTTCAGTACAAACGTGGTGGATGTTTATGTCAACTTCCTGCGGAAAAAAATTGACAAGGGATTTGATAAAAAGCTGATCAGGACAAAAGTAGGATTTGGATATATATTTGGAGACTGATTCAGACTTCGGATTTCGGAATTGTGATTCCGGAATTATACCTCCGACCAGATAAATCCGAAATCTCAAATCCGAACTCCGAAATGTACCCAATTCCGAATACCGAAATACATTTGTAGCATGCAGATACGAACCAGACTGACACTTCAGTTCATACTCCTCGGTGGCCTGATAATGCTTATCTCCTCGGTGGCAATATATTACTTCTCTTCAAATTTCAGGAAAGAGGATTTCTACAACCGCCTGAAAAGCCAGTCGAGAAGCACAGCCAGGCTGATTCTAAACCCTTACAAGCCTGATGAGAACCTCGCAAGGATGATTGAAAATGACAATCCCGCGAACCTGTCACGCAAAAAGATAATAATACTCAACAGCAGGGATGATATTGTTTACACCTCCGATCCTGCAGGCGACATTCTGATATCCGGCGATCTGCTTTACCGTATCAGGTCACAGATCAACGTCAGATATAAACAGGGGGCCTATGAAGTTCTCGGGACGATGTATACTGTAAATTACACTCCTTTTGTTGTAGTGGCTGCAGCTCAGGATGTCGACGGTCTGTTACACCTTAAAAAGCTTGGCCTCATTCTGCTCATAGTGTGGTTCCTTAGTCTTGTCTTGTTTTATGTCGCAGGATGGTTTTATTCGGGAAGGGCACTTAAACCTATATCAGACGTCGTCAATAAGGTTGATGAAATTTCCATCTCAAGCCTTAACCTCAGAGTTCCTGAAGGCAACGGGGCAGATGAAATAGGACGTCTTGCAAAAACCTTTAACAGGATGCTCGAAAGACTTGAAATATCCTTTGCCATGCAGAAAAATTTCATATCAAATGCTTCGCATGAACTCAGAACACCACTCACATCTGTTCACGGGCAGATAGAGGTGCTGATGATGCAGGACCGGACCACGGAGGAATATAAAAATGCACTCAATTCTGTTCTGGAGGATATTAAATCGCTGATTAACCTTTCAAACAGATTGCTGCTTATCGCCAGGACAAGTGCTGAAGGGCCTTCAGGATATAACAAGAAGGTAAGCATTGATGAGGTCGTTTGGCAGGCAAGTGATGATTTGAAGAAATTCAATCCTTCATACCACATAAATATAACCATCAACGATTCTCTTACGGATTCCTCACAGATGATGATTGCCGGTGACGACAGCCTTCTGAAGGTGGCAATAATTAATATTATGGAAAATGCATGCAAATACTCTGCTGATCACACAGTTGATATAAGATTCGGCCCGAATGGAAAAAATATGGAACTTGTATTTAAGGATAAAGGTATCGGGATACCGGAGGATGAACTCCAGAAAATCTTTGAACCATTTCAGCGTGGTTCAAATACAAGACTGATCCAGGGAACAGGTATAGGGCTTTCACTTGTAAGACAGATTATAAAAAATCACAATGGTGAAATAACAATCAAATCCAAACCGGGTAAAGGAACCACGGTGACTGTAACACTTCCTTCTCCCGCATGAACCGGGTTCTGTATTTCATGATTGCCAGATTCCCGGACAAAATTGCTTTGTCAGCTATCATCGCCTGTAATCTGGTACAGCCATTCAAATTTCTTGCAGTGTTTTTAACCAACCTAATTTTTAATTGCCTTTTAATTTGCTTTTAACACTTATTTAACAATTAATTTTTATAATTGTTTAGGTTAGATTTCAAGGTAAACAGGTTAGATAAATGGTTTCCCGCTGCTCTTTTGGACAGGTAATCTAAAAAAAGAAAAGCGGCAACATGTGATGGTTTTGGTTTTTAATTGAATTTTTCAACATTCTTGAATATCCGGCTCTTTAATCTATTAAACCTGTTATGCAACTAAAAAGTTTTTTCTTTTTGATTACTTTGACCGGGGTCCTTGTTTCCGGATGCCGGTCAGGTAATGACTCCCCCGCTGGGACAAACAAATTGTCGGCTCCCCCTGCAAATAATGACTACTTCCAGGAAATAAGCCGGGAAATAGGACTTGATTTCACACACTCAATCGGTGATGATGAACTGACGAACATAATCTACTCGACTGGCGGCGGTGCACTTTTCTTTGACTATGACAAAGACGGATAGATCGACATTTATGCCTGCAGCGGAACATGGCTCGATGGCGTTAGCAAAATGGAAAAACCATCTGTTTTGCCTGGCAATCATCTTTACCATAACAGGGGTGACGGGACGTTTGAAGATGTGTCGAAAAAAGCTGGCGTCTACGGTCCCTGGTATAGTATGGGTGCAGTGGCAGGAGATTTCAATAATGACGGATTCCCGGACCTTTTCATTAGTAATTACGGGACTAACGTTCTGCTCAAAAATAACGGCAATGGAACATTCTCAGATGTTACAAAAAAAGCGGGTGTGTCAGGTGGCAATGAATGCAGCGTGGGTGCCGTCTGGTTAGATTACGACAATGACTCATACCTCGACCTTTACGTAGGCAACTATCTGACATTTGATCCCGAATACAAGTATTTCTATGCCCCCGACGGTTTCCCCGGTCCTATGGCTTATGATGCACAAAAGGATATACTTTATCATAATAACGGCGATGGCACTTTTG
>JAAYUS010000143.1 GCA_012517605.1 Bacteroidales bacterium
GACATCTCCTTTGCAATAGATCAGGGGCTGGCAAACAGGATGGAACTCAGGCAGAGGAAGATCGACATCGAATCATCACAATTTGATCTGATCCAGACAAAAGCGCTGAATGAATTCAAGGGAAGCCTTGGCCTCTCAATCGGATTGTTCGGTGACAACGAGAAATTCGGAAACGTCTATTCAAATCCGACGGACAATGAGGAGGTTTCGCTGTCGCTGACAATCCCCCTATGGGACTGGGGTGAAAGGAAATCAAGGATTAAAGCAACTGAAGCGACTATTGAGGCTGCAAATATTTCGTTCGACGAGGAACGGAATGATATCATCCTTGGCATACGGCAGGTTTACCGTAACCTGATAAACCTCAGGAACCAGATTACCATAGCCCGTCAAAATGTCACAAATGCACAGCTAACCTACGATCTTAATCTCGAGAGGTACAGAAACGGCGATCTTACCGGGATGGACCTTAATCTGTTCCAGGAACAGCTCTCTCAGAAACAGCTTTCCTATACAAATTCACTTATATCATACAAGCTGGAGCTGCTGAACCTGAAGATCCAGACTCTTTACGATTTCGAGAAAAAAGAACAGGTTTCACCAGTTATGGAATTGGAAAAATAATTATTAACCCTATATGAAAAAGAATTTGATCTTATTCGCAGTTGTCCTTTCAGTCGCTGCCGGTTGCAGGAATCAGGACCAAAACCTTGCCGGAGATGTCGAAATACCGGTCACAGTCGAAGAACTGAAGGTTAAATCGATTGAAGAGTTCATAAATACGACCGGTACAGCTTTCCCTAAAGGAGAGATAGAACTCAAATCAAAAATATCTGCGTCATATTTCCTTGAGAAAAATCCTTCAACAGGCAGGCTGTGGCAGATGGGCGATAAAGTTAATATCGGTGATGTCATTATCCGCCTCGAAGACCAGGAATATGTCAACTCCGTTAAAATGGAAACCAACCAGCTGAATCTTGAGCTTATGGAAAGTGAGCTTAAAAAACAGCAGTCGCTTTTTGAAAAAGGAGGTGTGACCCAAAAGGAGCTGAAAACGGCTGAGATAAACTATGAAAATGCCAAAACAACTGTGGCAACATCAAAACTCCAGCTCGAAAAAACAAGGATTTCATCTCCCATCATCGGAGTTATTGTGGACCTGCCATACCATACGCAGGGAACACAGGTGGAGGCAGGGCTGACAATGGTCAAAATAATGGACTACAAGACTATGTACATGGATGTCCAGCTTCCTGAAAAATATATTAATGAAATAAAACCCGGACAAACGGTCAAACTTACTAACTATACAATCCCGGAAGATACAATATTAGGAAGCGTGACCCAGCTTTCTCCTGCCATAAATGCCGACACCCGGACATTCAAGGGGACTGTATCAATCGATAATCACGATCTCCTGCTGCGGCCGGGAATGTTTGTAAAAGCCGATATAGTTGTTAACCGCAGGGATTCCGCCATTGTGATACCGAAAAACATCATTCTTTCAAGGCAGAAGGGAAAAACAGTCTTTGTAGTCGACAGGGGCGTTGCTGCTGAAAGGATTATTGAGACAGGACTTGAAAACCTTACAGATGTTGAAGTCACAAGAGGGCTGGCAAGAAATGAAAGAATTGTGACAGGAGGGTTTGAAACACTCAGCAACAGGTCAAAGGTAAAAATCATTAAATAGCCCGGTATGGACAAAATTGCCAGATTTGCTGTAAACAATCCTGTAACAGTATTGATGCTGGTACTGGGTATCATTCTGCTTGGATTTATTTCTTTCGGCAAGCTGGGGACAGACCTTTTCCCTGACCTCAACACTCCCAAGATCTATATAGAATTAAAAGCAGGGGAAAAACCGCCTGAAGAAATCGAAAAAAATTATGTCGATCAGATTGAATCTCTTTCAATGCGCCAGAGCGACGTTGTTCAGGTATCATCAGTTTCACGAGGCGGATCGGCTGTGATAACTGTGGAATATAACTGGAACAAGGATATGGATGAAGCATTTCTTGATCTCCAGAAAGAACTTAATTCATTCAGCCAGAACTCCGACCTTGAAGATTTCACAATTTCACAATACGATCCCAACGCCTCCCCGGTAATGGTTGTCGGCCTTAAAAACGATCTTATCGAAAATATGGACGACCTGAGAAAGGTCGCTGAAAATTACATCCGCAATGAGCTCATAAGAATAGAAGGCATCGCCGATGTAAGGCTTGTCGGAAAGGAAGAAAGCGAGGTTGTAATTGAAACAAATAAATACCTTCTGGAATCATTCGGCCTTACCACCGACGGAATAGCTGCACAGATAAACAATTACAACAGAAATGTTTCGGGCGGATCTATTGTCGACATGGGAACAAAATATGTCGTAAAGGGAGTCAGCGTGCTTGAAGATCTCAAGGACCTTGAGAACATTGTCGTCGGGTTCAGACAGCCTGCTGCAGCAACAGGAACAGGTCTTACAGAAAGATCAGCAGTATCAGTGACGGAAAGGGTGCCTGTTTACCTGAGGGATGTCGCTTCAATAAAATTTGAAAACAAGGATCCTGACAACATTGTGACAATTAACGGCGAAAGATGCATAGGACTTGCTATTTACAAGGAACCTAAATTCAATACTGTCAATGCAGTGCGCAGCCTCGACAGGAGCTTTCAGGATATAGGCAAGGCCATGCCAGGATACCAGTTCATTAAAGTGACCGACCAGGGTAAATATATAAGCAATGCCATTGGCGAGGTTAAAAATACACTGATTGCAGGAATAATACTGGCTGTATTGATTCTGTACGTTTTTCTCCGGAGGATAGGAACTACACTGGTGATAAGCATCGCAATACCCGTTTCCATAATTGCAACTTTTAACCTGATGTATTTCAATGACCTCACCCTGAATATAATGACGCTTGGAGGACTTGCCCTTGGAGCAGGCATGCTTGTCGATAATGCGATAGTTGTCCTGGAAAATATAACCCGTAACAAGGAGGAAGGGCTTTCGTTCAGAGAATCAATTATCACCGGGACAGGACAGGTGGGTGGAGCAATTACGGCTTCAACGGTTACCACGATAATGGTTTTTCTGCCAATAGTTTACCTCCATGGCGCTTCAGGCGAGATGTTCAAAGACCAGGCATGGACTGTGGCTTTTGCTCTTTTATCGTCTCTCTTTGTTGCCCTTCTTGTGATTCCCATGCTGCTTTCTTCACTTTTCCCCGAGAAAAGGCAAAATAAAGTATTAACCTCATCACTACAGTTCAGATGGTATAAGTCTTTCCTTGGAAAGATAGTGGATCATCGTAAAACTGTCATTGTCCTGTCGGTTATTATGCTTGCTCTTTCCGCCCTTATTGTCCCTCAGCTAGGAAGCGAGTTCATGCCAAAATCCGAATCGGCCGAGTTCACTGTATCACTTAAGCTGCCTGAAGGTACAGGGCTTGAAAGGACAAACAGCACAGCCGTCAGGGCCGAAGGGATAATAAAGGACCTGCTGGGACCAAAAGTTAAATTGTTATATACCCAGGCAGGAGAAGACAATACATCAACACTAATTCAGAATAACGGGGTAAAAGGAGAAAATACTGCATCCATAAAGGTCATCCTGAATGAAGAATATGCAAAAGAAACTGAAAAAGCGATAAGCCTGGTCGAGAGCTACCTTACAACCATTCCCGGCCTTGAAGTTACATTTACAAGAGAGGAAACTGCACTCCAGACATCACTCGGAACATCCGAATCCCCCTTTGCCCTTGAAATATCCGGAGAAGATTATTCAGAACTTGAAAGGATACTTCAGGAATCAAAGTCAGTTCTGGTAAATAATCCAGGACTTTATAATCTTACAACCTCCCTTGATGAGGGGACTCCGGAAGTGGATGTTGTAATCGACAGGTTCAAAACAAGCTATTACAATGTGACTGCTGAAAGCGTTATAAATCAGATCAGGGGCTATCTTCAGGGATCACCCGCAGGGACTTTTGAAAAAGACGGTGAAATGAAGGACATTACTATAAAACTCGAAAACATTTCTCTGGGTCAGCTCCGCGACCTTATGATAACAGCCGGTACGGTAAAAGTACCTTTGAGCGAACTTGCAGTGATTAAAAAGGTCATTAGCCCGGGAGAAATTACAAGAAGGAACCAGTCGAGGACATGTTACATTTATGCCATGATTAAGGGCGGCCAGCCACTAGACAAAGTAGTAAACGAAGCACGTGAATCGCTGAAATCAATAACATTGCCTCCCGACTATAAGATGGAGTTCACCGGAGAGGAGTTGAAAAGAAGGGAATCAACATCAAACCTTACGTTTGCTCTGATCCTGTCGCTTGTACTGGTATTTATGGTGCTTGCCTCACAATTCGAATCCATCCTTCAGCCTTTTGTTATTATGTTAACAATACCTCTTGCAGGCGTCGGAACCATCCTGACATTTTTCATTCTGGGCAAGCCTCTTAATATGATGGCATATATCGGTATAATAATGCTTGGGGGAATAGCCGTGAACAATGCAATTATTCTTATCGACAGGATAAATCAGCTGCGGGAGGCAGGGATCAGTAAAAGAGAAGCAATATTATTGGCAGGGTCGCAGAGAATAAGACCGATACTTATGACAAGCCTTACAACTATACTTGCCCTGCTGCCGCTTACGATCGGGATCGGTGAAAGCGCTTCACTGCGTTCCCCGATGGCATATGCGGTAATCGGAGGACTTGTCTCATCAACAATTCTTACACTTGTGGTAATACCCTGCGTTTATTGGGTATTCGATACGTTCGGGGATTTTATTCGCGGAAAGAAAACAAACCTTTCTGAAACTGTCTGATTCATACAGGAAAGATATGGATTTTGTACTAAAGAGAAGAGTTCTGATAACGATGGTCTTTCTGGGACTGTCGCTTCTGGGATACGTTTCCTATAAAAAGCTACCTGTTGAACTTATCCCGAATGCCCAGCTACCTGCACTGATAGTTCAGGTTGGAACACCACTGGAACTCGATCCTTCCTATATTGAAAATCAGGCTGTCGTACCTATTGAAGGCGCTGTAGGGACACTGGAAAATGTGGAAAAAATAGAATCAAACATTACCTCACAGTATGGCACCATCATTATTTATTATACAAAAAACTCCGACCTTAAATATGCAAACCTCCGGCTTCAGGAAAAAATCGACATTGTAAAAAGCACAATACCTTCAGAATTCATTATCAACGTGATAAAAATCGACCTGGAGCAGCTGAGCAACCAGTTCATGTCGCTTCAGGTAAGAGGTGAAGGAGGAATAGACAGAATTCGCAATATCGCTGACCGTGAAATAAAGCCGGAGTTTGAAAATATCGATGGCATAGCAGGTGTCCAGGTTTATGGCGGACAGGAAAATTCAGTTGAGGTAAGGCTTAACCGGAAAGCCTGCAAAGCACTCGGAATAACCCCTGGACAGATAAGCCAGGTGCTGAATAATAACAGCAGCGACAAAACTTTTGCCGGAAAAGTGTATGACGGAAGCGATGAGCTTTTTGTGAATATTTCTTCAGAATATACGGATATAACGGATATCGGAAATATAATAGTCAGGCAGCAGGGGCCTGTCCTGCTTCACGATGTTGCCGAAATATTCTATGGCGTCAGGGAAAGGCAGTCGTACAGCAGGGTCAACGGAATGGATGCCGTAACTATGACGCTTGTAAATGACAACCAGGCAAATCTTATACAGCTTTCACACGATGCGATCGATCAGGTAAACAAGCTTAACAGGGAACTGGCTTCTTCAGGTGTCGGGATCGTTGTTCAGAACAACAGCGCTGAAACAATGGAAAAGAATATCGATCAGATCATAAATCTCGCGATAACCGGAGGTTTCCTGGCAGTACTTATACTCTGGTATTTTCTCAGGAATATCAGACTTGTCACAATAATTGCCGTATCAATACCAGCATCGGTTTATACGGCATTCAATTTCTTCTATGCATATAATATTTCCATAAACAGCCTTACCCTTGTCGGAATAGCCCTGGCAATAGGTATGCTGGTTGATAACTCGGTGGTGGTGCTCGAGAATATTTACAGGCTTGCAGGTACGGGCAAGGATCCGGGAACAGCGGTAAAACAGGGGACCAAAGAAGTGTGGCGCTCAATCCTGGCTTCCACGCTGACAACTGTGATCGTTTTCTTTCCTTTTATATTCTCAACAAACTTCCTAATAAGGATAATAGGGAAAAATATAGGAGTTTCACTCGTATCAACACTTCTTGTATCCCTTGCAGTGGCATTGTTCTTTATACCCATGGCCACTTTTTATCTTCTTTCCGGGACCTCATCAGGCGAGGCCCGGATATTTAAGAAGTTGTCAATCCACGACAGGCTGATCCAGGCTTATCACCTTGTACTCAAGGCGAGCATGAGGAAACCTGCTGCAACAATAATCGGGACGCTTGTGGTCTTCTTTACTGCCCTCCTGATAAGTCTTACCCTCAGCATCAGCAGCAACCGTGAAATTCAGACGCCGGAGTTCAGGCTAAGCATCACAATGCCTGCAGGTTCAACATTACGGAAGACAGATGCAGTTGTTGCAGAGATCGAATCGCGGCTTGCCTCACTTCCCGAAAAGGAAGATGTAGTGAGCAGGATTGAAGAGGACAAAGCTACAGTAACGGTGAACCTCTTCAAGGACTGGGATAAAAGGAGTGAGAGGTCGCTGCCGGAAATCAAAAACGATATTTCAGAAAGAACAAAGAATATTTCATCGGCTGAGATAAGCATGGATGAGATATCTACAGGCGGCGGATTTACAGGAGGTGGCGGCGGAGGTGAATCATTCAATCCGGAAAATGATTTTGCAAATCTCCTGGGCTTCGGAAGCGAATCCGAGAAAGTTGTTATCAGGGGCCAGAATTTCCAACAGATGCGAAACCTGGCCGGAGATATCAGGAATTACATTGATGCCCTTGAAACGATCGACAATGTCAGCGCCGGCATTCAGGACAACACCCCTGAAGTACAGCTGCATTTTGACATGGATTACCTGGGTCGCAATAACTTCACACTGATGAACCTTTCTGCAGCCCTTGCTACTTTTGGAAGAGAATATTCATCGGGAGCCAGATTCAGGCAGGGAACCCAGAGTTACGATATAATCATCAAATATGCCGATGAAGACACAACCTCCGCTGTAAACGATTTCAAGACGATCAACGACCTTAAACATCTCGAGGTCTCAAGTTCGTCAGGAGTTGTAATGGAGATGGAGGAACTTGCCAGTACTGTATTCTCATACGGGATGGGGAACATCCACCGCGAAAACCAGGAAAAGAGAATAACAGTTACATATAACTTCAAGGATGAGATCAGATCATCGAAAGACCTGCTCGAAGGAGCAAGAGCTGAAATTGAATCAATAATTTCCGGACTTAACATTCCTTCAGGACTTGTCGTCGAGGTTATCCATGAAGATAACCAGCTGAAGGAATTTTACAATCTCATTGGGATAGCTTTTCTGCTTATTTATATGATCCTTGCTGCAGTATTTGAATCTCTTGCAATACCTTTTGTCCTTCTGTTCAGCATACCTCTTGCTGCACTTGGCTCGCTTATAGCGCTTATACTGACAGGCAATTCACTGCTGAATGCAAATACCCTTACCGGATTCCTTATCCTGCTTGGCGTTGTTGTCAATAATGGGATCATCCTTATCGATTATACAAACATCCTAAGAAAAAGAGGCTTCAGAAGGTCAAGAGCTCTGATGACAGCCGGAATGGCAAGGATAAGGCCAATTCTTATTACAGCATCAACGACCGTAATTGCCATGCTGCCTCTTGCCCTGGGAAAAGCTGAATATGTCTCGGCAATAGGCGCTTCCTTTGCTATTACCGTTATAGGAGGCCTTACGCTGAGTACACTGCTGACGCTTATTTTTATCCCCACATTCTATTCAGGTCTGGAAAACTCCATCGACTGGATCAAATCACTTAACTGGAAGATAAAAGTTGTCCAACTTATGGTATTTGGCTTGATGATATTGCTGATCTACACATATATTGACAAATTCATCTGGAAACTGATAACAACAATATTAGCTGTCATAATTGTTCCGTCTGCAACCTGGTTTGTGATGAACAGCCTCCGAAAAGCCAGGGAAACAGTGATCCCGCCTGATCAGAGTATCAATATCCGGATTCAGAACCTGGTAAAGATTTATGAAAGGGAAAGCAGATGGTCGAGAGAATGGAAAGCAGGAGCCAGGATAAGGGAACGTCTCGGACTTCAGGTACATTACAGGAAATTGAGTGACCTGACTCAGATAACCTGGCAGTTCCCGCTGCTTGTTTTCATGATATGGTTCACTTACTTCTACCTTCAAAAAGGATTCTGGATTTTCTTTTTTAGTGTGGTCACATGGTTTTTCATCCTTTCAATCTGGAACCGCTTCAGGGAACTTTTCCGTAATATGAGTGCGGAAAATGGAAAGAAACAATTTAAAAGGATAATCGCTGTTTCCGACTCATTTGTTTTCTGGATAATTCCACTTTTCAACCTTTTGCTGTTCCAGATGAAATGGGATAATATTTCGGTTGTACTCATAACCGGATTTGTCTGGTTCACAGGGTTGTTCATTTACACAACCGGAAGAAAGCTCAGTGAAGAAAACATTGACATATACAGGCTTGAGGGAAGGTTCCGGGGTATCAGGAAAACAGTTTATAAGATTGTTTCAGCTGTCCCGCTAATAGGTAAAAGAAAAAAGCCTTTCAAAGCATTAAGCAGCGTTTCGATAAATATCGGCAATGGTATGTTTGGCCTCCTTGGGCCTAATGGAGCAGGCAAGACCACACTCATGAGGATAATCTGCGGCATACTGGAACAGAGTTACGGGAAGGTGTGGATAAATGGGCTCGATACCCAGAAAAAGCGCGAGGAACTGCAGGGACTTATTGGATACCTTCCGCAGGAATTCGGAAGCTATGAAAACATGACTGCTCACGAATACCTGCATTACCAGGCTATCCTGAAGAACATTACCGATGCCGCAACAAGGGAAGAAAGGGTCACCTATGTCCTGAAAGCTGTCCACATGGAGGAAAGGAGACATGAAAAGATCGGCTCTTATTCAGGTGGCATGAAACAGAGAATGGGGATCGCCCTTATCCTGCTTCATCTTCCAAGGATACTTGTTGTTGATGAACCGACTGCCGGCCTCGATCCAAGAGAAAGGATAAGGTTCAGGAATCTCCTCGTCGAGCTTAGCCGTGAAAGGGTGGTGATTTTCTCTACACACATAATTGAAGATATCTCAAGCTCATGCAATCAGGTGGCGGTTCTGAACAGAGGCCGACTGAGATATCTGGGCAGGCCGTCTGATATGACCCTGCAGGCGGAAGGACATGTATGGCAGTTTAAAATACCTTCCGAGGAGTTCGGGAAATTCGTTGAGGATCATCTTGTCGTTCACCACATGTCGGAAGGCGATCAGGTCAGAGTCAGAGTGATATCTGAATCCAGGCCCCGCGACAATGCGGTTAATGCAACCCCTAACCTCGAGGATGCATATCTTTGGTTATTAAGAAAAAAGGATAACAACAGGCATGAAAACTGAAACTGTAATTAACTATTTTATCCTGGTATGGAAGATGATCCTTTATAATCTGAGGATAATCTTCGCCAATAAGTTCATCTGGTTTCTGGGCGGATCTGTACTTTTCTATCTTGGATTGTCGGTTATCTATGTTTTTTCAAACGACATTTCAAGGGTTTCAGACCTTTATGGCGTCTTCATTTTTTCGGGTATTCTGCTTGTATTCTATCCTTCGGTGTTTGGGATCCAGAACGATCAGGATGCACGGACCATAGAGATCCTTTTCGGGATACCAGATTACCGTTACAAGGTCTGGCTTGTAAGGATCATACTGATTTTCGTGATTGCATGGCTGATACTGCTGGCATTCACTTCCCTTTCCTCGTTCCTGATAGTGAAATTCCAGGTATTCAGGGTAACGGCACAGGTAATGTATCCTGTTCTTTTTCTCGGGATGATGGCATTTATGCTCTCAACAGTGATAAGGAATGGTAACGGGACTGCTGTTGCCATGATAATTTTCGGCCTCTTTTTCCTGATACTCGAGGATCCCCTCCGTAAGAGCCAGTGGAATATATTTCTTAATCCTTACGATCCTCCCTTTGATGTGAATGAAACGACTTGGGTTATAATAACTTTTAAAAACAGAATTATCCTGATCACCGGAACCATCCTTTTCCTTCTGGCAGCTTTGTTCAACCTTCAGAAAAGGGAAAAATTCATGTGAAAACCGTGACAGCAGTAAATGAGCAAAACCCCGACAGCGTTAAATGTGTAAAACCACAATAACATCATTCAGTGAAAAAACGCAACAGAGGTAAATATGTAAAACCACATTAGCATCATTTGGTGAAAAACCGCAACAGCGGTAAGTGTGTAAAACCACAATAGCATAATATGGTGAAAAACCGCAACAGCGGTAAATGTGTAAAACCACATTAGCATCATTTGGTGAAAAACCGCGACAGCGGTTTAATATGAATAACCGCAGGTGCAACCTGCGGTTACAGAACCCGCATGATCCAAAACCCTGAAAGGGTTTAATATTCATCTCCTTCCATTTATCAGAGCAAGGCAGCAACGTAATAATCTATGTAGTAACCTCTGTAGTGATCTACGTAGTCGGATACGTTGCTTTCCAAAAGAACATTTTCTCAAATTACCAGAACAAAGTATTTTATTTGCAACATCATTTTCAGTTATAACAAATCCTGCCAATTGTTATCTTTGGAAACAGATAACAAAAAAATATTTAAAAATGAATAACATAAGCCGCCGGAATTTTCTCAGGACATCAGTTATGGGCGGGCTTGCAGTTTCTTTTGCAGCTCCGTTAAGCACCTATGCCTCTGCCTCCCGGCAGAATCAGAATAATCTGATCCGTTCGGGTGTCGGGCTTACCACGGGCGACAACCGGGCCGATATGGCATTCCGAGCGCTGGTCCCTTATTCAAAACAGATCCGTCAGGCCATAGGTTACCGCCGTGTGATTCTTAAACCAAATAATGTATCAATTGATATTCCACTGTGTGCGACACACGTCGACACCCTGGAAGGAATACTGGAATTCCTGAAATCGATAAAAAAACTCGATAATGTTGTCATAGCAGAGTCAGCGGCCAACGGACCCACCTTTGACGGATTCAGTAATTACAATTACTTCAGCCTGGCAAAGAAATATCCTGTCAAATTTGTGGATCTCGATCAGGAAAAATCTCAGATTTTGTACGTTTTCGATGAAAAGGACTTCAGGCCTCATCCCGTAAGATTTTCAAGCGTCCTTTTAAGCCCTGATTCTTATATTGTTTCGGTAGCCAGGATGAAGACCCACGACAGGGCAATTGCCACATTATCACTTAAAAACATAATTTTCGGAGCTCCTGTCAAAGACCAGGGATTTACATTCGGAAGGAACAGGAAGGAAGGTTCAAAAAGTGATAAGGCGATAGTCCATGGAAGCGGATTCAGGGGCATAAACTACAACCTGTACGATGTGTCTGCACGTTTGCACCCCCATCTTGCCGTTATAGACGGATTTGAGGGTATGGAAGGGAACGGGCCAAACAACGGAACTCCTGTCGATCACAGGGTTTGCGTTGCAAGTACCGACTGGCTGGCAGCCGACCGTGTTGGCATTGAACTGATGGGTATCGATTATACTACCGTTGCATGGCTCAATTACTGCGCACAGGCCGGAAGAGGAACTGCTGACCTTAATAATATCGAGATCATTGGTGAAAAGATCAGCGATCATATTAAACATTATAAACTCAGCGACAATATTGATAAGCAGCTGATCCTTAAAAATCCTGCAGTATAGGACACAACAGGAGAAATACTGGTTCACAGCAAGTTAATTTACTCAAAAGGATGTTCCCTGCTGAAATCCGGCCGGTAGTTCCTGTAGCTGTCCATATCCTGAACCCAGCCATTTCTGAAACCCAGCTCTTCCATGGTCTTAACAACCGACTCATATTCCTGCCTGTATAGTATCCTGTTCAGTTCAGGATGGTCCATTACATATGGCGTAGGGTGATACTGCGACATGAGTGACAGATGGACCCCGGGTGAAAGTTCTTCAGCTATTTTTTTCAGAATAGCTTTGCTGTCGTCAGGGCTGCCCGGCAGAACAAGATGCCTGATAAGCATCCCGTTTTCGGCCCTGCCGTCATCATCAGTCCGGAGTACCGATCCTTTTTGATAGTACATCCTTTTTATGGTGTTGAAAGCAACTCCAGGGTAATCGCCTGCATCAGAATAATTTTCCGACAAAACAGGTGAATAATATTTATAATCAGGAAGATAAACATCGATAACCCCGTCGAGCGAATCAATAACCCCGGGCTTATCATAAGCATTTGTATTATAAACCGTAACCGGCCTGTAACCCCTTGCATTCAACCCTCTGATTATTGCCTTTACCTGCGGAACAACATGGGAAGGTGAAACGAATCCCACCGCCTTGATCCCTGAATCGAGTATCCTTATAATTCTTTCAAGGGCCTTGTCGTAATCTGGTGAGCTGTCCCTTAATTCCCTGCATGAACGGCTTATCTCATGATTCTGGCAGTAAATGCACCGCAGGTTACAACCTGAAAAGAAAATGTTGCAGATGCCGTCAGGTCCGCTTACCGGTGGTTCTTCCCCTCTATGGACACAAATTGAAGCTATATTCATCCCGGCATCCGACCGGCAGTATCCAGTTCCGCCCCTGAATCTGTCAGCACCGCATTCCCGCGGACAAAGAGTACATTCCGATAAAAGCTTTCTTTCTTCCTCAGTATAAATATCCTTTATCACCCGTCAGAATTTTTACTTTACCTTGTCATCAAGCGACCTCAAAGTTAAGAAAATGAAGAATTACTGATATCCGCCTTAATGTAACTCAGTGATTACCTTGAGATAACTTTGCCATAAAATAAAAAAAGTTTTTATTTTGAGATTGTTAATTATAAAACATTCATTATCTTTGCATCCGAAATGAGGGGCATTTGAGACCTAGGGGACCGGAGTCCCCTATTTTATTATAAGTTTTCAGTGATGATAGATAAGGCACTTATAGAAAAATCTGTAAGGGAATTCATTGAAGGGACAGGGATATTTCTCGTTGCTGTCAGGGTGAGCAGTTCGAATAAGATCACTGTACTTGCCGACAGGAAGGAAGGGATAACGATCGACGATTGTGTGAATATTCACAGGATGATCGAAAAAACTTTTGACCGCGACAGCGAGGACTATGAACTGCAGGTTTCATCACCCGGGCTGGAAATGCCGTTCGGTGTTATAGAACAATACTATAAAAATGAAGGTAGGAAGGTCAGTGTCACTGACAATGAAGGGAATAAATATACAGGGATACTTAAGAATGTGACAGCTGGCGGATTTGACCTGGAGACTGAAATTAAACTTAAAGGTCATAAGAAAGAAACCAGGGAGATGCCCTTCAATTTCGACCAGGTAAAAGCAGTTAAAGTTGTTCTGACCATGAAATGACATTACAACAGTATCGGTAAAAAAGTGAATATTATTTAAATAAAATCAAGTATAGCAGACCAGATGGAAAATATTAATTTGATCGACACCTTTTCGGAATTCAAAGAACTTAAGAATATTGACCGCCCGACAATGATGAGCGTCCTTGAGGATGTCTTCAGGAGCATGCTGGCGAAAAAATATGGTTCGGCCGATAATTTCGATATTATCGTGAATATCGACAAGGGTGACTTTGAAATTTGGAGAAACAGGGTCGTTGTTGAAGATGATGAACTGGTTGACCCCAACACACAAATTCCTCTTTCTAAAGCAAAAGAAATTGATGAAGACTATGAAGTAGGCGAAGAGGTGTCGGATGAAGTGAAATTCCTGGATTTCGGCAGAAGGGCTATATTATCTCTGCGACAGAATCTTACGGCAAGGATCCTCGATCTTGAAAAGAACAACATTTACATTAAATACAAGGACAGGATTGGTGAGATAGTTACAGGTGAAGTTTACCAGATATGGAAAAGGGAAATTCTTGTTCTTGATGATGACGGCAATGAACTCATTATTCCAAAAAGTGAACAGATACCCTCTGATCACTTCCGTAAGGGGGATTCAATCAGGGCGGTCGTCATAAAAGTCGAAATGAGAAACAACACTCCGTTTATTATTCTCAGCCGTACATCTCCTGTATTCCTTGAAAGGCTCTTCGAACTTGAGGTACCAGAAATTTTCGACGGCTTAATTACCATCAAGAAAATAGTCAGGGTGCCTGGTGAAAGGGCAAAGGTAGCCGTGGAATCTTATGACGAAAGGATCGACCCTGTCGGCGCCTGCGTTGGTATGAAAGGATCGAGGATACATGGAATTGTGCGTGAGCTCAGAAATGAGAATATCGACGTTATAAATTACACTTCAAACAATCAGCTGTTCATCCAGAGAGCTCTCAGTCCCGCCAAAATAACTTCAATCAAGCTTATTGAGGAAACCAAAAGAGCAGAGATATATCTTAAACCAAATGAAGTATCTCTTGCCATCGGTAAAGGCGGATTGAATATAAAACTTGCAAGCCAGCTTACCGGCTATGAAATAGACGTTTACAGAGAACCGGGAGGCGAAGACGAAGAAGATGTCAACCTCGAGGAATTCAGCGATGAAATAGAAGAATGGATAATCGATGAACTAAAGGCTATAGGATGCGATACTGCACGAAGCGTTCTAAACCTTTCGATAAGCGACCTCGTAAAAAGGACAGACCTTGAAGAGGAAACTGTAAAAGAAGTTGTTAACATCCTGAGAGCAGAATTCGAATAGAGCCTGCACCTAATTATAAGGATTGAGATTTAAGAAAGACAAAGGAGACAGATATCTATGACTGAAGACGTTAAGGCAACAAGATTAAGTAAGGCAGCCCGTGAATTCAATGTGGGAATTTCTACAATCATAGAATTCCTCCACAGGAAGGGCTTTGATCTTGATCCAAATCCAAACACAAAATTACCACACGAAGCTTATCTTTTACTCCTGAAAGAATACAGCAGCGACCTGAATGTCAAAAAAGAATCGGAAAAACTGATCCTGAAGGACCTGCACAGGAAGAAAGAATCTGTCTCAATAGATGACGTTCCGGAATCAGGAAAAGGAGAGGACCAGGACCGCGATGATGAAGTCCTTATTAAGGATATTTCAGTTCTTAAAAAAGGAATTGACATCAAGACCGAGATCAAAAAACCTGATATCAAACTTGTTGGCAAAATTGATCTTGAAAAAACCCTTAAGCCTAAGGTTGTAGCGGAACCTCCGAAACCTGAAGAAGAGAAAAAAATACAAAAGGAAGCTCCAAAACACGAAGAACCTGAGAAAAAGAAACCTGCAGCAGAAAAACCGAAAGAAACGGAACCTGTAGCAGCAAAGGAAGAAAAGGTAAAAGCACCCATTGACCTTCATATTGTCGGCAAGATCGATCTTGAAGCAGTCGCAGGGGAGCAGAAGACAAAGAAGAAAGAAGAAAAACCTAAACAAAAACCTGCCAGTGCCCCCGAAACTGCCGAGGAAGCCAGGAAGGAGGAAGACATTAAGACTGCTGAAAAGGAAGAGCATAAAACTCAACCTGTGACAACTGATACAGCAGCTCCGGCAGTTACTGTCCAAAAAACCATCCCTGAACCTGAAGAAGAACCTGAATTGTATAAAACAGAAATTAAAAAACTGTCGGGACCGACTGTGGTTGGCAGAATTGAGCTTCCTGTTGAAGAGAAGAAAAAGCCTGTATCCTACCAGCATGTAAATATTGACGGCGATGATTTCCGGAGGAAAAAGAAAAGAAAAAGGATCACAAAGGAAAAAGAACAGGTACCTGTCGTCAAACCTGTATTGCCTGATAAAAAGGAAAAGCCCGGGAAGAAAACAGTACTGAAGAAGAGATCTGTAAGGGCTGAAGTTGATGAAGAAGAAGTACAGAAACAGATCAAGGAAACCCTTGCACGCCTTACAACAAAAGGAAAATCTAAGGGTTCACGTTACCGCAGGGAAAAAAGAGAGGCTATAAGCCTGAAAAACCGTGAAGAAGAGGACCGTATCGAACAGGAAAAGAATATCCTGAAAGTTACGGAATTCGTATCCGTAAATGAGCTTGCTACGATGATGAACATCCCGGTGACTGAACTGATATCGACGTGTATGAACCTGGGATTGTTCGTATCAATAAACCAGCGTCTCGATGCTGAAACAATGGCCCTTCTTGCCGATGAATTCGGATTCAAGGTTGAATTTGTCAGCGCCGAACTTCAGGAAGCAGTGAGGGAAACTGAAGATGATGAAAGTGATCTAAAACCTCGCCCGCCGATAGTAACTGTAATGGGACATGTCGATCATGGAAAAACCAAACTCCTCGACTATATAAGGCGTACTAACGTTATTGCCGGCGAAGCAGGAGGTATAACACAGCACATTGGAGCTTATTCAGTAAACCTCGATGACGGACGGCAGATAACTTTCCTTGATACACCGGGCCATGAGGCATTTACAGCCATGCGTGCCAGGGGAGCCCAGATCACCGATATAGCAATCATTGTTGTTGCTGCCGATGACGGGGTTATGCCGCAGACGGTTGAGGCAATAAACCATGCTTCAGCTGCAGGAGTACCTATTGTATTTGCCATAAATAAAATAGATAAACCGACCGCCAATCCTGAAAGGATAAAAGAAGAACTTGCAAACATGAATTACCTCGTTGAGGATTGGGGTGGGAAATACCAGTCGCAGGAAATTTCTGCAAAATCGGGCCTGAATATCGACCTGCTTCTTGAAAAAGTCCTTCTTGAGGCTGAAATGCTTGACCTGAAGGCTAATCCCGATAAACCTGCCATTGGTACAATAATTGAATCAGCTCTTGACAAAGGCCGTGGCTTTACTTCGACTGTCCTTGTAAAGGCAGGAACACTGCACGTTGGTGATATAGTGATTGCCGGAGCAAGTTACGGACACATCAAGGCAATGTACAATGAAAGAGGCGTAAAAGTCGATGCTGTAGGGCCGGCCACTCCTGCAGTCATTCTTGGTCTGAACGGAGCTCCTCAGGCTGGTGACAAATTCAACGTTATGGAAAGCGACCGCGAAGCCAAGGAAATTGCAACAAAAAGGGCTCAGCTGCAGAGAGAACAGGGTTTGCGGACACAGAAACATATTACCCTCGATGAGATCGGAAGACGTATTGCCATTGGTAATTTCCAGGAATTAAATATTATTGTCAAGGGTGATGTCGACGGCTCAGTTGAAGCTCTGAGCGATTCTCTCATCAAGCTTTCGACCCCGGAGATACAGCTTAACATCATACATAAAGCCGTCGGACAGATATCAGAATCGGATATCCTTCTTGCAGCTGCTTCAAACGCGATCATAGTTGGATTCCAGGTGCGTCCTTCACTCAGCGCGCGTAAGCTGGCTGAAAAGGAAGAGATCGATGTCCGTCTTTACTCAATTATATACGACGCCATCGAGGAGATAAAGGCAGCCATGGAAGGTATGCTATCGCCTGAAGTGAAGGAAGAGATAGTTGCCACACTTGAGATCCGTGAGATATTCAAGGTGACAAAAGTCGGAACTGTCGCAGGATGCTATGTCAAGGAAGGTAAAATAACAAGGAACACAAAGGTCAGGGTTATCCGCGATGGCATAGTTATCTACACAGGCGAACTCGGTTCCCTTAAGCGGTTCAAGGATGACGTCAAGGAGGTTGTCGGAGGATTCGAATGCGGGCTTAACATAGCAAACTTCAACGACATCAAGGTAGGTGACATCATTGAAGGTTATCAGCAAACCGAGGTGAAAAAGACTCTATAGGATTGCCTGATACTGTTCAGCCGAAAGAAGTGCTCCGGTTTCAGACGGATCTGTAAGCCTTATCTTAATCATCCAGCCTTTCCCGTAAGGATCCTTGTTAACAAGATCAGGGGAATTTTCCAGTTCCGGGTTTACTTCCAGGATCTCCCCCCCCACCGGCATGAACATGTCGGATACTGTTTTGACGGCTTCAATGGTCCCGAATACATCTTCCTTCTGAAGGGTCTCCCCTGCTGTTTCTATCTCAAGGAATACAATATCGCCAAGTTCACTCTGCGCAAAATCAGTTACTCCAACATAACCGAATTCACCTTCTACGCGCAGCCATTCATGATCTTTTGTGTATAACAAATTTGCCGGTACATTCATAATCAATTCTATTTAGTATTATCAAATCGTTCAGGATCTTATTTTAGTAAATTCAAAAATAAGGTTTTTTTTTAAAATCGATGAACTGAATTTGTCATGCCTGTGGAATATTTGATTTCAGACATTTATGCTGTTTCAGACACTTTGCCGAATAATGCGATGTGGTTTTCCTCTGGCCGGATAAAAAATCTTTCTCATGCAATGCTCAATCAATGCCTTAATCATGTTTGTCATGGATAATTCGCGTTTTCTCAGGTATCGTAGTAAAATGAACAGCTCCGGTATAAGAATATCATAAACAGATATGGTCATTGAGCCAGTGTAAACTTCAGGCTGAACCCGAAATTTGTATTGGAAGTCGGAAAAGTGTTGGCAACAAACGGATTATTAAGCGTGTGATCTGCAAATATCTGCAAATTGAACCTGTCACTCAGAACATAATCGGCTGTAGCACCGACAGTGAAAACTCTCATCCCTGCCACCGGCTGGTTTACATCCTCAATAAGCTTTCTGGCAACAGTCTTATTATCCCTTATTGAAAGATCGAATCTCAGATTCAGGTCGCTTTTAAGTACCTTCTGACCTCCTCCTGTTTTAAGGATTATCTGTACATCATCGAAACGGTATCCGGCTCCGACTACAAGTTCATTGATCCGGTTGTCGGTAATCTGGTTACCCGTGAGGTTTAGTGAAACGGTCCTAGATTTTCTCCATTCGAACCTTGAAGTCAGATTGCTCTTCCAGTTCATGTCGACATTTATCATCGGGCTGAACTGTTCGCTTACAGTCACAACATTTATCTCATATTTCTGGATAAAGTTCTTCTGCATGTCCCTTATATTATTTATCCCGTTACCATCGGTGAAGTAGTTCAGGTTAGTTGTATAAGAGCCAATCTGATAAACACTCCGGTACTGATGCGTGATATTTACAGATCTGAAAACCTTTTTTACAAATTCAAATTTTGAGAATCCGTCGAAGGTGATTCTCCAGTTGGGCATCATCTTCGAAGCTGATGGGAAGGTGGCAAGAGATACTTTATGAGGGTCAGTCTTTGTATATGCGGAAATGAATGCAGGAATAAGAACTTCCCTCGAAGTACGGCCGTAGCCATTTTTAAAACCTCCCTCCGGAGGCTTTCCTGTCCCGGGATCAACATCAGGATCATAGCCAGGATCGAGCTCCTTCCTGATTTCGGCTCTTCGTTGTGATATGATTACAGCATTCTTCTTGAAGTTCTCGAAGGTATTTGATACATAGTTATTGTCCTTCGAGATCTTTTCAAAAGCTGTACCCCAGGAAATTACAGAAATAGAAAAGTTACCCGTAACAACTTTATTCCGGGTGCTGTCGGGAAAATGACCATTAATATCGGCTGTATAATACGAACTTTCATTTTCCATGAACCGCCTGTCAGCATTTATATCGATTTTAAGTCCTGGGAACGGCTCAACGACACTTCGCAGGGAAAGGTCAAGCCTGTTATTGAAAACTGCCGGCATATTTAGGAGTGTATCTGTTGTAATCCAGCCATTTGAAGCAGCCTTATCAAAGAAATGCCTGTCGGTGAATCCCAGGATGAAAGGCACTCCGGGCGCTGAGACATTATTTGTCCTTGACATTCCAAGGAACCTGGCTTCAGGCAGGAATCCCGGAAGATACTGGCCCTGCGATGAGGTATAAGTCAGACTCACGGAACGCACCCCCATAAGCGCACGTATCATATACTCCCCTGTCACTATTGCCGGATTTCTCTTTTTCGGTATTCTTCCTTCAACTGTGACCTGTGCCCCGTTTACCGTTTCGGATGCGGTAAAATTAACCCTGTTCTCACTCACTATCTCGAGATTCCCTTTAACTTCGGTCCCGTCCTGCCTGGTGATCCTGACCTTGACATCTTTTGTCTTCAGGTTGTGGGTTATGATCCTCACGGCCTTTTCCTTGAAGTTGACATTGTTCCTGGTATACGTAACAGTCTTGTATTCAGTCTTCATCCGTATTGCTGCATCAGGTCTTGCATTGTTCTCGATGTTTTTCAGGAATTTCGATTTGGCATAAAGGTTTGCCAGGTTACCTGTTGCACTGAAAGTAAGTTCGTTATGGTTTTTGATTGTGTTACCCAGATTTATCTTCATTGAATCGGGATAAAGGGCTCCGGCCAGCCATGAATAATCGGATCCGAACCTCGCATTGGCGTTCACCCACGAAAGCAGCGGAATCTTGTTAATTGGAAGGTTGTATGTTACATTAATGAAATGGTTATATGATGTCGTTCGGCCAAAATGCTTAAGGTTAGTGAGCACCGAATCGCGCCAGTTTTCATATTCAGTCCTGTACCGCTTCTTGTCTGCCGCACCTTCAGGTTCATCAATCCTTGCAATATTTGTTGAGGTAAAATCGATCTTCAGCTGTCGTGTCAGGTCATATTTTATATCGAATATCCTTGTCCATTCGAAATCCTTTCGGAACGTTGGCGTGATAAGGAGACCGGGATTATTTATATTTCTTGTTTTTACTTCATTGTAATATCGGGAAACATCTGTCCTGAATGAAATGCTTTTCGGGAAAGGATAAAAATTAAAATCCTTGATTATCCTGAATATAGGTGAGTTAAGGAATTTCACATTTTTAAAAGGCATTATGTTTTGCGGCTGAGCCTCGTAGTTGTAATTTATCCCTCCCTTATAGTTTTTCTCAAGATCTATCTCAGTTTTTGTATTACTCCTGTAAGTCTCGTTGTACGTATAGTTGACACTGAAGTTAGCAAGATCCCAGGCATGTGCTTTCTCTCCCCTCCTGGTGATCCCGGCATTGTTTATCGATATGGTTTTCCGTCTCGCATAATCTTCAGATATCGATTTTATTGAATCACGCTCCTGTTTTGTTTTTGCCTCTTTAAGTGCATCTTTCAGCGGTATATCAGGATCGAGGGGATTGTACTGGGGCTTTATTCTTGTTTCAGAGAATCCGGCATAAACAGGAAGCCTAACCCCCGATTCTTCAGGGAAGAATTTCCCAAGCTCCATGGTTGTTGAAACGTCGTATGTATATGCTTCCTCCTTGCTGCGCTCATTGACCTTTTTGTCAATGCTTCCCCAGCCTGGCGTGCTGGCCTGACCAACCACGTCAACCGTTCCAAGATCGGCAAGTTTTGCCTGAAGATGGGCGTTTGCAGCCCAGCCGCCATTTTCGATGAAATCGCTTAATCTCAGTTCATTAACCCACACCTCAGCTGATTTGGGATTGCCGGTATCATTGTTCGGATCCCTTGTTCTGATCGGGTTCCTTATCCCGATCATTATCACCTTGATATTGCTGAGATTCGGATTACCGCAGACATAAACCCTGTTCGAATCGTCCCTGAAGGCAAAGACATCAGAAAGGCTGAGCGATGATCCTGGTGCATTAAGTTGTCTGTTCCTCTCCTTCTTTGCTTCCTGCAGGACCGACATTTTAATGTCGAACCGGTTAGCTTCGGGCCAAACAATAGCTCTGTCCTCTTCTGAATTATTGTCGTACTTGTCATTTGGAGGAGTAAGTTTGAGCGGAACTTCATATTCATAAAAATTCGATTTGTAATCTGTTCCTATCCTTACAAAGGCTGTCAGTTCATTGTCATACAACGGCTGCCCTATCAGGGCCTCGGCATGCACTTCCATCCTCAGGCTCCTGTACTGACGAACATCAAGATTCACATTCCTGTACGCTGCACGGGCATCCCCGTCGGCCAGATCCTGCACTTTCAGCACCATTGATTGTTCATCGAGCTGACGTAGCTGCGGATTCTGGGGATCCACAACCCTGTTGAATCCGGGAGGAAGAACATAGTTGACAGGTTTTTTACCTGCATTATCTTCAATACTTACTGAACTTATCTCGAAAGTGCCGTCCTCAGGTTCCGGAATTGTTATTCTTTCTCCACCCTCCATGAAAGTTATATTGTACTTCCTCCATTCAGCCCTGACAAGATTGAGTTCGGCAAAACGCATAACGACAGGTTCGTTGAAATCCTTCAGGAACATCCTCATGAAACGGATCGATTTAAAATCGTTAATGACTCCAACCCTTTTCTGGTATTCAGTAACTGGAATTTTGAACTGATACCATTTTACCTTCGATTCAGAGCCATTGGCAAGGGTAACTGTGGGTTCTATTTCATCAACGATATAGTTCATACCCACTTTCATGTTCTCGGGCCTGAGACTTATTTTATACTGATAATAACTTTCAGTTTCACTCAATGTGTTGTCCCTGTTGATGTCTTCCATGTCGGGAAGTGTGGAACCCGTTGTCGGGTATGATTCAGACGACATTGCGGATGTTGGCGAGTTTCCTTCCTGACCATTGTATTTCTTGTACCTGTCGAGGATCCCCAGTTGCGCGGCATCATAATCCGATCCTCTGAAATAGTGGAAATCATCATTGGCCGGGTCTTTCAATATTTCGGTAAAGGCATCGGGAGTTGTTATTGCCTGAGCCTTCTGAACATAATCCTGAAAGAATGTCTGCTCATCCTGGTCACGGAGGCCGTCAAGACCGACATCCTGGTACATGCGCGATTCGGAATTGTTGTCGAATGCATGCACGACCGACTGGACCGTTGGCACACGCCCCCATGAAGTTGTGTCAACATTTATTACGATCGGGGATCCCGGAAGCCCGTTCTCAAAGCTTTTCCGTGAATCACGGAGTATATCCTCAGAGATGTTGCCAAGGTTGAAATAGAGGTCACCGCCCTGATGATCGGGCTTTTCAACAAATGGATCCATAAGCCAGAATTCTATATACTGGATATTGGCTGTTTCAAAATCGCTTGTGAGAACCTCCCTCATTATTCCTCCCCACCGCGAACGAGGATCATTCAGTTTCCCAGTCTGATTTATGCCTCTTGAATAAGGGCTTGCTTCGATATCAAAGTTATATGGCCCCTTTTCATCAGGGTAATAAGCAACGTTCAGGATCGAAATTGTGGTTGGGATCCCGCTTGTGCTCTCCCTGTTAGGGAATATTTCATTTTCATATATCTCCCTGACAAAGTGGCTGGACTGGGTTTCAGGATCGTTTTTAATATTGGGTGGAGTTGAAGAACCGTTCCTCAGGAAAAGAGGATCGATAACATACCAGGCTATTTTAGCCCTGTTAAAACCGCTGGCCGGGTCATTGTTGAGCATTGCTTCAGGGAATAGCTGATCCTGTCCCTGGGGTACGCTTGATATTGACCAGGCATTGAATGACTTCAGGTCAAGGGGAATTTCACTCGATTCGAAATCGTCGATGTATGAATTGCCTGCATTTGAGATGGCCCTGGAGTGGCCGGGGATCAGGTCGGCGAACTCCCCATTGAACGAGATGCTTGATGGTGCTTTGGTTTCGAGAAGAGGGATCCTGTCAAGAAGTTTGGTAAGCAGCTGCGACTCACCCCTGTATGAAGTATTGAGCCCCCATATTGTATTGGATATAGGTTCTTCACCAAAATTAACTTTCTGGGTATATGGCCGCTCATTGAGATGAAGCAGCGTACCTCCGATATTGAAATTATCGGAGATCTTATAGTCGAGATGCGTGCCAAGCAGTGTCTTGGTCTGGAATCCAAAAAACTGGTTGTTCTCAAGCGAAACCTGGATGGGCGTTTGCGATTCGATAAGGGCTGAATTGATAATGGTGACGACACCTAAATTATAGTCGACAGTATAATCAGTATTCTCATTGAGTGTAACGCCTCCGGCCGTAACCTTTATTGATCCCACGGGTATATTTGTTGCATTCAGCCTTATCTCGGATCCCGATTCGGAAGAATACTGCCCGGTCATCTTGAATTTGTTCCTCTCTGCCATCTGCCGTGCAACCGTCTGGGTCGAATCATAAAGCTCCTGGAACACATATTTGTCGGCAATGAACTTATCTCCTATCTGACTTCTCAGATAACTGCCGAAAGGTTCAGTCACGGGAAAAATTATCTTTCCCCTGCTTACCATTACCGTTACTCCGTCGATGAAATCAAAATATCCGTCAGGGATCCTGTCGTTCTGGGAATTCAGATTGTCAAGGCCGAGAACCTGAAGAAGAACCTTGTTAGCTATCCTGCCTTCAGGAAGATAATTGATGGCATTTCCGGTTTTATCATCCTCATAAAGAATGTTCATCTGAAAATTACCGCTTTCGAGCCTGCCTGAACCAAGTGAATATATATTTTTCATCATCAGGTTCCATGTAGGATACTTAGGGCTCAGCGTGGTTCCCTTCAAAAGCTTCAGAACAAGCGTCTGGGGAGCAGTAATACCGTCGGTCGAGAATTCACCTACTTTGTATATCTGTCCGTTGAGGGTATATTCAAATGCAACCGCCAGGACTTCATCAGTATTAAGGGCGGTATTGAGTGAGATGTATCCAAGCTGTGAGTTCAGTGTAAACTCACGTTCATTGAGCTTCCGGGCATTTTCAATCTTTTCAAAATCCCTGCCGATCTGAAAACCGGGATACAATGAACTGAAAGCATTTGTGACCTGATCGACATTGCGTATTGAGGAGTAACCCGACTGAAGCTGCGGGTAGAGCTGGTTAGTATTGTTGTCGGGGAATCTCGTCCCTCCTGGTGATGCCTGGAACTGAGGGACCTTGTTAAAGATATGGCTGCTGTTCTCAGCAAGATCAGCAAATGCCACAATATTCCTTGTCTCTTCATAACTGCTTGTCTTATTGGTGATCCAGACTTCTATCCGGGTGATGTTGAGTCCGGAGCTGACTGCAGGAAGGCTCCTTAGGGCGTCGTTGTAGATATCCCTGAAATAATGTGACAGGAAGAAGTGGCGGTTGGCCTCATAGTCATCTGCATATATTTGGAACTCGCTAATCTGTGCGCCGCCCTTTACATCAATTGTCGAAGTCTCCCCTTTCTGCTGCGAAAGTACAGTCGTCACATTCAGCTTCCCGAACTGCATCTCTGTCTTCAGGCCGAAAAGGCTGTAGCTTCCGGTGATAAGAGTTCCCGGAAGGGGCAGAGTGACATCACCTGCCTCAACTTTTTTGATTATCTCATCCTCCTTGCCGGCATACTGCAGCTTTGTCCTGTTCTCGAATTCAAACATTGCATCGGTATTGTAATTTACACCAAGCTGCATTTTGTCACCAATAGTACCGGTGACATTCATCTGTATTTTCTCCTTGAAGTCAAAAGTCGGAATTGTCCGCAACTTTTCTGAAAGGGTCGGGTTTTGAGTGCGTGATATATTGATGCCGAATATAAGTTCTGCTGATCCCTGGGGTATAATGTTTATAACGTTGCTTCCGAATATCTTATCGAAAGTTGCGCCTCCTATTTCAATCTGTGGTATCAGGTTTGATCTGAATCCTGCTGACTCGCCGGATATCCTCGACTGCCAGTAATCACGCATTTCTTTGTTGTACTGATATTTGCGAAATTCCTCAGGTGACATGCGGACAGGTGTCCTGTAATCAAATTCTCCGACTTTCTGATAAATAACATATTCGTTCTTATCAGTATCATAAACAACTGTCGATTTTATATTTGAGGGATTATAAAGAAACAGGGGAGCTTTGGGGGCCGGATCATAAGGATTTCCCGATACATCTTTAAGCCGCAGCGGTGATTTTCGTATTGTATCTGTCTGGGAAGTGCCTGAAGATGCCTGACCATTTGCCTCGGTTGACCTCAGGACAAGAGAAGCGAATATGACAATAAAAGAAAATTTCAGCAGATTATTATATGATAACTCTGATCCCAAATCAACTTATATTCTTATTTACAGGCTCTTAAGGGCTCTCTTTATCATCTCCTCGACTGTCAGGCTCTTCTCCTTCCTGATGATCGTATCAAGGACTTTTGCGACAGCACTTTTGCCAAAACCAAGCATCACTAAAGCTGATAACGCCTCTTCGCGCTTTGTATTGTCTGTAAATGCAAATATTTCGCCGGTTCCGGATTGTTTTCCGAGTTTATCTTTAAGATCTACAACTATTCTTTGAGCGGTTTTTAAACCAATGCCTTTTACACCCTTTAAAGTATTTATATCCGACCCGAGAATTGCCTTTTCAATTTCTGCCGGACTTAACGATGAAAGCATCATTCTTGCCGTGGCTGCACCGACACCGGTAACGGATATCAGAAGCCTGAAAATCTCCCTCTCCTCCTTTTCGGCAAAGCCGAAAAGCTGATGGCTGTCTTCCCTGATGACCTCATGGACAAAAATCCTGGACTCTTCTTTGCCCTCAAGCTTTGAATAGGTCGAAAGGGAAATACTGGCAAAATAGCCAATGCCCCCGTTTTCCACTATCAGGTAAGCAGGGGTGAGCTCAGTAATTTTACCCTTGATGTAATCGATCATAGAGTATGTTCGGAATTAAAAATCTCCGGAGGGAGTTCATCGACACGCTCAGCGTGTATTTCAATATCCTGTTTCTTAAGAGGATTACGTGTTATCTCACTGTACGTCTGCCTGTTTCTGAAAATATCGCAGGCAAGATAAAGAGCCTGTCTGAAAGAGCTTTCAGATGCTTCTCCCTTGCCGGCTATCTGGAATGCGGTCCCATGTACGGGAGAAGTCCTTATGAACGGAAGACCTGCTGTAAAGTTCACACCTGTATCGAACGAAAGAGCCTTAAAGGGGGCCAGTCCCTGATCGTGATACATGGCAAGGATACCATCGAAATGTGCGAATGAACCTGCTCCGAAAAAACCATCTGCAGGAAAAGGACCGAAAGCCAGAATATTTTCCTTCACAGCCTGTTCGACAGCAGGAGCAATTACTTCTGCCTCTTCACTACCGAGCAATGAGTTATCGCCTGCATGAGGATTCAGGCCTAGAACGGCAATACGGGGTTTGCGTATGCCAAAATCCAGAATAAGTGACTGATTCATCAGTCTCAGCTTTTTAAGGATCAGGTCGGCAGTTATGAGACCGGGGACCTGCCGCAGAGGGACATGACCTGTTGCCACTCCTATCTTAAGGCTTTCACTTACCATGAACATAAGAACATCGTCAGCTCCTGCACTTTCCTTGAGATATTCGGTATGTCCGTTGAAATGGAACTTATCCGACTGAATGTTTTTCTTGTCGATGGGTGCTGTAACAAGAACATCAATTTTGCCGCTTTTCAGATCGCTTACGGCACGTTCAAGAGAAACAAATGCCGCTTCACCTCCATGGGTAGTCGATTTGCCAAGCTCAACCCTCACATTGTCGTCAAGGCAGTTTATAAGATTCGCCTTCCGGGGATTTGCCTCCTCTGGCGTTCTTATATTATTAAAACTGAAATTATTAATATTCAAGGCCTTGCGATGGTAAGCGGCTACCTTCGGCGATCCGTAAACAACAGGGACACAAAAGTCATTGATAGTCGGATCCATGAGAGCCTTTATAATAACCTCATATCCGATCCCATTTATATCGCCATGGGATATTCCTGCAACTACAGTCTTTCTTTCCATAATAATTTAAATACTAAGCCATCAGTTGTTCAGCATATTTCCTCAGAAATGTCGAAAGCAGCCTTACTCCTGAGCCAGGGCCATCCTTTAACCTGTAAAAATCATCTTTCTTCAATGATCCCGGTCCTGCAATATCAATATGGATCAAAGGATATTCAGCAAAATTCTCAAGGAACTTTCCTGCAGTAATGGCTCCTGCTTCCCTTTGTCCAACATTTCTGATATCCGCAATATCGGATTTTATCATTTCACCATATTCTTCCCAGAATGGAAGTTCTGCCGTTCTTTCATAGACCTCATTCCCTGCCTCGCTCAGAAGGTCAAACCATTTTCTTTCAGCATTGCCCATTACCGCCAGTGCATGGATGCCAAATGTCATGGCAGCAGAACCGGTAAGGGTGGCAACATCAATGATCAGTTCCGGATTGAATTTTGATGCATAACTGATGGCGTCGGCGAGGATCAGCCTTCCTTCCGCATCAGTATTCCCGATCTCGACAGTCATTTTATTGTACATTGTAATGATATCGCCCTGTGTATATGCATTTCCGCCAGGACGGTTGTCAGTGGCAGGGACAAGGCCGATTACATGCAGGGGCAAACCTGTTTTTGCAACAGTGTAAAGGACGCCTGTTATTGCTGCCGCACCTGCCATATCTGCCTTCATATTGTCCATATAGTCGCCTGTCTTGATATTCAGACCGCCTGTATCATAGACAATACCCTTTCCGACAAGGACAAAAGGTTTTTTATTAAGGTATTTTTCAGGTTTCCATTCAAGAATGCAAAATACAGGTGGATCAACACTCCCCTTATTCACTGCAAGAAGACCTCCCATCTTGAGGGCTTCTATTTTGCCCTTGTTCAACACCTCAACGCTGAACCCCGCCAGATTGCCTGTCTTAGTTATTTCCCCGGCAAGTGCAGGCGCATTAAGATGATTAACAGGTTCATTTATCAGGTCCCTTATAATATACACGGCATCGGTAAGATCAACAAGCCACTTTATATCCTTGTCGGAAATGTCGCCATGCAACAGAAGCTTTGAGGGGTATTTATCCTTGTCAATATCCTCTCTTTTAGTCTTATACTTGTCGAAGGAATAGGCGCTAAGCAGAAGTCCCTCGGCAAAAGCCTCAACCGATCCGGCAAATCCCTTCCAGGCCGCAATAACCAGTTCTTCATGATTGTTCGACCTGATAGTCTTTCTGAGATTGAATGCTGCTTTTCTCAATCCCTCCTTTTTTCTGTACCCGGGACCGTTATCGCTGATCCTGACTATATACGTTACCCTCGAATAGGAATTGACGACAGTGCATTCTTCCTTTGCTTTTAGCTGTTTAAGGGCAAAATCCCTTTCCGGAACCGAAAGGTTAAGCCAGGACGGGAGTTCATCTTTTCCGGCAATACAAACAACAGATTGATCTGGAGATATTTGTGATATTTTTTGTATCTGAGGTTTCATCAGTATTTAATTTTTTATTTAATGGTCTGATGGAACCCGCATGTTTGAAAATTATTTACATACGTGTTTTTTGATTTGGCACATGTGGGTTTCATATATATTTAAAGTAAGGATTTTTTTTGAAGTTGTAAAGTTAAATAAATTATTGATTGTTTAGCTTCCAAAGAATTACCTTTGCCCCGTTGATGATCATACATGAATAGAGGATGTTCAGTTATCCGGGTTTACCCTTCTGCAACCCGGGGCGCGGTGATTTAAGAATCGGCTTCAAAGGATATTATGGAAAAATGAATACCGAAAATCTATATAAAAAGGCACTTGACATGCTCCCGCTTAATACTGAAGAGGGAGTATTACTATATAACGATGCTCCGCTCGAAGATCTGATCTTCATTGCCGACAGGCTCCGTCAGTATCATTGCCCCGGTAAAAATGCCGGCTGGATGATAGACAGAAATGTAAATATCACAAATGTTTGCTTTTCGCAATGTGCTTTCTGCCATTTCTGCCGGAAAAAAGGATCGTCAGATGCATTCGTCACAACATTGGAGGAGTATAAGAGTAAAATTGAGGAGATGAGGATTCTCGGGGGCGATCAGCTTTTGCTGCAGGGCGGAATGAATCCTGATCTTGGTCTGGCGTTTTACGTAAACCTCTTCAGGGATCTGAAGGAGATGTATCCGGACGTAAAACTTCATGCACTGGGTCCACCCGAAATAGTATATCTTTCAAAAAAGGAGAAACTGCCGTATAATGAGGTGCTCAAAAGACTGACGGATGCCGGCCTGGACAGCCTTCCGGGCGCCGGTGCGGAAATCCTTTCCGACAGGGTAAGGAAGCTGATATCACCTGCAAAGGCAACAACGGATGAGTGGCTTGGAGTAATGAGAGAAGCTCATAAGCTGAACCTGCCGACATCGGCTACAATGATGTACGGCCATATCGA
Source organism: Bacteroidales bacterium (assembly GCA_012517605.1). Taxonomy (GTDB): domain Bacteria; phylum Bacteroidota; class Bacteroidia; order Bacteroidales; family VadinHA17; genus LD21. Next base: position 30,126 of record JAAYUS010000143.1, read on the forward strand.
GACCATTGAAGAACGGATTTTACATCTTGTAAAAATAAGAGAACTTCAGGAGGAAAGACCTGCCGGGCATTACGGATTTATTGCTTTCATTCCGTGGCCATACCAGGATGAAGGGACAAACCTGAGGGAAAAGTCAGGTGTAATGAGCAGGTATAGCAGCGCTGATTACATAAGACTTATTGCAATAAGCAGAATCATGCTTAATAATATCACGAATATTCAGGCATCCCTGCTTACCGTAGGTAAAGAAACAGCCATGCTTTCACTCCATGCCGGGGCAAATGACCTGGGGTCGGTAATGATAGAGGAAAATGTTGTAAGTGCGGCAGGCGGCGGCAACAGATTCAGCGCAAACCAGATCAGGGAAATTATAAGTGAGGCCGGGTTCAATCCAGTCAGAAGAAATCAGAAATACGAATATATTTACTGACCACCCTGCATTTGAGGCAGGTATATGTAAAAAAAGGGACTCATTTCCTGTCCCTCAGTTATCTTATTTCAATCGGTGAAATTCTTTACTTTACCACCTCTTTGGTGTCGGTATCGTCAACCTTTGAGGCTTTCTTGAATTCCTTCATACCCTGGCCAATACCTTTCATCAGTTCGGGGATTTTCCTGCCGCCGAACAAAAGAACCACAACCAGCAAAATAAGTATTATCTCGGTCATTCCAATCTTTCCCATCTCTTTAATTTTTAGAATTCATGCAAAGTTATAAATACTTTATTATTATCTGCAAATTTCATAAAATAATTAATACTGCCACAAACAGGCATTGTTAAGAAATTAACAAACCATTGTTTTTCAGCCCTTAACGTGCCTATTTCCTGAACAATCTCAGTATGTCGTTGCCATTGGCAAGTATCAGCAGACCAAGCAGAATTATCATTCCTGTCATCTGGGCATATTCTAGGAATTTGTCGCTTGGTTTCCTTCCGGTTATTACTTCATACAGCAGAAACATAACATGTCCGCCGTCAAGAGCCGGTATTGGAAGAATATTCATTACCGCAAGAATGATTGAAAGAAGAGCCGTAAGGTTCCAGAATGACTGCCAGTCCCATGACCCGGGAAATATGCTTCCTATTGTGATAAAGCCACCCAGTGATTCATAAGCTTTTGTATGTTTTGAAAAGATCACCCTGAATTGTTTAAGATAGTCGCCAATCGTACTGAATCCCTTGCTGATTCCGGCAGGTACAGAAGCAAGCAGACCATATTTTATGGTCCTGAGCTCAAAAATCTGATCGTACGACCTTGATGTCCCGACGCCAAGAGTTCCTTCCGGAGTAAGGGTGACCGGAATGTTTATCTGCTGTCCGTTTCGCTGAACATTGACCTCGACAGTTTTTGATTTGTTAAGTGCAAGATAATGCTGGAATTCATCAAACCATTCAAATTTGTTCCCATCGATACCTACAAGTTCATCGCCGGTCAGAAGGCCTGCATTTTTTGCAGGAGATTCCTTTCCGAAGGCAGTAATTGTATAAGGGCTGAAAGGTGTTCTGGGGTCGATTCTTCCGTTTCCCTTAAGCATCTGTGCAATATATTCCACAGGAATATTGATGTTCAGGATTTCCCCGTTCCTTTCGACCTGAATGGTTTTCCTGTTATTAAGGACTATATCGGAAGTGATCTGTGCAAAATTCTCAATCTTCTGATTATCAACCGAAACAATTTTATCTCCGTTCCTGAGACCTATTGAATAGCCAATTGAATCGGTAACAATTCCGTATTTCACGCTTGAGGTAGGAAGATAAGTCTCGCCCCAGGCATAAAGGACACAAACATAGATAACAAGGGCCGAGACAAAATTGAATATCACTCCGGCAATCATTATCATCAGTCTTTGTCCGGAAGGTTTTGAGCGGAACTCATAGGGCTGGGGAGGCTGTTTCATCTGCTCCCTGTCCATTGATTCATCAATCATGCCTGATATCTTGACATAGCCGCCAAGAGGTATCCATCCTATTCCATATTCCGTTTCCCCTTTCTTACGCTTAAAAAGTGAGAACCAGGGGTCGAAGAAAAGATAGAACTTTTCAACCCTTGTCTTAAAAAGTTTGGCAAAGAGGAAATGTCCGGTCTCATGAATGATCACTATTATTGAGAGACTGAGGAGGAACTGGAGTATTTTTATAAGTATGGTCATGATTTTTTACAAAGTTCGTTTATGTATTTTGAAGCAACAGACCGGGCCATTGAATTTGAAGTCTCGAGAAATTTTAGACCAGGAGATGCAAAATATTCGGTTTTCTCCATTGTATATTCAACAACATCCGACATCTGAAGGAATCCTATTTTGCCTGAAAGAAATGCATGAACGGCAATTTCATTTGCGGCATTCATGATGCATGGCATATTGCCACCCTTGTCAAGGGCTTCGTATGCAAGTGCAAGGTTGCGGAAACGTGTCTTATCGGGAGGGATAAAAGAAAGTTCTGGATATTTCCTGAGGTCAAGTTTTGGCAGGTCGGAGGCGTATCTGTCGGGATAGCTTAAAGCGTACAATATCGGGACCCTCATATCGGGAATTCCCAGCTGAGCCTTAACCGAACCGTCGGCAAAATGGACAAATGAATGTATCACCGACTGGGGATGAACGATCACTTCTATCTGTTCGGGGTACAGGTCAAAGAGCCATTTAGCCTCAATTACCTCAAGGCCTTTGTTCATAAGTGATGCAGAATCAATTGTCACCTTGTTTCCCATTTCCCAGTTTGGATGTTTAAGCGCCTCATGGGGTTTGACATTCCGCAGCATCTCAGTCGTATAGTTGAGAAAAGGACCTCCTGAAGCCGTAAGAGTAATTTTTTCCACAGGGTTTCCCCTTTCGCCAGCAAGACATTGAAAGATTGCCGAGTGTTCTGAGTCGACAGGAATTATTCCGGCACCCGATTCCTTAACAAGTTTTTTAATGATCTCACCGGCAACAACAAGGGTTTCCTTATTCGCCAGTGCTATTTTCTTTCCGGCCCTGATAGCCGATATTGTGGGCCGTAACCCTGAATAACCCACCATTGCAGCAACGACCATATCCACATTTGAACCAGCAACAACCTGTTCGATTGCCTCTTCGCCGGCATATACCTTTACAGGATGGCTTTTAAGGGCTTCCCTCAGATGGTGATAATGTTCGGAGTTGCCGATTACAACCGAATCGGGATGGAATTTCAAAGCCTGCTGAACAAGGAGCTTTACGTTATTTCCTGCAGTAAGCACTTCAACTAAGAACTCATCCGGATATCTCGAGATAACATCCAGAGTCTGGGTGCCAATTGATCCTGTCGATCCGAGTAAAGCAATTCTTTTTGGCATCCTTCCTTTCTGCATTAGAAGATTATATGCTTTTCCGGATCAAGCGGAGTGCCCTTATACCATATTTCGAAATGGAGATGAGGCCCTGAAGTGTAAAGTTCGCCCGAGTCGCCTACGACGGCAATTGCTTCTCCTGTCCTCACCAGGTCGCCTGTTTCCCTTAGTAATGCCGAGTTATGCTTGTAAACCGAGACGATGTTATTTGAGTGTTGCACCTCAATAACGAAGCCTGTTTCCATTGTCCAGCCTGTAAGAATGACGGTCCCGTCGAGCGCTGCCTCGACAGTTGAATTTGGCTTGGTGACAATATCTGTTCCAAAATGTTTCGATGCAGGATCGAATTTCCCGGATACGATCCCTCTGACAGGCGGGTAAAAATGAAGACCTGCAAGGCTGGTTACCGACTCGACGGAGATCGGTCCAAGTGTAAGGTTATATCTGTCGGCTGTTTCCACCTGTGCCCTTAGAGCGGAATCCTCGGGAGATCTGTTGAAGGCTATAGTTTTATATTTTCCTGATGTATCTCCCGGAAGGTAATTATTGACAGGCTTCTGCCCCGAAATGATAAGGTTAAGGTTTTCGAAGTATCTGTCCCTGATGGAGAGTTCTTTTTCTACCGAATCCAGCCGGATTGCATTAAGGAGTATGTTTCTCCTCATGTTCACGTCAGGGTAGCCCGGAATGAATTCCCTGAGGTTGGTGAAGGCTATCAAAGAAACGGTTGACCCGATTATGAAAAAAACGAGGAATGTTATAAGGAGGAATCCGTTATATTTTGTAAGTCTGATCCTCCAAATCTCTTCGAAAGTCGTATCATTAGTGACTGAAAACCTGTATTTATCCCGCCAGTTCCTTTTCTTCTTGTCGATTTTTGGCATATTCCGGCAAATATTTGGCTGCAAAGATAATAAAGATCAGACAACCTTTACAGGTTTGTCTTCACTTTGCCACAGTCCGTGTTTAGTGCAGACCGACATCGCCGAAAGGTTCATTGAGACTTCTGGAGCGACGATATAGAAGTCGACTTCCACGTGTGACGGAAGGTTTCCGTAAACTCCGGGGGTATAACGTGCTTCGGCGAGAAGTGTTTCGCGGTTCCACAGCTGGATGAGGCTTATCGAATGATCATATTCATCGGGGTGGGGATATTCCTCACCAAGAATAACCTTAACCATAAATTTCTCTCCTCTTTTTACCTGGTCGGGGCAGATTACATGAGGCATATGTCGGTCGAGGTAATCGCGTTTGATCTCCTTTTCCTCTTTTTCTATGTCTGTAGCTTTGAATACTCTGGGCATGACGGTTTGTATTAAAATGATATTTAGTAACTTATAGTACATCAATTCAGACCGAAGACTGAAGACCGGAGACCGAAGTCAAAAAATCAATTAGTGCCTGATTCACATTTCGGGATATAGTTCACGGCTTCCGCATCAAGTAACTGCGTTCCTAAACTTTCGTCTTCCGTCTTCTTGCAAACTTACAATTTTTTTTGAAATTGTTTTGTCAATTACATTCAATGTTGTACATTTGCACCCACATTGCGGGGTGGAGCAGTGGTAGCTCGTTGGGCTCATAACCCAAAGGTCGGAGGTTCGAATCCTCCCTCCGCTACTAATAACAAATGTTAAGGTCTGTAAAACA
>JAAYUS010000144.1 GCA_012517605.1 Bacteroidales bacterium
ATGGGTGGCATTTGCACGCAAAACATACCCCGAAATGGTTCATTGCTTCCTCAGTGATCCGCTTCTTGCCCAGTACGGTTTCACCCAGTGGGGCTGGACAAATGGTGCATTGCCTCCGGCAGAGACTTTTATATCAAAATATGAACTCTTTGCAAATATCTCAGATTGCGACGTGAGTAAGGCAACAAAAGTCGGTGAGATTAAAGTACATTATTTTGAGGGAACCGCAACTGCAACAATTACCCTTAGCGACGGATATACAATGAAAGAATCACGCATGTATATCGGTAACGATATGGTGCCAAAATATGAAGGTAATTTCACAGTTGATCCCGCTCATTATCCTTATGTCCACAGTAACCTGGGCGCAGCATCAACCGACACTTTCACCATAAATGGTCTATCAGGGAACATTTACATAATCGGCTATGTGGTTTTAAATAAAGAATAATCAGTTAATAAAAAATCAGTCTTTAAATCTGAAAAATCCCGGGCTTGTTCCGGGATTTTTTTGCTTTTACAGGGTGTATGATAGTCCGATATTCCATTTAAATCCCGGATTTGGATCTATATTGCTGTCAATAACCTGAGTCGCCTGCCAGTACAGGCTGAAGGGGACCTCTCTCATTGAAAACGAGATTTTTGGCGAGATGAAAACTCCATCGTTATAACCCTCATAACTGATTGCGAAAAGCTGGGCTCCGGTCATCATTACAAGCCTGTTGCCCAGTCTGATATTGTAAATCTCTCCAAGAAGGTTGAAGAAATGCCCCTTTATCGTGCCTTTTTCCTGGCCCCTGTCATTCCAGTACATAAGAGTCAGCGATGTGTTGGGGGTAAAACGGTATATTCCTGCAACTTCAAGGGCAAAATACCGGTCACCCTGAAGGATTGTCATATCGGGCAGCTTGGTTTTGCTGAAGAATGTACTGAAATTAAATCCGGCCCTTATTTCAAAATCCTTTCTGCGTATGAGCTTATAATGAAGCCAGTTATCAATAAACCATGGTTTCATGTCAAGCCCATAGGCGAGCACAGGATCGTAACTGAACCTGTTCTTTGCAAGGGCAATTGAAGCAATGACTGCCGGATCGCCAAGTGAGAATGCAGGTATCGAGGCTATACCGTTGCTGTTGATACTGACACTGGCATCAGCTTTCAGCTTTCTGAGGTTGCTTTCCGTGTTCTCCTGTGAAAATCCGTTGACAGATGCAAAAATCAGAATGAATATAATTGATCCTCTCATCAGAATGGGTTTATGAAATGTTATCAAGCCGTAAGGTAATAAAGATAATCAAATTGCAATAAAGTCCTCCGGATGCGGATTACTCCAGCGAATGCAATCTGTACGACGGAACACGGCAATCTGCTTGTTTTACGATACGGGTTACATTGTGAATAAATTTATTCTGCCGTTATTCCTGATATTTTGTATATAATTCTTCTTATTCATACCTTCATGACCTGTTATTGGACTGTGGAAATAAAATCTGGTACTGATGGTTTCTAATCTTGAAAAGGAGTTTGATGCTGATCGTGGTTCTGAATATCCGGATCAGCAAGGTCCAGGAAAATCATTTCTCGATTCGATTGAAGGGCTTGCTGCACGACTAAAGGCTGGCTCTTCCGGTGCAATAGCGCCTGCAAAGTCGGACCTTGCTGATTTTTCATCAGATGACTTTCCCGAAATAGAAACCACCGATAAGACTGCCAGGAAGATAACGGAGCTTCAGTCTATAATCGCGTCCATCGAAAGCCGTCCCCAAATACAGCATGAAATCACCCTTGACCGGAATTACAGGATCAACTACAAGGGAGAACTTAACAGAGCACAGCTTGAAGCAGTGACCTCCATAAACGGTCCTGTCCTTGTAATTGCAGGCGCCGGAAGCGGAAAGACAAGGGTGATAGTTTACAGAGTAGCCTTCATGATGGAGAATGGGATCAACCCCGAAGACATGCTCCTTCTCACTTTTACAAGGAAAGCAGCAGGCGAAATGCTGGGCCGGGTACAGCAGTTGCTAAAGGACAACTCTGCACAAAAGGTCTTTGGAGGCACATTCCATGCATTTGCAAATTTCGTCCTCAGGAAATACTCGAATCTCATTAATATTCCTCCCGATTTCACCATCATTGATGAAGAAGACTCAGCCGACACAATTGATCTGATAAGGTCGGAGCTGAAAACCGAAAAGACCGAAAAAGCATTCCCGAGGAAAAACAGGATTCAGGAAATAATATCATCGGCAAGAAACAG
>JAAYUS010000024.1 GCA_012517605.1 Bacteroidales bacterium
AATGACGATCCGATTGCCAGAATATCGGGTTTTGACAAACAGTAAAATATTTTAGACCAGAAGTGGCCAAAAAGGGTGATTAAGGGGTTGTACCGGAGAAAATTTCCACCGGAGAACATCATTTTTTTGAAAAACAGGCTGAAAATCTGTAATGACTCAAAGAAGTCTTGTCGTTTTCAATCAGCTTCCCAGATTGCAACCAGAAGTGTGAAAACAGGAAGCAGTAATGATCCGTAAACAGGATTATACCATTCTGTAAGCGTAAATGGTCCGCCCAGAGCAAAGACCCATACTGCAAATGATATAGTGGAAATAATAAGCTGACCTGTCTTTGCAACTTTCTGTACCCTGTTAAGGTACAATGGCGTAAGGATGGCAAAGACGGCAAAGATCAGCCAGTTTACGAGCCTAGCCACCTCTACATCTGTTAATTGTTTCACAGTGCCAAGGACGAAGATGTAACCGGCAACAAGTTCTGCAGGGATATATTTGAAAAGTCTGTCAAAATAACCATCCCTTGAATTTATGCGTGAAGTTGCTGAAGTTTCTGCATCAGTGTTTTCAGCCCTGGTGATCTTCAGGATATCCTGTGATGTTATGATTTCCCGTGCCATGATATTAAATGCATTGTGTTATCAATAAGGATATTTGTATTAATCAAACTGTTGTTCTTGTTCTTGATCTGCGTTGTGGTATTTTTTTGGGGGTTATAAGTTCCATTGATCTTTTTACTGCTTTTTCTGCGTTCACCCTTCCGTAACCATAATAGACACTGTGTCCGCTTTCATCATAAAAGCCACCGTCAATATCGATTTTATCGGCCGTTGCAGCAATTATATCCCTCACCTCAAGCCATGTAAGTTCAGGATTTACAGAAAGTATAAGGGCAGCTGTCCCTGCCACTCCCGGGCATGAACTTGAAGTGCCTCCGAAACTGTCGGTATAATTGCCTTCGGGATTATAACCCTTTTCTCCAGGGCGGTCGGTAGTATAGATTCCTTTTGTAAGCGGCTTCGGATGGTTGAAAGGGGCATAACCGAAATCGCTGCTGGGAAAAGAGCACCAAACATTTGTGCCATAATCACTATATATGCTTCTTTTGCCCGTGTCGTTGCAAGCTGAAACGGCAATGACCTTTTCATAACCGGCATAGCCGTCATACCGGCAGTCCTCATTGCCGTTGCCAGCAGCGAATGTTATTATACAACCCTTTCCTCCCCTTCCGGCTCTTATCGCATAATCAATTGCAAGCCGGGTGCTGTCGGGCAGTCCCACTTCAGCAAAATGAACCGGATCGTTGGGATCGCTCCAGTTGCCATCTTCCGGTCCCCAGCTGCACGAAATGATATCTGCTCCATGGTCGGCAGCCCATAGGAATGCATTTGCCTCAGCAATCGAGCCAAGATTGGAGCTAAGGCGCACCGGCATAAGCGTTGCGCCCGGGGCAACACCGGATGCCTCGACGCCTGATGCTGCCGCAACACCTGCACACGCAGTGCCATGATTATCATAAAAGGTTTTAGGCCCGGGATCATTGCTGTTTTCCGTAACATCCCTCGGGTTAATGATCTTTCCTTTCATACTGAACTCCGGATGATGTGTATCCACTCCATCATCAATAAGGGCTATAACAATACCTTTCCCTGTAGTCAGTTTATGGGCAAAGTCGGCACGTACACCGGCATCCACTGTCTTCCTGTTGATTTTGGTTTTCATCAAATGCCATTGGCCGGGATGTATCCTTTTAAGGCTTCTTTTTCTTATCAGTTCCGGATGACAAAGCTCAACTTCAGGCATCTGAAGTAGTTTTTCGGCTATTTCGAACACCCTGACCCCTGTATTCTCCGGTGCGCCAACAAAATAAGCGTTTGCTGCATAACCTGGCCGTTGTTTGATTTTCAGCCCGTTATCAGCAATGATCTTCTCACATACGGCAGTTTTGACATCATCATGGAACTTAATGAAAATATTCTCAGTATATAGAACAAGTGTTTTGCTTTCAGCATCTATAAGCACCTTTCCAGCAAACCGGAGACCTGGCTCATCCTTTAGAGCCGATTTTGCCCTGTCGCGCGCAAGAGCTGGTTCACTTACCGATTCTTTTGCCTGGAAAACAGATATATCCGCCTCGGGAAACTCTTCTATAAGTTCAAAATCTTTCAGGATCTTCTTTCCCCTTGCAGAACTCATTATGTTCTTCATTGTTCGCGATTTCAGCAGTCTGACAGCAACCATATCACTGCTTTCCCGGAGGACATATTTCCTTCCGTTCTTTCCGCCCAGAGTATATGTATACATAGATGCCGGTTATTTGTTATTACTATAATACCAGAATGGCTATCTGATCCTTTCCATCACTTCCATGCACATCCTTCCGTTATGATAAGGGCATATCCAGAATCCTCCCTTGTCGCCCGACGGAGTGCCGTTTTCAGAAATGTAGCTGAACCAGCTTCCGTTTTTTGAATCAATGAAATTTGTCTTGATATATTCCCAGCATTGAAACGACTTGTTCATATAGGCCCAGTCGTTTGTGAGTTCATATGCATTGAGATAACCAACAACGGTTTCGGCCTGCTCCCACCACGAGCGCTGTAGTCTAACATGCCCGGTTGAAGTATTTTTCTCAGTTAGCATACTCCCGTCTGGCTGGTATCCTTCGGAGGCTGCATTTGCTATTCCTATGCAGGCCTTCTTTACCCTTTCAGTAAGCTCTTTGTCTTTTAATAGCGATGCCGCTTCATAAAGCAGCCACGATGATTCAATATCATGACCGTAGGAATCAATATCAGAGGTCCTTTTCCAGGATCTGTCCATAAAACAGATGAGATGGGAAGTCTTTTTATCTATTATATGGTCGAGAAATAACCCGACAAGGTTCTTCAGCCGCTGGCCGACCATATCATCACCCGAGACCCTGTAAAGGTTTGCATATGCCTCCATCAAATGAAGATGGGTATTCATCGTTTTTTCATCCTTATCCGAGCTTTCCCCTATCATCTTGTCGCGTATCCGCTGCCAATCGCGGCTGAAAACCTCGAAATAACCATTGTTCTCTCTGTCAAGGGCGTACTTTTCAAACAGGTCGAATATTTTCATCGCCTCTGACAAAGCTTCCTTGTCTCCTGTAGCTCTTGAATATTCAGAAAGAGAGTAAATAAAGAATGCATTTGTATAAACCTGTTTCCTGGTATCTGAAGGAGATCCGTCGGCCTTCAGGCTATAGAATGCGCCTCCATTCTCCCTGTCGATAAAATACTTAAGAACATAGTCCTTTGCCCGTTTGGCCGTTCTGAGATACAGTGTATCGCCTGTAACACGATATGCAGATGAAAATGTCCACAGTACCCTTGCATTAAGGATGCCTCCCTTGTCGGCATCGGGATAAACATGGTTTTGAATGTCGACCCTGCCATAGAAGCCTCCGCGATTATTGTCGGTCATTTTTGAAATCCAGAAAGGAAGTATGTTCCCGGTGAGATCTTCCCTGACCTCTTTGCGGAGCTGTTCAAGTTTTTGTTTTTGTTCAGCACTGATTTTTTCCTGGGAATAGCCCGCTGATGAGAAAATTAACAGCACCGGTAAGATAAGGAGAATCTTTTGCATGGTTATTTTTTTTAACAAAGGTTGTACCGCAAATTGAACATAAAATATAAGTATAATTATTCAAATAATGCTTATGTATTTTTAATAACTTTCACAACGCACAAATGAAGGTGCGGAGTGAGGAGTGCGGCGTGGGGTTCAAGGTTCAGGGTTCAAAATAAATTCAGAAATATGAAAATCAAAGGGTTATCAGTTGCATTATTACTTGTTTTTTGGGCATCATCACTTACCGGGCAGGTTAAGATTTCCGAACAGGAATGGGTATTACCTACTTATACAGTAGCTCCTCCTGATAAGAATCCGATGTTCTTCAACGGGGAATCATACCAGGGAGCTTCGAAATACATATATCCCTATGCGATGAATGATGTGATCTCTGATCAGAAGGTCGATAAAGCCTGGAAGACAGTTACAATGGAAAATGAATACATTAAGCTCTGTGTAACTCCGGAGATAGGAGGCAAACTTTATTATGCCACCGACAAATCAAACGGCTATAATTTCATTTACAAAAACAATGTCGTGAAACCTTCAAATATCGGCATGCTTGGAGCCTGGGTGTCAGGAGGTATTGAATGGTGCGTACTTCATCATCACAGGGCATCAACATTCCTTCCGGTCGATTATACCACGACTGAAAACAGCGACGGCAGCAGGACTATCCGTATCGGAGAGACAGAACCACGTCACAGAATGAGATGGACTATTGGCATCACCATGTTTCCCGACAGGTCTTATTTCGAAGCTGAGGTCAAAATCCTGAATCCCACCCCGTTTACGCATACATTTCTTTATTGGGCAAACGTAGCTGCTCACACTAATGAAAACTACCAGGTTATATTTCCTCCAAGCGTCAATATCGCCACTTACCATGCCAAAAACAGTTTTACAAACTGGCCATTTTCAACAGAAGTATATAACGGACAGGATTTTACGAGAGGCTTTGATGTAAGCTGGTGGAAAAATTCCCCTTATTCAAATTCTTTTTTTGCCTGGGATCTGAAGGAAGATTTCATGGGGGGCTATGACCACGGAAAGGAGGCAGGAACCGTACATATAGGCGATCATAATGTTGTTAAAGGAGCAAAGCTGTGGGAATGGGGATCCGGACCGGTCGGACAGGCGACCGAAGCACGGCTGACAGAGACCGACGGTCCATATGTAGAGATCATGACAGGCGCGTTTTCCGACAATCAGCCCGACTACAGCTGGATAAGGCCGTACGAGGTAAAGACTTTCAGGCAATACTGGTATCCCGTAAAGGATATCGGGGGTTTTAAAAATGCCAATCTCAACGGTGCCGTAAACCTTGAACAAAGGGAAAACAACCAGGTATTCCTCGGGTATTACTCCACAAAAAAAATAGAAAAGGCAATAATCCAGCTTAAAAACAAGGAAAAAATAGTCCTGAATGAAGAGGTTGAAATATCTCCATCAAAGACCTTTACCAGGACAATCAGGTTCGGCTCACCCTTCGAACTCACTGATCTTCATACGGAAATGAAAGACAAAGTTACTGGCGAAGTTTTGGTTTCATATACTCCCGTAAAAACAGAAAAAGCAGCAGAACTGCCTCCTGTGGTCAGTCGTCCGAAGGATCCGAAGGATATACTGACAGTAGAAGAGCTTTATCTCACAGGAAGCAGGATTGAACAGTTTTATAATCCCACTCTTAATGCCATGGATTACTATCTGGAAGCACTGAAACGCGATCCTGATGATATCCGCACCAATACGGCTGTGGGAAATCACTATTTAAAGAATGGAGATTATCTGAAGGCCAGGAGCTATTTTGCAAGGGCAGCTAAAAGATTGACAAAGGATTACACGAGGCCTTCAACGTGTGAAGCGCTTTATCTTCAGGGCATTACACTGAAAGCGCTTGGCCTGTATGAAGAGGCGGCAGATACCCTTTACAGGGCAACATGGGATTATGCCTGGCATTCGGCTTCTTATCTTGAGCTTGCAAGAATATCCTGCCTGAAAGGTGATCTTCAGAAAGCCCTTCAACAGGTTGATGAGTCGCTTTCCACCAACACAAGGAACAACAGCGCCGTCTGCCTTAAATCGTCCGTTTTGAGGCATCTTGGAAAAGGAAAGGACGCTTTGGAACTTATTAAGGAAGTTGCAGAAAAGGATCCCCTTGATTTCAGATCGGGAAATGAGTTATACCTTGACCTGGAAGCACTTGGTGAGAAAAAGGCTGCAGAAACTGCACTGGAAGACCTGAACAGGAAAATGCGCGATTCTGACCAAAATTATCTGGAGCTTGGAATCAGTTATCTGAATGACGGATTTGCTGATGACGCTTCGGAGGTTTTCAGCAGATTCCCCGGAAAAAATCCCATTGTAGATTATTATCTGGGATATATATCTGATATTAAAGGAAATAAAGAAGAAGCTGCAAGGTATTTCAAAGATGGTTCTGAACTACCTGTGGATTACGTATTCCCTTACAGGCTTGAAACCGTTGATGTTCTCAACAAAGTAATCTCGTATTTCCCTGATGATGCCAGTCCATGGTAGTATCTCGGGAACCTGCTGTATGACAAGCAGCCCGGCAAGGCAATCGAAGCATGGGAAAATTGTGTAAGGCTTGATCCCTCGCTGGCAATTGCTCACAGGAACCTGGGCTGGGGTTATTATCATCATAAGGGCGACGGACTCAGGGCAATTGCGGAATATGAAAAAGCAATGGCCATCAATAAAGATGATGCACTATACTATGAAGAACTGGATGCATTGTATGAGATGAGCAATGCCCCGGTCGAAAAGAGGCTTGCTCTTTTTGAGGGTCGGAATGAAACTGTCTCGGCAAGGGATAATGCCTTTGCCCGGCAGATCACAGTTCTTACCCTTGCCGGAAGGCCCGAAAAAGCTGTTGAATACCTGAAAGGGCGAAAATTCAGTTACAGGGAAGGGTCATCGAGAGTAAGGGACATAATTATCGATGCTCATCTGATGGCAGGTAAGAAACTTATGGCCGAAAAGAAATACGACAGGGCTCTTGAGGAGTTCCTCCTTGCAAGGATACCTGAAGAGGAAGCGGCAGCCAGCAGGGCCGGCAACAGGAATGTGCAGGTTGATTATTTCATTGCCACAGCCTTTAATGCTCTCGGGAACAGGACCTTAGCAAGAAAGAGCTATGAACAGTCAGCTTCACGGGATGTAAGAAATTCGTCTTATGTAAAATATTATCAGGCGATGAGCCTGATGAGACTTGGTAAAAAGAAGGAAGCAGAGGAAGCGCTGAGAGCCATTATTGACGAAGCAGAAAAACAGATCGGTCAGACCGAATCACGTGAGGTGGATTTCTTTGCCAAATTCGGCACAAGGGAAGCCGAAAATGCAAGGCTCGCATCTGCTTATCTTCTTAAGGGGCTGGGGTTAAAAGGCTTGGGTGAATTGGTTTCAGCACGGGAAAATCTCTCAAAGGCAGTCGAACTCTCAAACTCAAATCTTTATGCCATATCCGAATTACGGGATATTCAATAAAATCGGATAAAGCATTGATGGAATCCCTCCGGGATTCGGATGAATATGATCTCAATGAATTCTATCCTGGAGCGATTATCTCATTTTTGGTCATTCAAATAAATTCATTATGCGTACCGCGGAGCGGTTTCATCAATATTACCTTAATACCGGCCTTATCGTTACCACGCAATCATATCGCTGAGGCATAACCTGGTATTCGGGGAAGACTCCTGCTGCCGTACAGCCAACACCGCTTGTGGCATAGTCGAGATTGAAAGTCATCCCGTCAAAAGGATGCAGCTGATATGTGTATACTGCCTTTGTAAGGTTTTCAGTTGAATAAGGATGCAAGCTGAAATTAAACAGCCTGTCGGCCCTGAATTCAAGACCTGCGCCATTCTCATCAGTTATCCTGACATATCTCGTATCAGTCCTTAAACCATAGTCCTGTGGTATTAGGTAGGGCTCATACATTTCCTGAGCCGTTGATTTATATTCCCCAACCCTGTACCCGCTCTTCCTGTCGGGATAGTTCTCCTGAGGTCCCCTTCCGAACCATTCGACATTGCCTAGAGATTTGTCAAGTATCCATTGCTGTCCGGCACGCGGAAGCCATGCTGGCATCTGCCCGTTTGGAATAATTGAATTTGAGTATATTATTGTGCCATCGTCTTTTATAATATATTTTGAATCGTCAATAAAAGATCCCCTCTGGATAGCCATCGACCATACGTTCCTGACTGATACAACAATGCATGAATCTCCCTGATTTTCCCAGGAAAAATGATCATTCATAAATGAGAGTCTGTCAATACCGGCTGAATACCATTCTGTAGCAGCCATCCTTCCGTATCCATCGATCCTGTTCTTTATATTAGATGACCAGAATGTCCAAGAATCTGTTTCATTGGCAAGCGGTGCTCTCCAGATATTAAGCACCGGCCCCTTTTTTATAAGTTCTTTCCCTCCGGCCGAGACAGATTCAAGAAGTCCCGTACTTTTGCTAAAACTGTAAATAAAACTGCTCCCTGATATTATCAGTTTGTCTGCATTTTCCCAGGCATTTACAGATCCCCCCTTAAATATAATATTGTTTTTTTCCGGAGCAAACCATGGAAGTCTCATCTGATCCCAGGCTGTCTCAAAACCGGCTTCAGCCCATTGTTTTTTTTCTTTGAGATGGAAACTTATAACCAGGAAATATTCTGCTCCCGGCATTATTTCAGGTTTCGCAAAAGGGATCTCCATTAATTTTTTCTGTCCCGGCTCAAGGTTCACATCGAGCTTACCCTGCTGAAGTATTTTTCCGTTTTCCTGAAGAGCCCACCGGCCTTCAAGTTCATTAAGATTTGTAAAGAGGTAGCGGTTAGCTATTTCCACAAGTCCTTTTTCGGGTGATGCAAGTTTGGTATGAACAGGCTGCGCCGATTTCTTAATCTGCCACATCTCAGGCTGGGGTCGTCTGTCGGGCCATATCGACCCGTAAGTCCTGGCCCCTATGCCATAGCTGAAATATTTTCCACCGGGTTTTTCCTCTTCAAAATCGAGCCATAGTCCGGCCTGCTTTTTTATGCCTTCAGTAGGCTCCTCGAGCAGTCTTGCGGAGATATCTTTTGCAAAGATCCCCACCTGGTCGATTATCGCATCGGAGATATAAACTGATGTTTCCTGTCCGTGAATCTCGGCGTTCCTTCCGATGTTCACGGGGAATGGAGTATTGCGTATATTTCCAGACTGGGGTTTTCGACGGCTTTCATTACCGTCGACAGTAAGCCAGATCGATGAGCCGTCATAATTTGCAACAACATGGTGCCAGCTAAATTCCCAGTTATCAGGAAGTGCAATTTTAACATCCTGACGGGTACGTGTAGTTACATAAAATTCGAGGGAATCATCCCTTACCTGCCGGATACCGAACTGCCAGTTTCCCTTCGTGATAAGTGTGCCTGCGAATCTGCTCAGTGACCTGGGATATACCCATAATGTAAGGGTAAGTTTATCTCCACCGATCTCCAGGGCGTCGTCCCTGTAAACTTCAACCCACTGATCATGACCATTAAGGTCGATCCCTTTACCGGTTTTTCCAGGGACGAGCTTTGCACGTCCCATAATATTTACCTGTATGTCATTATCCGAAGCATCCTTTAAGAGGCGGGCCCTTTCCGTTATGCCTGTGCTTACAAAATCCCATATTGCGCCACCCATGCTTCGGGGATGGGAATAGAAAAGTTCCCAGTAATCATCGAGTCCCCCTCCACCGTTTCCTGTAACTGCAAGATATTCATCAAGAAATGATGGCCGGGGATCGGTTGAGGCAGGCACATTGAAAACCTGTGTCAGAAGATCCCTTATCTGAGGATAGCGCGGGCCAATTATTTCCTCACACCTGTGGCTGAAGGCGTTACCTCCGTACATCCAATATCTGGTATTGTCATATTTCCTTCCTTCGTCAATGACTGAACATATATTTACTCCCTCACCGCTCTCATTGCCGGCGCTCCAGAACAGCACGCAGGGATGATTCCTGTCGCGGAGAACCATCTTTGCCGCTCTCTCGCGGTACATTGCCTCCCATTCCGGTCTGCCGGAAAGGTATTCAGTGGCATGGGCCTCATCACCGGTTTCATCAACGACATAAATACCATACTCATCGGCCAGCTCAAGATATTTTATTACCGGAGGATAATGTGAAGTCCTTACACAGTTGATGTTGAACTGTTTAAATATTGAAAGGTCCTTCCTTATTGTAGCTTCATCCATAGTATGACCATTTAGCGGGTGCTGCATATGGCTGTTGATCCCGTTCAGTTTTACAGGCTTACCGTTAAGGTAAAAGACCTGATTGCGAATCTCCGTTTCTTTGAAGCCTATCCTGCCGGAAATTACCTCTTCAATTTTACCCGAAGAAGATAAAAGTTCAAGAATAAGGGTATAAAGGCTCGGATGCTCGGCGGACCAGAGCTCAGGATTTTCAACAATGCCGGTCAGCATAACTGCTGCTGAGGAATCGGGGTAAAGGACGATGCCGTCGGTTGTTAATTGTTTAACAATCTCTTTATCAGCATTAAAAAGCCTTGCCTTGACTGTCAGGTCCTTCCATGGTTTGTCAGTATAATTTTTCAGTGTCACCGAAAGATCGAGTCTGGCATTTATATAATTTTCATCAAGGTCGGTGACTGCCACCCAGTCAAAGATATGTATTCCCGGAGCCGCGAACAGCCAGACATTATCAAAGATCCCTGCAAGACGCCAGTAATCCTGATCTTCAAGGTAATAGCCATCTGAATACTTATAAACGGCGACAGCGATGGTGTTCCTTCCGGGCTTCAGAAAATCAGTGATATTGTACTCAGCAGGTTCCTGTCCGCCTTCATTGTAACCTGCTTCTTTGCCGTTGATCCATACAAATGAGGCTGAAGCTGTTTTTTCCATCCTGAGAAAGACCTCCCTGTTTTTCCACGACGAAGGGATGTTAAAGGTTCTCCTGTAGGCACCTGAGGGATTGTATTCCCGCGGAACTTTGGGAGGATCGGGTTTAAAGGGAGTTGTCACATTCCTGAAAAGAGGATCGCCGTATCCTTTCATTTCCCAGTTGGAAGGGACCCTGATAGTATCCCAACCATTATCTTTATAGCCTGGAGCAAAAAATCCGGGCGGAACTCCTTCCGGAGTATCCGAATAATGAAACTTCCATATCCCGTTGAGTGAAAGATACCATGGACTTTTGTCATATTTGTTCACAAAAGCCTCATCAGAGTTCTGGTAGGGAACAAGGGGTACATGTCCATCCTCCTGGTTCAGCTCATAAACTGATGTATTTTCAATATAGGAATAGATATCCGAAAGAAATGGTTTCTTCTGGGAAAAAGAAAATTCAAGGATGGCAACATTGATAATAATAGTCAGAAACAGCCTTTTCATCTGGTTGAATTTTATGTATTGAAATATAGGTAAAAATGATCAGAACTCCAACAATTGATAAAGCTCCTGTTATTTCAAAACAAAAGGAAATAAAAAGTTTTTCCTGATTCAGGTGACGTACATTTTTATAATTTTCTAAATTCGATGTTCATTTTACCGGAACATTAAACAAATATCTATATGAAAAGAAAACATTGCTTCAAAATGCTCCTTGTACCTGCACTATTATTTATCCTGTCGTCATGCAGCAAAAAGGAGGCGTCTGACAAGCTTACGATAGGTTTTGAAAAATACACAATGCCTAATGGCCTTCAGGTGATACTTCATACCGATCATTCAGATCCAATGATATCATACACAATTATGTATCATACCGGTTCGAGCAGGGAACTGCCCGGGAAGACAGGTTTTGCACATCTTTTTGAACATCTGCTTTTCGGCGGTTCGGAAAATGTTCCTTCAGGAAAATTCGACAAGGTTATTGAAGGTGCCGGTGGAATGAACAATGGTTTTACAAACCGTGATGTAACTACATATTATGAGGAGTTCCCCAGGAATGCCCTTGAAAAGGTCCTCTGGCTTGAATCGGACAGGATGGGATTTTTTATCAATTCAGTCACGCCGAGGTTGCTCGCCATTCAGCAGAATGTTGTCCAGAACGAAAAGAGGCAGGGTGAGGATAATTCTCCCTACGGATTCACCGAATATGTCATTCTCAAAAATCTTTATCCGCAAGGTCATCCTTACAGCTGGGAAGTGATCGGAGAAATGGAGGATCTGAGAAATGCGACACTGGATGATGTCAGGACATATTACGACAAATTCTACGGACCGAATAATGCCACTCTTGTCCTTTCCGGTGATTTCGATCCTGATTCAGCCAAATTGCTTCTGAATAAATATTTCAGTGAGATAAAGCCTCACGGCGATGCCGGACCAAGAAGCCCGATGCCGGTTTCGGCTCCAGAGACAAAGAAATTATTTCATGAAGACAACTTTGCCAATGTACCCGAGCTTACAATGGTATGGCCTGTTCCCCAGCAATACAGTAAGGACTCTTATGCCCTCGATTTTCTCGCAAGGATACTTGCAGACGGGAAGAAAGCTCCATTTTACAAGGTTCTGGTAAAGGAAAAACAGCTGACATCAGCTGTTGATGCTTTTAACAATGCATCCGAGCTGGCTGGAGAATTTACAATAAGCATAAGGGCCAATGACGGCAGGTCACTGAAGGAAATAGAGGAAGCAGTTACGGAGGCATTCGCCCGTTTCGAGAAAGATGGTCTTACGCAGAATGATGTCGAGAGGATCAAGGCAATGAGTGAAAAGAATTTCTATGAAAACATATCCGGCATCCTCGGAAAATCAATTCAGCTTGCCTTCTATAACACCCTGCTCAAAGACCCCGGCTTCATTGAGAAGGATATCGAAAATATTAAATCAGTAACAAAGGAAGATATCCTAAGGGTTTATGAGACCTATATCAAAGACAAACCTCATGTTGTTACAAGCTTTGTGCCCAAAGGGAAACCTGAACTTGCAGCTTCCGGCTCAATGAAGGCGGAAATCAGGGAAGAAAACATAACTGAAGCTTCACAGGTCGACATCGCTCAGGCAGGGAATGAACAGCCGGTAAAAAGTCCTTCGGCACTTGACCGGACTGTTGAACCTCCTGCCGGTCCCGAGCCCGAGGTCAAGGTCCCTCAAGTATGGAAAGCAGAGCTTAAGAACGGAATACAAGTTTACGGTATAGAAAACAGCGAATTGCCATTAGTCAGCATGAAAATAGTTATTGATGGTGGAGCAAGCTGTGATGACATAAGCAAACCCGGCGTGGCTTCACTTACTGCTGCTGTTCTTCCTCTTGGCACAAAAAACAAGACTCCTGAACAACTCGAGGAGGAGATAGAACTCCTTGGTTCAGAGATCAATGTGTTCTCCGGCAGGGAAGAAATTACAATGTCAGCAAGCATGCTTTCAAGAAACTTTGACAGGACAGTCACGCTTTTAAAAGAGATATTGCTTGAACCAAGATGGGATACAGCCGAATTCCGTCTTGCCAGGATAAAAACAAAAAACAATCTCATACAATCTGAGGCAAGGCCAGGTTCTGTAGCCTCAAATGCATTTTACAGACTTGTTTACGGTGACAGGAGTATTTTCGGATATAACCCTGCAGGTAACAGGGAGACTATTGACAATATTACGATCGATGATCTGAAATCATATTATGAAAAAAACTTTTCTCCCTCGTCAGCAAAAATCCTTATCTCAGGCAAGATATCAAAAGAACAGGCTCTGTCAATACTGAATCCTCTTGCAGAACAGTGGAAAGGAAAGGAGGTCAGGCAGATCAGCTGGCCGCAGCCGGTTGCACCAGAAAAATCGGTGATATATTTTATTGATATTCCCGGGTCACGGCAATCTGTGGTATATGCCGGATATCCCTGCATTTCAAGAACCAATCCCGACTATGTTAAGATCGATTTCATTAATTACAGGCTGGGTGGAGCATTTACAAGTATTCTTAACCAGATTCTGCGGGAGGAAAAGGGCTATACTTACGGGGCATCGAGCTATCTTCCGGAAATGAGATCGGTAGCGCCTTTCACTGCGTCAACCAGTGTCAGGTCAGATGCCACCTATGAAACAGTGAGGATCATCAGGGAAGAACTGGAGAAATACGGGTCCAGCTTATCAGATGCCGATATCTCGTTCATTAAGAACTGCATGATAAGGTCAAATGCATTACGCTTTGAAACGAATGATGCCCTTGCAGGGATGCTGTCAACGATGGCAAAATATGGTTTCCCTGCCGATTATATCAAAAATGAAGAAAATATCATCAGAAATTTGACGCTTGAGGATAGCAGGGCGGTCGCCTCGAAGTATATCAGGCCCGATAAAATGTATTATCTGGTTGTGGGTGATGCTGCCACACAGCTCGGAAGCCTCGAAAAGATAGGATTCGGGAAACCTGTTCTGATCGAAAGATAATTTCTTCAGGAGTCTGACAGATACCGGGCAAAGACCTGGTCACTGGAGGAGTGATATTGAAATGTTATTGAAGCTTAATCTGAAGTCATTTCAAGGGTTGCAACATAATAACCAATATCAGTTTTGACCGACGGATTCTCAACCCCAAGATCCATTGTTGCAAATCTGGCTGACGGCTTTATATCCATTTTTTGTCCGTTGACATAGATCCTGAGCGGCATATTGAATCCGGGAACACAGTTGTTCCATCTGAATGTCAGTTTGCTGCCTTTGACATAATACTCAAAAACCGGTATCCGTATATCCCTTAGATACTGGTCAAAAACAGGTTTCAGGTCAAGACCGCTCTTTTCAGTCAGATAATCCTCTATCTGTGATCCTTTTACCACCTGGTGATAAAAATCCCTGTTGAGCCCTCTCAGGATTCCCCTCCATTTTTCATCGTCATCGATAATCAGCCTGATCATATGAAGCATGTTTCCGCCCTTGTAGTACATATCGCCAGATCCGCTGTAATTCACATCGTACTTACCTGTAACAGGCCTGTCATTTCTTATGTTGCGGCGGCTGCCAAGGACATACTGGGCCCCTGCTTCCTTACCATAATAATACTCAACATACAGGTTCTCTGAATAATTGCCGAAACTCTCATGTATCCACATATCGGCGACATCCTCATCAGTGATGTTGTTGGCGAACCATTCATGTGCTGACTCATGAATAATTATAAAATCAAATTTTTCACCCCATCCCGATCCGCTGAGATCTGTACCCCGATAGCCGTTTCGGTATCCGTTCCCATAGGTTACCGAACTCTGATGTTCCATACCAAGATAGGGTGCCTCAACAAGTTTATAACCGTCTTCATAGAATGGATAAGGGCCGAACCAGTACTCGAATGCCGCCATCATCATAGGAGCCTGCCTGAACTGTATTTTTGCCTTCTCAAGGTTTTCCTTCAGTACGTAATAATCACAGCTCAGCTTTCCTTTTTCGCCGGAATAAATCTCCGAAAAATGGGCATAGTCAGCAATATTTATGTTAACACCGTAATTATTAATTGGATTGCCGACGAACCAGTTATATGTCGTGGTATTGTTTTTCTGCCTTACAACGCTTCTCAGTTTTCCGTTCGACACATCCATAAGGTTCGAAGGCACATTAACGCTGATAAGCATGCTGTCGGGCTCATCGTACATGTGATCCTTGCATGGCCACCACAGGCTTGCCCCGGCGCCCTGGCACGAAGAAGCCACAAATGGCAGGCCTTTGCTGTCTTTTGTCCATGTTATTCCTCCTTCCCATGGAGGCCTCCTTGATGCTTTGGGTTTTCCGCCATAGCTGATAACGACAGAATTTACTGATCCTGGGATTTGCTCTTCCGTAAGTTTTATCCAATACACATTACCTTCTCTGGTAAAAGCAAGCTGTCTTCCGTTTTGTTCGGCTGAGGTAATTTCGAGAGGTGGCTGCAGATCGATCTGCATTATATTGCTGTTGCTCCTCACACGGTATGTTACCGTGTTCCGTCCGGATATTGTGCTGTCGGCTGGTTTTACAGCAATATCAAGGTGATAATATGTAAGATCCCACCAGGCTCTTTCAGGCGTTATTGATCCTCTCAGTGAATCCTGGCGGGTAAATTTTCTTTCTTCCGGAGCAAGGTACTGTGCGCGGGCAGGTATCAGGCACGACAAAATAGTAATCAATACAATGGTAAGGCAGATTTTTTGCATAGTTCAATTAAAAAAATTTAAATGGTAAAAGTAAAAAGATAAAATTATTAATATTGCCTTATGAGAAAAGAACTTATTTTAATACTGTGCCTGATTCTGCAGGAACTTGCAGTAACAAAGCTGTCAGGTCAGCTTTCGTCAAATCTTCCGATTGTTGTTATTACCACTCCCGGCGGCGCAGAAATTCCTGATGAACCCAAGATAATCGCTGATATGAAGATTATCAGTAATGGCACCAACATGAGAAACAGTGAAGGAGATCCGGGGAATGTATATTCAGGAATCATCGCGATAGAGACCAAGGGCCAGTATTCCGGCATTCTTCCCCAGAAACCATTTCTTCTTGAGACGCGCGATGCCAGCGGTAATAACCTTAATGTACCGATACTGGGAATGCCTGAGGAAAATGACTGGGTACTTACTGCTAACTACAATGATAAGGCTTTCCTCAGAAATTTCCTTTCTTTTGAGATTTTCAGAAAAATGGGGCATTATGCACCACGTACAGTTTATTGTGAGGTGGTTGTCAACGGTGAATATCTTGGCATCTACCTTATGGGAGAAAAGATAAAGCAGGACAAGAACCGGGTGGACATCTCAAAACTGAAGCCCGATGAGAGCGTTGGGGATGATCTTTCGGGGGGCTATATTTTTGCAAATGATTATTATGACAACACAAACAGCTGGAAAAGCAATTTTTCTCCAGTAAACAAGCCGGGCGCCGAGGTTTATTTTGTCTACATTGATCCTAAACCAACCGAACTGACTCAAATTCAAAAGACATATCTTAAAAACTTCGTTGATTCATTCGAACAGACTCTTTACAGCTCTTCCTTTACAAATCCGGCATCTGGTTACAGGGCATATCTTGATGTAAATTCCTTTATAGATTATTTTATCCTGCAGGAATTATCAAGGAACGTAGACGGTTATAAGAAAAGCCGTTATTATTACAAGGACAAGGACAGCAAGGGAGGAAAGATCAACTCAGGCCCGCCATGGGATTTTGACTGGGCTTACAAGGATGTACTTGAAGGCTGTATTCATACCGACCCGACTGACGGCTCGGGATGGGCCTACAGGATAAATGAATGCGATGTATCCCCAGTTCCGCCTTCATGGGAAGTCAGGCTTCTTGAGGATGAGAATTATGCAAACAGGATCCATGAAAGGTATTTTCAACTCAGGAAAACATATCTCAGTGAAACATATCTGCATCATGTAATCGATTCCGTCGCTTACCTTCTCGATGAAGCCCAGCAGAGGCATTATGATAAATGGCCTATACTCGGCATCAATGTCGGCACTGCAGAATCCGGCGAACAACCTCTGACATACGCGGGTGAAATTGAGAAGTTCAAGAACTGGATCCACAGACGACTCACCTGGCTCGACGAGAATATGGTGGGCCAGGCCACCACTTCGGGTGGGGAAATAAAGCCCGTAATATTCAGAATTTTCCCGAATCCGGCCTCTGAATCACTTTATGTTGAGTCCGAAGAAACAATATCACGTGTTAACATCTTCAGCCTGACAGGCAATCTGATACATTCAATATCTGATACGGGCGATTACAGGGTCACAGTTGACGTTTCCAATATGCCATCCGGATTATATATTATTTCAGTAACATCATCATCGGGAAATATATTCAGCAGCAAATTCCTGAAAAAATAGTTTTATATTTATATCTTATCTGTAACTAAAAACTATTTGTCATGAAACGATCAGCATCGCTGCCGGTAGTGTTTGTATTTCTTTTGATCCTGATCCCGTCGATTTTATCTGCCCAGGATTCACCAAGTTCACGTGAATCGTTCAATGCGGGATGGAAGTTCATCAGATTCTTCAATGCATCAACTGATGCTGCAACTTTTGATAAAGAACCGGCTGGACTACAGATGCCGGAGGTAAGCGATCAAAGCTGGCGAACTCTCGACCTGCCCCACGACTGGGCTATTGAGGGACCTTTCAGCGATACCCTTGAAAACAATACCGGTCTCCTGCCATGGAAAGGAATAGGATGGTACAGAAAACATTTCAGGCTGGATGAAAATGACAAAGGGAAAAGGATATATGTCGATTTTGACGGTGCCATGGCATATTCAGAAGTATGGCTTAACGGAAAATTTGTTGGAGGATGGCCGTACGGATATACTTCCTTCAGGCTTGACCTTACACCTTATGCTGAATTCGGGAAGGAAAATATTATTGCAGTAAGGCTTGATACGAAGAAATGGGACTCGCGATGGTATCCCGGCGCAGGGATTTACCGTAACGTATGGCTTGTCAAAACATCTCAGGTCCATATATCATACAACGGAGTCTTCTGCACGACACCTGAGATAAAGAAAGAAAGCGCAATAGTTAGCGTCGCTGCAGAAGTGGAAAGCCATAAGACCCTTCCTGTTGATGTGACAATCAAAGCTTCTGTCTTCAAGATTGACAGAAACGGGAAATCTTCACAGATTCCTGCTGCTGAATCAATTGCCGCTACAGCCGGTCTTCAGGCCTCCTCCTCTCATATCTTCAGGCTTGACATTCCTGTTAAGGAACCAGCACTGTGGAATCTTGATGATCCGCAGCTTTACAAAGCAGTTGTAACAGTTGCCATTGGCAATGAGGTGACGGATGTTTATGAAACCAACTTCGGATTCAGGACACTTGATTTTACTGCACGTGACGGATTTTTCCTTAACGGGAAAAAGGTCCCTGTTCAGGGGGTTTGCAACCATCACGATCTCGGAGCTCTTGGCGCTGCCTTTAATACAAGGGCTGCAGAACGCCAGCTGGAGATATTGAAAGAAATGGGATGCAATGCCATAAGGACAAGCCATAATCCTCCTGCCCCTGAACTCCTGGATCTGTGCGACAGGATGGGCTTCCTTGTCGAGGATGAAGCTTTTGATGCATGGAAGACACCAAAGAAAAGGAATGATTACAATAAGCTTTTCTATGCATGGCACGAGGAGGACCTCAGGGCCATGGTCCGGCGCGACCGCAACCATCCTTCGGTATTTATATGGAGCACGGGGAATGAAGTCAACGATCAGAATAACCCGGCTCTCTCGGAAAGCCTGAGAGAGATTATCAAATCGGAAGACTATACCCGGCCGGTTACCGCAGGATGCAACTGGGATGAATCGGGGACCAATGGCTTCCAGCGCACAGTTGACGTTTTCGGCATCAATTACAGGCTGTACAGGTATGACGCCTTTTTTGCGCTTAAAGACAATGAAAACAAACCATTTCATTCCAGTGAGTCTGCATCCACTGTAAGTTCGCGGGGAGAATATTTCTTCCCTGTGGTTGAAGGTGATCTTAATAACAATCTGCCCGGCCACGGGATATTCCAGGTGTCATCGTATGACCTGGCCTATCCGGCATGGGCATCAACTCCCGACCAGCAATGGGAGATGCAGGATAAATACCCGGGTGTATTTGGTGAATTTGTATGGACAGGATTTGATTATATCGGTGAACCAACTCCGTACGGAGGCGACCTTACTGGTCTGAGACCAGGTACAAGGCGGTATGACCAGGCAAAGGCTCTGCTTGATAAGCAAAATGTTACCGAAGTGCCTTCAAGAAGCAGTTATTTCGGAATTCTCGATCTTGCAGGCTTTAAGAAAGACCGTTTTTACCTCTATCAGTCTAAATGGAGGCCTGAACTGCCGATGGCACACATCCTTCCACACTGGAACTGGCCTGAAAGAAAAGGACAGGTAACCCCTGTTCATGTGTATACTTCAGGCGATGAGGCTGAACTGTTCCTAAACGGGAAATCGCTCGGGAAAAAGAAAAAAGGACAGTATGAATACAGGCTCAGATGGGATGATGTGATATACCAGCCTGGTGAACTGAAGGTGGTTGCCTATAAAAACGGTACTAAATGGGCAGAAGACAAGGTTGTTACCACAGGCAGACCTTTTCAGCTTGGCATCTCCTCCGACAGGCAGTCAGTGATTGCTGATGGCAGCGACCTTGTTTACATAACCGTTCAGATTGAGGATAAGAATAAATTTGTTGTGCCCCGCAGCAGTAATCTGGTGAATTTCAGCGTTACAGGCCCGGGGAAGATAGTGGCAGTCGATAATGGTGATGCCACCAGCCATGATCAATTCCAGGCATCATACAGGAAAGCTTACAACGGGATGTGCCTTGTGATTGTAAAAGCTGAAAAAGGTGCTTCCGGTTCGTTCACGGTGAAAGCTTCTTCAAAGGGACTGAAAGAAGCCTCAGTTACAGTTAAGTTAGCTGAATAGTATTTATGGAAATCCATTTCAGGAACAGGAATGATCTGAGAAAATGGTTCAAAAAGTATGGAGATACTGAAAAAGAACTATGGATAAGATTTTACAAGAAGCATACAGGGATTGAATGCGTTCCATATGGTGAGGCAGTTGAGGAGTCGCTGTGTTTCGGATGGATCGATGGTAAGATTAAAAGGATAAATGACGAGTATTATATCCAGAGATATACCCCGCGTAACCCGAAAAGCGGATGGTCACGTTCCAACATTGCCCGGATGGAGAAAATGATAAGCCAGGGCAAGGCTGAAAAACCTGGTCTGGATGCATATCAGGTTCTTTTGAAAAAGCCTGAACTAGCCTACAATAACAGGTCGTCGGGTGATCTGGTTATTCCGGAAGATCTTCTGGAACGACTCAGCCGTGATGAAACAGCTTTGGCGAATTTCAACAATTTCCCTCCTTCTGCGCGCAGGCTTTATATTGACTGGCTTAACAGTGCAAAAAAGGTGGAGACACGTCCTGGACGAATTGCCAAAATCGTTGAATTTGCAAAGCTCAATAGAAAACCGGGAATGATGTAAATAAAAAATGTTTTCCTGCAACCTTTTGCTGAAAGAATCGTCTTTTCTTCATAATTATTGAACGAACATCCTTTGCCTGTCATTATCTGATATTAAATAAAATCACAACCAAACTTTTAAAAAATGAATCTTAAACGCCGGGAGTTTATCAAAATCAGCGGTATCACTGCAGCAGGATCATTGATCGTTCCTGCTGTATTTCAATCGTGCAAGCCACAGGTGCGACTCACAAATGATGCGGAAAGCTATCTTTCACATTTTGAGGTCACCAGTCAGCAGCTTGAGAAAGTGATATCGGCAGCAATGGAAAAGGGCGCCGACTATGCCGACCTTTTCTTTGAACACAGCCTCGAGAACTACAGTTCTCTTGAGGACAATAAGGTTAACAGCGCTTTTTCAAATGTAGGGTATGGTGTCGGCATCCGCGTTCTGAAAGGAGATCAGACAGGATATGCCTATTCGGAAACTATCACCCAGGAAGCCATGCTTAAAGCTGCAAGGACAGCAGCCAATATAGCAAACAGCCAGTCGTCAGGGTTTTCTCCTGTTAATATTACTGAATTTGCAAAGCCTGATTATTACCCTGTCGTTTCTTCATGGGAAGAAACCTCGGTGAAAGATAAAATACCGTATATCCAGAGGCTCAACGACAACATTTTCGCCGCCGATAAAAAAGTGACAAGGGTCAACGCCGTTCTGGGCGACACAACGTCTTACATCCTTTTTTACAACTCTGAAGGACTGCTGGCATGGGATTACCGTCCGATGGTATTATTCGGAGGTGTTTGTATAATGGAACAAAACGGGAGAATTGAAAATTATTTTGCAGGCCAGTCATTCAGGATGGGATCAGAATTCCTTACAAACCAGATTGTTGATGAAATAGCCAGGGAAGCTGTTGAGAAAACTTCGATGTTGTTTGAGGCAGGTATGCCAAAAGCCGGTGAAATGGAAGTGGTAATGGGTGCCGGCGATTCGGGGATACTTCTCCATGAGGCTATAGTCCATGCATTTGAAGCTGACTTCAACAGGAAGAACCTCTCGATATTTGCAGATAAGATGGGGAAAAAAGTCGCTGAGGATTTTGTAAATATTGTTGATGACGGAACACTAAAAGGGAAACGGGGTGCAATTAATTTCGATGATGAAGGAAATGCTTCAGAAAAGACAAGGATTGTCAGTAATGGCATTCTTTCAAGCTATCTTCACGACAGGATAAGCGCAAAATATTATAATGTAAAACCGACCGGAAACGGCAGGAGACAGGATTTCAGGAATATTCCGATCCCCAGGATGAGATGTACCTATATGGAAAACGGACCTCACAAAAAGGAGGAGATCATTGCAAGTGTGAAGAATGGTGTATATGTCGACAATTTCAGCAATGGCGAGGTGAATATCGGCCAGGGTGATTTTACGTTTTTCGTAAAATTCGGATATCTCATTGAAAATGGCAAGCTTACCCGGCCAATAAAGGATTTCAACATAATCGGAAACGGTCCTCAGGCGCTTGCTGATATGGTTATGGTAGCAGATGACCTTTCTATAACTAACGGAATGTGGACATGCGGAAAGAACGGTCAGGGAGCCCCCAACTCCATGGGTATCCCTACAGTCAAAATCAAAAAGCTTACAGTAGGGGGAACAAATGCATAATCACTGAAACTTAAATGAAATGAATATATCAGAAAAATACAGCCTGGCTGAGATGGCGGTAGACCACGCTCTCAAATGCGGAGCTGAACAGGCATCAGCCAATATTTATGAAAACCGGAGCAATAACATTGAGATAAGGGATCAGAAAATCGACAGCCTCAAGGAATCAAACCGGTCGGGACTTTCAATTAACCTTTATGTTAATAAGAAATACTCTTCCCATTCCACCAACAGGCTTAAAAAGGAGGATCTTCTCAAATTCATAGAGGAAGCGGTGAATGCCACCAGGTTCCTCGCCGAAGATGAATTCCGTTCATTGCCCGATCCGGAACTTTATTACAAGGGCGGTGGTCCCGACCTTGGGACATTTGATCCAAAGCTCGATGCTGTTGATGCAAAGACAAAAATCGACCTTGCTATGGATGTATTGAATGAAGCCTACGGTAAAGACGAAAGGATAATTTCAGTCAGCTCCTACTATTCCGACAGTATTTCAAGTTCGGTACTCGTTACAAGCAACGGTTTCAGGGGCGATTCGGCCGGAACCGGAGTTTCACTCACGGCCTCAGTTTCAATGAAGGGTGAAACAGGGCGGCCTAATGATTACTGGAATGAAAATTCTTTGTTTTTCGACAAGCTTGTAAAAAAAGATCTGGGTGCCAAAGCACTGGAAAGAACAAAAAATAAAATGAATCCGAAAAAGCTTGTCTCGGGAAAATATCCGGTTATAATCGAGAACCGGGTTTCAGCCAATCTCCTGTATCCTGTTTATCAAGCCCTTACCGGTTCAAGCATATACCAGAAGCAATCGTTCCTTATTGGCAAGATAAACCAGAAGATCGCATCACAGCTTTTTTCAGCCATAGATGATCCGCTTATACCTTCAGGACCGGGTTCGCGGTATTTTGATGACGAAGGGATCGCCGCTGTAAAACGTCCGATAATCGAGAACGGCATTCTCAAAAGCTATTATATCGATAATTATTACGGAAAGAAACTCGGGATGAAACCCAATTCGGGGAGCAGTTCAAATGTCATCTGCAGCACAGGCAATAAAAACCTGAAAGAGTTAATAGGTTCAGTTAAAAAAGGCATTTTAATTACAGGTTTCATCGGAGGAAACTGCAACGGATCGACAGGAGATTTCTCTTACGGCATTGAAGGATTTTATATCGAAAACGGCGGGTTAATTCATCCTGTAAATGAAATGAACATTACAGGCAACATGAACAGCTTCTGGTTTAATCTTGCTGATCTCGGTAATGATTTCAGGGAAAGTGATTCCCTGAGGATACCGTCGCTTCTGTTTGATAATATTGATCTCAGCGGAATATAACAGTAAACAATAGTTTAACCATTAATTAAAATTCTTATGAAAAAGATTCTGCTCATCGGACTCGCAATGTTAATGTCGATTGGGATTTCGTACAGGGCATCAGCCCAGAAACCTGATTTCAACGGCAAATGGAAGCTTGATGCCACAAAATCAACCCTTCCCGAATACACACCTGTTCTTACCCGTATCAATGTCGTTGTTAAGGGCGACAGCCTTCTGACGCAACGTTTTTATGATACAGGTGACGGACAGGAATACCCTTTTACTGAAAATGTGACTCTTGACGGGAAGGAGTACAGCATCACGATCTATGATATGCCGCGCAAAACCAAAGCTTCAGCCTCATCTGAAGATGGTTCTTTTTATGTAGAATCAACAACGACTACAGGCAGCGGGGACTTCGTTTCAAAGGAAACCTGGAAAACCGATCCTTCAAATAAAATCCTGACCATCAGCTTTAAGAATGTCATGGAAGGAAACGAGGGAACAGGGTCATTCATTCTGAATAAAGTTGAATAAATGAATTCCGGACAGGGAGACGGAACGCCATGAACAGGTGATCCGCTCCCGTTTTTATGTTATCTGTCAATACGACCAGTATGAAGGCCCGCTTCCGACAAAGCTTACAGGAATATCATGAATAAAACTCTTCAGCCAGTCGGCGCAGTATTCCATTCCAGCTTCCTCAGAATTGACATGGCCAATGAAAATCACAGCCTTTTTCCTTCCCTGATCAACAGCATCGCGCATATACTCATAAGTTTCCCACTGAGGTACTTCTCCCGCTATGAGCAGCTCTGTATCAGTCTGTCCAAGAATCCTTATATGATATGGGCTACCCGGAGCACCTGGAGCAAGTCTTACCTTGGTTAGTTTCATCGCCGGATCACCCACCACATAAAATGCATTTCCGGGAAAGACTTTCTTAAGGTCCTTAAGTATATTTTCAAGCGTAGTTTCAGGAAGGGAAAACTCATCAAGCTTATCATTTGCCACATAGGCTTTCCATCCCAGTTTCGAAACCATGCCTGTCAGAATGCCGTCGGGTCTGATGCTGTGGATATAGTCGTGAAACCTCCATATGACGAGCTTGTGATCCCTTATATATTTTTGTTTTTCAAGGAAAACCGGATCATTCATGAATTGTGAGGTCTGGTCAGTATGATTGTAATATAATGGTTCATGCACAATTATCAGGTTGCAATTCATTTCGACCGCTTTCTTCATGACTGGCATCGTTGCAAACATGGTCGTGACAATCCCTGTGATAAGTGTTTCAGGATTCCCCTCCTTTATAACATCAACAGTATT
Source organism: Bacteroidales bacterium (assembly GCA_012517605.1). Lineage (GTDB taxonomy): Bacteria > Bacteroidota > Bacteroidia > Bacteroidales > VadinHA17 > LD21. Next base: position 24,875 of record JAAYUS010000024.1, read on the forward strand.
TGGAATTACCGGGGCGCCTGTTTTTTCAATGATTTTCCCAATTACTGCTGATGCCGTAAGTCCAGTACCTGGAGTGGAGATCTGGCCATCGAGGTCAATGATAAAGGCAGTCATTGCTGCAATCGCGAGAAAGGATTTTAGTGATTTCATTTCAGTATTTTATTTGTAAGTGATTCAAGTCGCCGGGTGCCGGATGATGGTTAAAGAAAGAGGATTATCAGCAGTTGGGCCATGAAGATCCTCAGGAACATAACAAGTGGGTAAACAGCAGCATAAGCTATAGCAGGTCCTTCCGATTTTGCAATACTGGCGGCAAAGGCCAGTGCCGGAGGATCAGTCATGCTGCCTGAAAGAAGGCCGCAGATCTCCAGGTAATTACGTTTCAACACGATCCTGGAAAAGAATCCTGTGACCAGGATTGGGATCAGTGTGATAAGTACTCCGTAAAACATCCATTTGAAGCCTTCACCGTTTATCAGTGAAGGGATAAACTGCTCTCCCGACATGATACCCACGCTTGCAAGAAAAAGCACAATGCCTATTTCGCGAAGCATCAGGTTGGCGCTCGCAGTTGTATATGATACAAGGGAAAACTTATGCCCGAACCTGCTCAGGAGTATTGCGATTATAAGTGGACCGCCTGCAATACCAAGCTTGATGGGTTGAACAAGTCCCGGAATTTTGAAAGGTATGCTCCCGATCAGGACACCTGCCATTATCCCTACGAAAATAGGTATTAAATCAGGCTCCTCCAGTCTTTTCATTGAATTGCCAAGAACCCTGGTAACAGTTTCAACCGATTTTTCATCACCGACAACGGTGAATCTGTCGCCCATCTGTATCTGCAGGCCGGGAGATGGGACAAATTCAATACCCGATCTGTAGACTCTCGTAATATTTATATTAAAGCGTGTCCTTAATTTAAGCGATCCGAGTGTTTTGCCGATTATCTCCCTGTTGGTAACAATAAGCCGGCGCGATATAAGGCTTCCAGGCTTGGCCGAAAGATCCATTTCACTTAATATACCTGTATTTGCCAGTATTTCCGGGACAAGGCCCTTTTGGGCCACCACAAGAATAATGTCGTTTTCGTTGATTACTGTTTCAGAAGTTGCCGGCAAAAGTTCGCCTTTATGCAATACCCTTGATATGACAATCCCGGTGCCGAAACGCCGTGATATATCTTCGACAGTCCTGTTGAATGCAAGTGGATTATTGACAAGGATATTTATTTTTTCAGGAATTGTTTCTGCCGGATGTTGCTCATTCATAAACAGGTCTGCCTCTTTGCCGACATCAATTTTCAGAGTACTCCTGATAATAGCCATGGTCATTATTATACCAAGGACACCAAACGGATAAGCAACAGCATATCCAAGCCCTATATCCGGAATTACTCCGCCGGCAATACCTCCGGTCTGGGCCAGGGCATTCTGAGCAGCGCCAAGCCCGGGAGTGTTGGTTACGGCTCCCGACATTATCCCTGTCAGTATAGGTAACGGAGTACCTGTAACAAAATGAATTGTTATTGTTGTCAGAACTCCCAGTATGACAATGGCAGCAGCAAGGAGGTTAAGCATTGCCCCTCCTTTTCTGAAGGAAGAAAAGAAGCCGGGGCCAACCTGGAGGCCTATTGAAAACACAAAGAGGATAAGGCCGAAATCCCTTATAAATTCAGCAACAACACGGTTGACCCTGAATCCAAAGTGACCCATAAGTATCCCTGCAAAGAGGACAAAGGTTATTCCGAGGGATATACCCCTGATCTTACGTTTGCCAAGGAATACACCAGCTGCAACTACAATACTGTAAAGGAAGATTGTCTGGGCAGCCGATTCGCCCCAAAGAAGATTATTCAGCCAGTTCACTTTTATTTTCTAATATGATCAGAAATGAAGTGTTCACTCCCCTCCTATTCTGCAAATATATTTTTCAGTCCTGATAATCACCGAATTCCTTAAGAAAGCCGGCGTGGCCCAGATGCCCGAGTCCATCTGGTTCCTTGACACAATTACAGGTTTCCGTCCGGCTTTGAGCGCCAGGACTTCTCCTTTTATTGAAAAGAACCAGACATTGCCATTTACATAAACCGGAGAGGCATTATGATCAGACCTCTGGCGCTCCGACCAAATCTCCTTCCCATTTGATGCGTCGATACACATTAATAGATTCCTTGTACTTACTGTATAGATAAGACCGTCCTTTATCACCGGTGTAAGCATCTGGGTATGAGCAATGTCATCGCGTCTTTTCCAGATGACATTTGTGGCGGTGATATCTCCCCTGCCATCAGGGTTTACTGCCAGCATCTCAGAATAAGTAGGGGGAGGATCTTCCATAGAACCTGTGTAGAAATAAACTATTCCATTCTCAGAAAATGGCATAGGCACCGTTGATTCTGCACCTCTTACAACTCTCCATATCTCCTTTCCTGTCATCGGATCATAGGCGCAACAGACAGCCGATCCGTTTGAAATGAGCATGTCCCTTCCCTTAACATTTATTATAATCGGAGTGACATAGGCTTTTTTCCCGATTGTCGGCAATGGCTTATATGGTTCTTCTGGCCTGTCGGTACGCCATACCTGTTCACCTGTTGTTTTATCGAGTGCTATAAGGTATCTTGTATCGGTTCCTTCATAATGCAGTATAAGAAGGTTTTTATAAAGTACTGGTGATGATCCCGGGCCCTGCACATGATTAACCTTCAGATCATTGCGTTTCCATACTACACTTCCGTCGCCGGTCCTTATACAAGCCGTCCCGAGACTTCCGAAATGGACATATACAAATCCCTTTTCTATGCATGGGGTGGGGCTTGCATATGTGTTTATGCCGTGCTTTCCTATCTCCTGACCGGAAGTAAAGATTTTTATATCATGAATTATTTTGCCTGTCCTGAAATCGATACAGACAGCAAACAATTCTTTCCCGTCCAAAGTAGCTGTTGTGACCCAGATCTGATTGCCGTAAACTACCGGTGAAGAATGGCCTCTGCCGTGAATGTCGGTTTTCCATTTAATCGTGGAACTATCCCATTTAAGGGGTATGTTTTCATCTCCTGCTATGGCATTAAGCCGGCTTCCCCTGAAATGAGTCCAGTCGGGGGGCTGTGCCCTTAAAGCCTGCAGCAATGGAAGTAAAAGCAGCAGCAAAGCGGTCTTCAGAGTATTTTTAAGTGTCATTGTTGTTTCTTTTTGAATATCCGTCTGACAAAATTTCTTATTCTGTTCTCGATCTCCCTTTCTCTTCCCGGGTAGGTCTTTTCCTTATTTTCAAAAATATCAATTATTTTATCAAAAAGGTTTTTTTCTTTAAAATCAGGGCAATCCAGCATGCCTGATAGTTCAGGGGGAAGCACAGGAAATTCAGAATACAACTGTTTCCTGAGTACGGGGTCCTGTTGTGCTTTTTTTAAAGTCAGGGCTACCAGGGGCAGTGCAAGTGCGCTTCCTGATCCAAGAGAACCGTTGTTGAAATGAACCGCCCGTGAAGATGCGCCTACGCGTGTGACTATGACGATTCCCGGGTTGAAAGCTGCAAACCATGCATCAGAATAATCCTGTGAAGTCCCTGTTTTTCCTGCAAGCGGTATGTCAACGCCATATACTGTTTTGACCGTGATGCCTGTTCCTTCCCTCACAGCCTTCTGAAGCATGGCATTCATTAAAAGGCAGGATCTTTCTGTAATTATCCTCTTTCTTTCTCCCGCTGATGCTGCGGTATAGATCTCCTCGCCGCTGACGGTCTTCACAGTTCTTATATAATAAGGTTCTACAACGAATCCGCCGTTTGCAAAGGCTGCATATGCTGCTGCAACCTCTTTCAGGCTGGCCTCGGCAGTTCCCATTGCCAGGGAAGGAGTGTTATCGAGAGGAAATGAAAATCCCAGCCTGTGCCACATCGAATCTACCTTTTCAAAGCCAAGCTTAAGGAACAGGCTGAATGTCGGAATATTCATCGAATGGGCAAGGGCTCCCGACAATGAATACTTTCCTCCGTAAGAATGGTCATAGTTTTCAGGGCTCCAGTCGTTGAATCCGGAAAGCTGAACAGAATCGTTGTCGAGATACTGGCATGGTTCCATTCCGTCTTCAAGGGCAGCTGCATAGATAACCGGCTTGAAAACGGAGGCCATCTGTCTTCTGGCAAGTACCTGGTCATAAGGCTGGGTTTTAAAATCTATACCGCCCACCCATGCCTTTACGGCTCCTGTTACCGGATCCATAGCCAGCAATCCTGCATGAAGCAGTTTAAGTGAGCTCAGAAGGCTGTCAGCGACAGTTAGGGAATCAACATAAATTCCTTTCCAGCTGAAAACTTCCTGAATTATTCTGTCTTTTGACCTTTCTTTCAGATTAAGCCTATCCAGTTCGCGCTGCGCAAGCTGACTGAGGATCTTTTTCCCTGTTGAATTATTATATTGTGCATCCAGCAGTCCCTGCATTTTTGACAGATGTTCCCTGAATGCAGAAAGGGCAAATTGCTGAAGAGTACCGTTCAGAGTTGTCGTTATGATAAGGCCGTCGCGCCCCGGGTCCCATTTCTTACCTGTGCTCTGCTCAATATCTGCAAGTATTCCTGATAATTCATTTCGCACCTGAACGAGAAAATAGTCTGCAGAGCCTGATGCTCCAGTCCTGTTGTAATGAATTACAAGAGGCAGCTTTATAAGGGAATCTGCTATCTCTTTTTTCAGATAGCCATATTTTTCCATCTGTTTCAGGACAACGTTGCGTCTTTCCCTGGAGTTTTCGGGATGCAGCCTCGGATTGTACAATGTATTGGCCTTTAGCATTCCGACAAGGACGGCTGACTCTTCTATACTGAGCGACTCGACGCTTTTATCGAAAAACCTTCCGGAAGCTGCTTCAATACCATATACATTTTCCCCGAATGAAACCGTATTGAGATAAAGGTTCAGTATCTCATCCTTGCTGAATACCTTTTCAAGCCGGCGGGCCATAATTATCTCAGTCAGCTTGCTCCTGACGACCGGGAAAAGGCCGCTTTTCCTCCTTCCGAACATGTTTTTTGCAAGCTGCTGAGTTATTGTACTGCCTCCGCCTGAACTTTTCCGGTTCATCAGCAGTGTCTTAACTATTACCCGGAAGAAACTCCTGGCATCATATCCTTTGTGTTCATAGAACCTCACATCCTCGGTGGCGATCAATGCATTGACCAGATGTTTCGGGATTTTTCCGAGCGGGATATTTGTGCGGTTCTCATAAAAATATTTTCCAAGGAGCTTTCCATCTTCCGAGTAAACGATTGATGCTTCCGCATTCCTGTAGTTAAGCAGTTCCTCACTGTTTTTCAGATCACCGGCAATTCCGCCGCATGCTATCAGAAAAAAAATCATGAGGACTGCAAAAGCTGCAAGGATCAGACTCCCTGCACTATTTCTTTTCTTTTTTTTCATTATGATTCAAATAAAGCCATTTTTTCTGAATTTCATCAGTTTAGTTTTTGCCTTCTCTCATTTAAAATTTTCATTTTAAATTTCTAAATATTAAATTTGGGATAATGAGGTCAAAGAGTAACTTTTAGCTAAACATTCTGTTTTATAAATATCAGATCATCTTCTTAAGTATTAACCTAACCAAAACTGAGATGGCAAATTTCATTGATGAATTTATGAAGACCTATGGTCCTGAGGTTACAAGAAACATGTCGGCGACCTACGGCATTGACCAGGGTACAGTCCAGAAGCTGATACCTCAGCTTGCTCCGCTCATCCTTGGCGGACTCAAACGTCAGAAGGATGAAAGGGGTGGTGACGAACGTGTCGACCACATCCTTAACAAGTACGGGGACCAGTCGGTGCTTGACAATATTAAGGATCTGGTTTTGTCAAAAGCCAATGATCCTTCAGCAGATACCAATCTTGGCGGTTTGCTTGGAGCTTCCGGCGGCGTTCAGGCAGCACAGGCTCTCGGAAAATCCCTTAACATTGATGCATCCAAAATAATGAAGATGATCCCCGCCCTTGCCCCCCTGATCCTTGGTGCATTGTCAAAAAAACGTGCTACTAGCGGAGGTATCGGAGGAATAGGTTCCCTCCTTGATGCTGATGGTGACGGCAGCATAATCGATGATGTGGCAGGTTTTATTCTGAAAGGCGGCGCCGGGCAGGCTTCAAAAGGGAAAGGTGTCCTTGGCTCTATTCTCGGTGGTTTGTTCCGAAAGCAATGACATTAACATAAAAAGATCATCAAAAAAGGTGTCTTAAAAGCTCAGTTTTTAAAACACCTTTTTTATTTCATGTTTCAAAGGAAGAGAACTTTAATTTAAACTGTGTGAATATATTTTACACCTGATAAGGGCATTTCATGCCGAACAGTTTATTTAAATTATTGTTAAATATGTTAAATAAGTTTAAATCAAAGGGATGGCTTGATAATAATTCATATTTTCGGCCTGAAATAGTTAAATACACTGAATAAATAAATCATAATGAAGCGAACCATCATTATAACCTTTGCGGTCATAATTGTTGCGCTTGCAGGGTTGTTTGCCTTTAATAAGATAGCCTCGCAAAAGGAAAACGATTCTCTTTTTGCTGAAGCTGTGAAAGGAAATTTTGAGATATCAATATCAGCTTCCGGTGAAATTGTTCCGGAGAACTCCATCGACATAAAGGCTCCGGAAGTAAGCAGGGGAAGGGACTTCCGTGCTTCCGACCTTAAAATAACAGATATGGTCGCTGAAGGAACAATGGTTAAGGAGGGTGACTATATAGCAACCCTCGACAGGACACAATATAACAACATGCTTAAAGATGAACTCGAGAGATTATCCACTTACAGGAATAATCTTGAAATGAAAAAACTCGATACAGCAGTCACCCTCAACAATCTCAGAGATGCCATCAGAAATCAGCGACATACTGTCGAAGAAGCTGAGATCACATTGAGAAATTCAAAATACGAGCCGCCATCCACGATCAGACAGGCTGAGATCAATGTTGATAAGCAAAAAAGGTTACTTGAACAAAAGCAAAGGGGTTATGAGCTAAGGGTGGCACAGGCCAAAAGAGATATCCGGAACCAGACTATATGGGCCAACAGAATTGAAAGAAGGGTTGAAAGCCTCCAGGAAGTACTCTCAGGTTTTACAGTGACTGCCCCGGCATCAGGAATGGTTGTCTATAAACGAGACAGGCGTGGCAACAAGATAAAAACAGGTTCATCTGTAAACGCTTTTGACAGGACTGTTGCAACTTTACCAGATCTATCAACATTGCTTTCAAAGATCTATGTCAGCGAAATAGATATCAGAAGAATAAAACCTGGGCTCGATGTTGAAATACGGGTTGATGCATTTCCCGACAAGGCATTCAGGGGGAAGATACATACTGTTGCGAACATTGGAGAGAAACTCGAAAACTCTGATTCAAAGGTCTTTGAAGTAATGGTAAAAATTAACGGAACAGATGCAGCACTGAGGCCGGCAATGACGACCAGCAACAAGGTTATAATAAGCACTTACAATGATGTTATTTATATTCCGACCGAGTGCGTGCATGCAGGCCTCGATAAGATTCCCTATGTTTACACTAAGAACAAGACCAAACAGATAGTAGTCACCGGTGAAGCCAACGACAAGAATATCATCATTGAGAAAGGTCTGAAACCAAAACAGCTTGTTTATACCATCCAGCCTGAAAATGCTGAAGAATTCAGAACTGAAGGTGAAGAACTTATAGGATCGGTGATGGCCAGCGCCGGCGCCAGGCAATAATCCGTCCTGCCTCTAATAATGGATTGGCGGAATCTTCGTTATTTCGGCTTTATATGGTTCTTCATGACCGCTTCCAACCTTGTATATCCTCCCGTTTGTGATCTTCATCCCTTCCGACAGTTCAGTGTAAGGGATATTCTGAATGGTTACAAGGCCAATATTATAATTCTCACCGTCAAATCTCCCATAATAAGGCTGATCAACCAGCTGGAAATAATGCATTCCGACAAGCTCCGGACGGGCGAATCCCTGTTCAATATAATTCCTGTATGCTTCTGCCCTCTGCTCCTGGCTGATCACTCCGGTTATCCCCGTTGCCGGAAGAGCCCTGTCGACAGCGCCATGATGAAATTCACCGATCATTACAGGCTTATTGCTTCTCTTTGATATCTCGTCTGTCGGCGGGGGATTATATCCATAGCCGTTTATTGAAAAAACATCAAACCTTTCTCCTGCCTTATAAAGCAGATCAGAACTTATCCAGGCATATCTCATTCCCAGGTTGAGATGATTATTGTCAACTCTTTCGACTTCATCACAGGGTACATCGACATATTTCTTTACCATTATCTCTGAAAATGCATAGAAATCACTGTCGGCCCTGACTGACGGGTAGTCTTTGAATACCATTTTACCCAGGTCGGCGAAACTTCCAAGTGAGAGATTCCATGAGCTGTTAAACGACATCAGGTTGTTGCCGTATTTTTCACTTATCCATTTCACGAATTCTTCCTTTGTGGCCGATGCCATATCTGTGGCAAACATTTCATAGGCAAGATTATGGTAACCAAATGCCCATTGAGGCTCATTCCGGAGAAAATAACCTACCATATACGGATCGTCCTTGTAATCTTTAAGCTGGCTTGCAAATTCAACCGAATTCTTTCTGTATTCATCTGAAAAAACATCAGGAAAATCCCTGTAGATCTGGACCCTGGTAACAGGGAACCTGTTTAGGGGAAGGACATAGGGAAGATTGTTCTCCCTTGCGAAACTGATTTCCGACCAGTTACCGACAGTGTTGATATTAAGGTTTCTCATCATGCCGGCAGTCATTCTGCTCCAGTGCTTTTTCCAGTCCTTTCCGAATGCTCTGATTAGGTTGGCTTTGTAGAAGTCGACATTTTTCATCCCCCTGTTTTCGGAAACTGTCTCGCCGAGAAGCGAATCACCTGCTTCAGGCAGCCATTCAAACAGATCTTCAATGCCTGTAACCGGTCCTGAAGAAGTTGCCCTGATACAGTCCATACCCACGCTAAGAAAGGCATATCCTTCGGGGTCGACAAGCCACCACCTTTTTCCGTCATGTTCAGTTCTGAAAAAGCCGGTAGCTCTGAACTTTTTCTCTTTCCATCCTCCGTATTTACTGAAAGCTTTGTCAAACCCTGAGCCGGATACTGATTTTTCAAGCTCCTGGTTAAGAGAGGCGAGCTCCTTTTCATTGGTGATCTTTCCCGGCCATATCTTTCCTTTCCGCTGCCCAAAGATATCAATGACAGGTTCTGCCAATGGAGCATAGGGTTCAGGAAGGGAGTCTGCAAGTTGCACTGAAGCGATCTCAAATACAGGGGTAAAGTATGGTTTACTGTATGGACCGAATCTCAGGCTGACTTTTTCTATGTCGGACGGATCGAGACGGTTGCCTGAAATTGTACCTTTAAGCTGCCTCGGCGATCTTGGAAGGAATATTTCCTGAACATCGAGATATTTCAGCGGGAAAACAACTTTAGTCGGCAATGCCGGATTTATTCCGAGCAGACATGTGATCCAGGGTGTTTCGTCTCCGCTTTTTGCAGGCTCACCGCTCTGAAGGACCACTTTTTCCTGCCTTTGGGTGTTCTTTTTGAAAAGTTCAAGTGTAATCACCCCGCTGTAATCGTTATCACCATAGATTTCGAAAACAAAATATCCTGCATCGGCCCAGCTGCCTTTATCGCCTTTCTCCCATACTGTCACAGATGTCTTTTCCCCTGATGGTATCACCTGAAGCACCGGTCCGTCAAACCCTTTTCCATCAGTAAGCCTTGTGATTTCAGGATTTCGCCCGGAAATCTCTTTCAGGTCAAACTGAACATCGCTTTGTTTCTGATTTATGCTGCAGGAAAGTAAAAAGGACAAGGCAGGAAAAATCAGGAGAGTTTGAAGGATATACCTTTGTTTTTTCATTTTTGCAGATTTTTGAGGTTTAAGTGACCGGAGCAATAACATCAGAAGCTAATATACAAAAAAAGAGGCTGTATCAAAATATGAAATCCTGAAACCGCAAAATTCTCAAAGTCTTCGCAAAGTCCGGAAAGAGAAATTTTAAAATAGATCACTTTTCGTCCACTGCGGTAAGCCTTCGCGGGCTTTGCGGTTAAGAAGGATTTTTTGATACAGCCCCTGAAACAGGGTAAAACTATTTCAGTTATTGTTTGTCGTAAACTGAAGTTGTTTTGCGTTCGCCATTTGGAGTATTCATTGTACGGACAATTGAGAGTACTGTCGGGCTGGTCAGGCTCCATACTTCAGTTGTTTTCATTTCCATTGACTGACCATCACGTTCAAAAGTCCTGGTTGTGACAATTGTAAGAGATTTGCCGTCGGCCGACCAGGTGGCTGTTGATTTGCTTTCGCCTCTTCCTGTTGTATTTACGCTTACCTTGCCATCGAGGGTATATTTGCTGGTGGTGGTCATAGTCTGACCATCCTGTGTGGTACGGGTGCTTTCAACGGTAAGGTTGTTTGCGTCCTGTGTGGCAGTAAAATTACCGCCGCCCATTCTGAAGCCTCCCTGAGACTGGTCTCCGAGGTTGCTTTTGCTTTCATTGAAAACCCATTTTCCTGAGAAATTAGGTTTGGAGCCCTGTGCGCTGATTGTAAGGGGCATACACAGAAAAGCCGCGATAACCGCAAGGGAGACCACCTTCATTGTAATACTTTTTTTCATGTTCAATAAAATTTTATTGGTTTATTATAATAGACACTCATTATTATCCAAATATTCCATACCGGAAATTGTTTTTAAGGTATTTTTATTCCTAATTTTATTCTTATCCTTATTGTTAAAGTTTTAACAATGATGAAGGCGGATAACCCATTCAGTTCTCAAACATTTTAATATTTCTCAAAATGGCAGCAAATAAAATCAACAGGCGCACATTCCTTGGTTCGGCCGCATCGGCCGGACTGGCATTGACAATTGTACCGCGGCAGGTTCTTGGCGGACCTGGTTACGTTGCTCCGAACGATAAACTAACGCTGGGATATATCGGATGCGGAACACAGGGATTAAGGGAAATGGCAACGCTTTTAGCCAATCCCGCCCTTCAGATTGTATCAGTATGCGATCCTAACAAATTCACCACCGATTATGTCGACTGGTCGGCAAATGATGTAAGGAACACTATCAGGAGAGCCCTTCAGGACAACACCTGGGGTGAGAAGATAAAAGGCATCCCCGGAGGAAGGGATATCGGGCAGGAATTTGTAAATAAATACTATGCAAAGTCGAAGGATGTAACCGGCTACAAAGGATGCACCTCCTATATTGATTTCCGTGAACTTCTGGAAAAAGAGACGGGAATTGATGCCATCAAAATAATGACCCCTGATCACCTTCATGCAACTGTTGCCATTGCCTCAATGAAAAAAGGGAAACATGTTGTCACCCATAAACCAATAGCGAACAGGATCTATGAAGGCAAACTGGTAATAGAGACTGCAAGAAATACAGGATTGAGCACTCATCTGCTGGCGTGGAGCAAAAGACCCGGGTATGACCTTGCAAAGAGCTGGATAAATGCAGGATTCATCGGCACCCTTAAGGAAATTCATAACTGGTCGAACAGGCCGATGTGGCCGCAGTGGCAGGAAATCCCTGCAGACCGTCCGCCGGTTCCAAAGGGCTTTGACTGGACTCTCTGGCTCGGCCCTGTACCTGACAGGCCTTATCATCCTCATTTCACCCATGCCGTATTCCGCGGCTGGTACGATTTCGGAGGTGGCAGCATTGCCGATATGGGTCATTACAGCCTCTTCCCGCTGTTCCTGGCTTTCAATATCACAAAACCCGCCATCAGCGCCGAGTCAAATGCAACGACGACATGCACACTAAGGGATAATGTATCCGTAGGTGTCGAGAATAATGTCTCATTTCCTTTATCCTGTATGATAAGGTTCCAATTCCCGGCCCAGCCCGAGCTTCCTCCTTTCGAGCTCTTCTGGTATGACGGTGGAATTAAGCCGTTTGTACCTGATGAACTCAGGGCAGTCAACAAAACACTTCCGCGCGAAGGCATGATGTTCGTCGGCGACAAGGGCAAAATAATTGCCGGATTCAGGGGCGAAAATCCTGTTCTTGTTCCGGAATCAAAAATGAGCTTTATCAAAACGGAAGATGTCAGTAAAACAGAGGGTTACAGGGGTGATGAAGTCTGGATCGAGGCATTCAGGAACAAAACCCAGACGCCCGGCAGCTTCCTTCTTGCAGGTCCGGTAACCGAAACAATAAATCTTGGCGCTGTTGCACTGCGTGCTGGAAAAAAGGTTGAATATGATTCCGCCGGCATGAAAATCACCAACCTGCCTGAAGCTGAAAAATACCTTACACGGGAGTACAGGCCGGGCTGGGAACTTTAAGAAATTTATAATAAGAGGTTTCAATTCAGTTTGATGATTTAAAGTTCTTTTACTATATTGCGGAGCTTTAAATTCACTAACCAATTATTGATGATATGATTAAGAAGATCTTTTCTCTGCTTTTCATCGGTGCGCTTATTTCGTCGTGCGGAAACACAGGCAAGAAAGATGTTTCATCCAATGCCGCGAAAACAGAAGATGCCGTTAATGTTGAATTTGCATCGTTGGTTGATAATCCTTCGGTATACGTAGGTAAAAAGATAAGCGTTGAAGGGAAAGTTGTACATGTATGCACGCATAGCGGAAAGAAGCTCTTTATCACGGGTGATAATCCGGACGTTATGCTTTATGTTCAGGCTGGTGAGGAAATGCCAAAATTCCCGATGGAACTTCTTGGAAGCGAAGTAGTTGTTGAAGGCACGCTTACGCAGGTTGCAGCAGGTACGATGCCGGAAGGCGAAGGAATGAAGAATGCCGGTATGTCAGAAGCCCCGGGAGCAGACACCTGCGAAACAGCAAAAGCATTGTCGTCCCAGGTAGCACTGACTGACCTTATGATGGTTTATGAGAAACATTCCGTTATTAAGTAAAATCTTCTTATTAATCTAATACGGAGGTGCCTCAATAAGGCACCTTTCTTTTATGAATATATCCAGATTCAACAGAGTCACCCATCGCGATGTAGGATACCTTATTGCAGGCCTCACAATCATTTATGCCGTTTCTGGCATTGCCCTCAACCATAAAAATGACTGGAATCCAAATTATATTATTGAGAGCACAACCTTTCAGACAGATATAAATATTTCGAGGGAAAATCTCAATAAAGATACTGCAGAGGAACTCCTTAAAAAAGTCCCTGGTTCGCATGAACTGAAAACTTATTATTTCCCCGCAGGCAATGTACTAACATTGTTCATTGAGGGCGGATCAGTGCGTATAAATACAAAGACAGGACAGGGGACGATTGAAAAGATCAGCAAACGTCCCCTGTTCTATGAGCTGAATTTTTTACATTATAATCCCGGGAAATGGTGGAAATATTTCAGCGATATTTTTTGCATTGCCCTGATAACTGTCACAATAACAGGTTTGTTCCTCGTCAAAGGGAGGAACGGGATTACCCGGAGGGGTGCAATCCTCACCGCAACCGGGATAATATTACCGTTATTGTTCCTGTTTATTTACTAAACTTTCTTTATCGCTTCAAGGACTCTTGCCGGAGTCATTGGCATCCTGTACAGCCTTGCACCTGTCGCATCAAAGATGGCATTTGCCACAGCAGCTCCGACTGTGATAATGGCTGGTTCCCCTCCTCCTTTGGGAGGCATGTTAAGCCTGTCAAGGATTACACAATCAATTTTAGGAGTCCAGGAAAAGCGCGGGATCTCGTAAGCATCAAAACCCCGGTTTTTTACATTTCCACCTTCGAACAGGATCTCCTCAGTGAATGTATATCCAAGAGCCATCTGAATACAGCCTTCCATCTGTATCAGCGCCCCCTGCGGATTGACACATAATCCCATATCCTGGGCGGAGGCTACCCTGAGCACCCTGACCTTTCCCGTGGTTTTATCAACATTCACCTCAACAATAGTTGCCACCCATGTGCCGGCGTCGGTACCACATGCCATTCCTATACCTCTTCCTCCCGGTGTTTTTGAAGGAACATAGCCAAATTTTTCTGCAACGGCTTTCCAGCATGCTATCATCTTTTCATCCGACAGGTTTTTAAGACGGAACTCAAGAGGATCAGTTCCAGCTTCGGCAGCCATTATATCTATCTGGCTTTCCCTGGCAAATGTATTTGCATTGTTGTTTGGTGCACGCCATGGGCCGGTTCCGAAAGGATGGATCATCACCGAATCCGTGTTCTGGCTGTAACTCGTGGTTTTTGCGTTCGGGACATTGTAAATAGTATCAGATCCCCGTGTTCCCCCGTAATAGACACTGTAGTCCCACAGTTTTATGAACCCGTTTTTGTCAATTCCCGATTTTATCCTGACAACTCCAGCCGGGTGAAAGGTGTCATAGAAGAATTCCTCATCGCGGGTCCAGACAAGCATAATGGGTTTTCCCGTCAATTTTGCCAGACGGGCTGCCTCAACTCCCTGCTGATATGCAGCTTTCCCTCCAAATCCGCCTCCGACAAACGGAGTTATTACCCGTACTTTTTCCCGAGGATAACCGAGTTCGCGCACAATTCCATCCTGCAGCCCGAAAGGCGACTGGGTAGAAGCCCAGACAGTCATTTTGTCGCCTTCCAGCTTTGCAAGGGCTGTATGTGTCTCTATCGGTGCATGGGCAAGATAAGGATCATGGAATTCCGACTCGAACAGCTTGTCAGACTGCTGATAGCCCAGATCAAGATCTCCTTCAGCATTAAGAACCTGAACTCTCGAATCAGCTCCCACCATCCTGTCGTAAAGGTTCCTGTCATTTACTTTAAGTTCATTGAAGGTATATTCAGCTTTTATTTTGACTATAGCTTCATCAGCCCTGTCCTTGTTCTCATTCAGAACAGCAATGAAATCGCCGTCGCGGACGACCTGGGTCCCCACTACTTTTTCCGCTTCAGAGACATCGACAGTTGAAAGCCTGGCACCGTGTGAGGGTGGCCTTAATATTCTGGCAAACAACATTCCTGGCAATTTCAGATCACCGGTATATTTCGCCTTTCCGGTGACTTTCAACAAGGCATCGCTGTGCTTCAGGGGTTTTCCGACATATGTGAATTTTGTATAATCCTCAGGTGCAGGTTTGACATCGAGATATTTCTCAAGCTTTTTACCTTTTGCCAGAGAAGCATAGCTGACACTTCTTTTTGGATTTTTTGAATCTACAACAAAGCCATCTCTGACCTCAAGCTGTGAAGCTGGCACCCCAAGCCTGGCAGCGGCGAGATCAACAAGAACGCCTCTCGCTTCCGCGGCGGCGGCCCTCATGGCTGGTCCGAATGTCTGTGTAGTCTGAGAGCCCCATGTACCGGCATCATAAGGACAGAGATCAGTATCGCCCATAACCATTTTCACTTTCTCAAGAGGAACATTTAGTTCATCGGCCATCATCTGGGCAAGCGAGGTTATTACACCCTGACCCATTTCAATTTTACCGGTAAAACAGCTCACGGTCCCGTCTTCCGCTATCTGCAGGAAGGCATTGTAATCCTGTGTCAAAGTCCTTCTCTGTGTCTGAGCACCGAAAATATCGAGTTCTCCCCACGGCTGAAAAAAGACAATGATACCTCCGCCGATTATTTTAAGGAAACTTCTCCTTTTCATCCCGTTTCCTGCTTCAGAAGTGGTTTCTGAATTGACTTTCAAATCGTTCTTTTTCATGATTACCTCCCTCCTTTCATTTCTTTTGACGCAGTCTCAACTGCATCGATTATCCTCGTATGAGCTCCGCACCTGCAAAGGTTATCCTCGAGTCCCTCAATTATCTGCTGACGAGTAAGAGACGGATTTTTCATCAACAGAGCTGCTGCAGTCATTATCATTCCGGGAGTGCAGTAACCGCACTGAAGAGCATCATGATCAATAAAAGCCTGTTGCAGGGGATGAAGTTTCCCTCCTCTGGCGAGTCCTTCTATTGTAATGACCTCCGTTCCCTGAATGTCGCTGACAGGAAGCATGCATGACCGTGTTGCCTCCTTGTTGATTAGGACTGTACAGGCGCCGCAGAAACCTGTTCCGCAGCCATACTTTGTTCCCGTAAGTCCAAGCTGGTTTCTGAGGACCCATAACAGTGTCTGATTTGGATCCGTAACAATTTCAGTGGTTTTGCCGTTGAGCTTAAACCTGATTTTTTGTTCCATTTTTACAGATATTTGTTTATTTCGTTCAGGTAATCTTCAATTGTATCAAAATCCTTAAGAATTCCCCCTGAGGATGTATCAACTTCCAGGACATCCTCCGGGAATGTTGCTGCAAGCCATCTCAGTCCTTCATTTTCAGGAATTCTGCCTACCAGGGTCCGGTATTTGAAGTCGATCAGCAAGGGATGACCTCTTTTTCCATTGTAAACCGGAATTACCAGTCCTTTTTCTGAATCACGGTAAGCAGAAATTACCTTCTTTGTAACAGCAGGATCGATAAATGGCTGATCTCCAGGATAAACAAGGACGGCATCAAATTTACCCGGAAGATTCTCAAAACCGCATTTTACCGAAGAAAGCATTCCTTCCTTATAGTTCTCATTATAGCAGGTCGCAACAGGCAGGTTACCTATCGCTTCGGAAATCTCCTTCCTGCAGGATCCGAGCACAACAAGTGTAAAACCAATTTCTGCCTGAAGCACATTGCCGATCACCATCTCTATCATGGTCTTTCCGGCGAAAGGGAGAAGGAGCTTGGGGGCATTCATCCTTTTTGATTCTCCTGCGGCAAGAATTATTGCACAAATGCCGTTCATAGGTTCATTTACCGTTCACGGTATATTAATGATGATTTAATCCTTTCTGCTCCTTACCTGGATCAACTGGGCAGCTATGCTGACTGCAATTTCTTCAACTGTCACGGAGCTGATATCAATTCCTATAGGGGCATGTATTCTGTCCCACTGCTCACTGGTTGCCAGGCGCTTGTCTAAAAATTCGCGTTTCATAAGGGCAACCTTTGTTTTGCTGCCAATCATGCCGATATAGGCAGCATCCGAACCAATACAGGCCTTAAGTGCATCGCCATCGTCCCTGTGGCCCCGTGTAGCTATTGCAATATAGGTGTCGGAGCCTTTTTCAATTTCCTCCAGTGACTTGCCAACCGGACCCGTAATTATCCTGTCGGCAAACGGCAGATTTGATGAATTTGCAAATTCAGGACGGTCGTCAATCACAGTAACCTCAAAATCGATCATTTTACCAATCTGCGAAAGAGCCTTTCCAATATGTCCTGCTCCGGCAATGACAAGACGCGGGAGAGGGATGACTGGTTCCATGAATATCTGCATGTCCGTCTCATCAGAAGCTTTTAATGGCCTGATTTCCCTGAAACCCGAATTATCTGATCCGGCGGAGAGATATTCTGCCATATCAGTCGTCCATTCTCTTTCTACACTGATGCCTTCTGATCCATGGTTAACAACTCTTGTTAAAAGGATGCCTGGTATTCTTTTTTCACTGCATGTTCTTATTTCCCTGAAAACATGGTTGTGCCGTGCAAGGTCAGGATCCAGCAGGACGCTGATTCTTCCGCCGCATAAAGTATCTTCTCCTCCCGGCGCACTTGCATCAAGGTAAAAAACATGATGAACAGGATTTCGTGTTTCAATTATTCGGCTTGCCATTTCCTGTACCTTACCTTCAAGAACACCTCCGCCTATTGTTCCTGCGATAAGGCCATTCCGGTTGAAAAGAGCAGAGCTGCCGGGTTTCTGAGGAGTCGATCCCTGTGTTCCCGTCACTGTCGCAAGGACAATTTCTGACAAATCATTCAGGTTTGAGGGAATCTGAAGATAAATGTTTTTCATAGTCAGGGATCTGGTCAGAATATAACAAATATATTCAATTTATCTTACAAATTCCATTGATATTGTATTTGCAATATTTCACTGAACTGTTACTTTTACATGAAATGAATTAATATAAAAAGAGAATTCATGAAGAAGCGTGCCATTTACTCCGTTATTTTTTCGATAGTTATTCTGGCTGCAATATCATGCAACCGGCAGAAGGAATCCGTAAAAGGCAAACCAGGCATTCAGGATACCTCATGGCTTGAAGAGATTACGATTGCTGAGCTCCGTCAGGGTTATACCGAAGGAAAATACAAGGTTGCCGATGTTGTTTCTGCATATCTGGGAAGAATAGAGGAAATTGACAATAATGGACCTGCCCTCAATTCCATTATTATCATTAATCCGGATGCAATGGCTATTGCAGAAAAGCTCGACAGTATGAACGCAGAGGAAAGATCCATGTTACCTCTGTTCGGTGTTCCGGTGGTGATTAAAGACAATATTGACACCCATGATAAAATGCCGAACACAGCCGGAGCAACAGTCCTGAGGAATTCGTATCCTGCTTCCGATAGTCAGGTAGCCAGGAAGCTGAGGGAAGCAGGAGCCGTAATAATAGCCAAATCGAATCTCAGTGAATGGGCCAATTTCAGGGGCATGGCATCAACAAGCGGATGGAGCGGCGTCGGAGGTCAGACAAAAAATCCATATGTACTTGACCGCAATCCCTGCGGTTCAAGTTCCGGATCAGGCGTGAGTGTTTCGGCTAACCTCTGCATGGTTGCAATCGGAACTGAAACAAACGGCTCAATTGTTTGTCCATCAAACAACAACGGGATAGTGGGATTGAAACCCACAGTGGGCCTCATAAGCAGGACAGGAATTATCCCGATATCATTTTCACAGGATACTCCCGGACCTATGGGCAGGACTGTTGAAGATGTCGCAACGTGTCTCGGAACCCTTACAGGCATTGATTCATCTGATACAAAGACGCTTGAATCGGCCGGGCGGTCTTATAAAGACTACAGGCAGTTTTTAAGGAAAGACGGTCTTATGGGGAAAAGAATAGGTTTCCTGAAGTCGTCAGGAGGATTTTCAGACAGGGTAGACACACTGATGGAAAAAGCAGTTGCCTTCATGAAGGAACAGGGAGCTGAAATAATCGAAGTTGAACAACCCAGGGGTTCAGAATATGATGATGCCTCATTTCAGGTTCTTCTGTACGAATTCAAGGACGGACTGAACAAGTATTTCAGCGGTCTTGGGGAAAATGCTCCCGTAAAAAACCTGACGGAACTTATTGAATTCAACAAAAAAGATCCTGTCGAACTCAGATTCTTCGACCAGAAAATACTTGAAATGGCTGATAAGAAAGGCGATCTCAATTCACCCGAATACAGGCAGGCGCTCAAAAAAATGCTGAGTGCTACGCGGGAGAACGGAATTGACAAAATTATGGATTCCGGAAAGCTTGATGCACTTATAGCACCAACAGGATCACCTGCGTGGAAAACAGATCTGATTCTTGGTGATCACTTTGTGGGAGGCAGCTCATCACTTGCAGCCATTTCAGGATACCCGGCCATAACTGTTCCAATGGGATTCATAGATGAACTTCCCGTCGGGATCACATTTTTCGGAAAGGCATGGAGTGAATCCTTGCTGCTTGAAATAGCATACAGCTACGAACAGGGGACAAAACACCGCAGGGCGCCAAAATACCTTACGACCGACTCATTTTAAGGATGATTTGACTGATGACAGGTATAATGATTATTCCTGTTTTGTTTCTTCCTTCGATTCTGATTTGATCTTCGTTGGTTCATCATCGACCTTCGAGGCTTTCTTGAATTCCTTCATGCCCTGTCCAATTCCCTTCATAAGTTCAGGGATTTTGCGTCCGCCAAAAAGAAGAACAATAACAAGAATTATAAGAATGATTTCGGTAGCTCCAAAGTTTCCCATCTTTTCGAGAATTAAGAATTTTATAACTATTAAACTGATTTGATAATTCAAAGATAATAAAAGTTCATAACTTATATCTGCAGAATTCCCCATGCAATAAGTATAAGCAATCCGACAACAAGCCAGCTAAGGGCAAAACCGGCAAGATCTTCGCGATATCGCCTGAAGAAATCCCTGCGACGTTCTTTATTCCTGTAGCCCGGAATATCGAGAAGCAGGAGATCATCACCTGTAAGGCTGGCTAATGGTTTCCTGCCGTCTGGTCCGGGTTCTTTGGCATCCGATTTCCTTCTCATATTGTCAAAAAATGCTTCGATGTGCTGCTTGTCCTCAGGCCTGGTCAGAATACTGACAAGCCAGAATGTAAAAAACCCGGAAAGCATGGCTATGCCAAAGGGCCCTGGTTTCCATGTATAGACCAGCATCAGCTTTCCTGTTGTTAAGAAATTAACAATGTAATAAACCGACACAGAAACAAGCACGGCAGCGCCTGCCCCAAACCTGTTAGCCCTTTTCCATATCAGTCCGCCGAGGAACATTATGCCCATGAAAGCAGCCAGGGTTTCTGTGAACAGGAACCCATGAAGAACGTTTTTGATGCTGAGGGCAAAAAGAACACCCAATATTGCAAGACACAGTCCGGAATAACGTCCCATCCATAAAAGAGTCCTGTCGGTAGCATCAGGGTTGATATATTTTTTATAGAAGTTTCTTGTAAACAATGCACCGGTATTAACCATGAAGTTTGAGCAGGCCGACATGTTTGCAGCAACGATGGCGGAAAGCATCAGCCCAACCAGACCGGGAACGAGCAGTTCACCGCATGCATAGCCGAATGCCATTTCCGGATCATTTAATACCGCATTCTTCTTGACAACAAGGGCAGCAACGACAAGGCCAGTCAGCGCCCATCCTATGGTAACAAGCCGCTTTACCATTGAACCGAAAGTCTGCCCTATCCTGCCGGCCCTTTCAGTGTTTCCCGTCGCACACATAGATATCATGTGGGGCTGTGCCGTGATCCCGACTATCCCGTTCACGGCAAGCATGGCAATTGTAAACCCGTCGATTCCGCTTGCACTGTTGAAAAGGTCAAAGAAATTGCCCGGAAGAACTGTTTTCATATAGCCAAATCCGCCTATTTCCTTTAGTCCCAACGGTATAAGCATTATTGACAGGGTTATTATCAGGAACGACTGGATAAAATCTGTATAGGCTGATGCAATAAGTCCGCCGAGAAAACTGTAAAGTATAAAAGCGATCGTCATACCCATAACCACCATATTCGGGGATACAAGATTGCCTGTGGCGACAGAGATCACTTTTGCAGCGCCCTGAAGCATGACGCCCATGTTGAAAACGAAAAAGGCGATGGCAAAAACCGAATAGATCATTCCCATGGTGCTTCCATATCTGTCTTCAACAATCTCGCCGACTGTTGTACGCTCGCTTCTCCTGTAAAACGGAGCTATAAGCCAATAAAAAGGTGTAATGAGCATATTCTTCCACTGGTACCAGATTGTTGCAAATCCGCTGCTGAATGTTGCCCCGGTCTGGGCCACGGGCATCTCAGCATGTGTCCCTACACCAAATGCCTGGCCTATCATTATATACCATTTGAATTTGCGCCCGCCTCTGAAATAACTGTCGCTTGTCTTTATCTTCCGGGAGATCCAGATTCCAAATGATGTTATCAGGACAAAGTATCCTATAAGTACAATATAATCGAGTGTGGTCATGTCGAATTAAACTTTTTGGTTAATAAAGCATCAGAGAACCCTTCTGCCTTTTACAAAAACCTGTTTTATAACAATCTCATATCCGTTTCTTTCAAAAAGAACAAGATCGGCCCGCCGTCCCGGTTCAAGAGTTCCCCTGTCGGTAATCCCGAAGGCTTCAGCCACATTTGCCGAGGCCATGTTGAAGGCTTCTCCGGGCGGACACCCCGTGAATTTCATGACATTGCCTATTCCTGTCCTGAGGGGAAGCGAAGCACCTGCCAGACAGTCAAGGACCGGATTTTTTATCAGACCGTCATCTGTCATAACGATCCTGCTGCCAAAAAACATATAATTTCCGGGTTTCAGACCCGAGAGATGTGTAATGTCGGATGTAAGAATAAGCTTCGCGGGTCCTTTAACCCTGTAGAAAACCCTTATCTCTTCAGGAGTAAGATGATGACCATCGGCAATAAATGTCGTTATCAGAAGATCATTTGCCAGTTGGGGCCACAACGGGTTATTGTGCCTGTGAATCATATTTGCGCATCCGTTCCCGAGGTGGGTTGAAAGCCTGGCTCCGTTATCCACAGCCTTATTAATCTGGTCGGTCGAAGCATTTGTGTGTCCAATTGCGACTACGACTCCTTCAGAAGTACACTTTTTTATGAATTCAAAGCTCTCATCAGTTTCAGGACTTATTGTTACCTCCCTTATCTTTCCTTCTGCAGCTTCCTGATACATAGCAAACTCATCCCATGATGGTTTTCTTATAAAACCGGCAGGATGACAACCATAGTAACCGCTTTCCGGGGAGATGTAGGGGCCTTCAAGATGAAAGCCGGGTATGGAATCCTTTACCCTTTCATCGCTAAGAGAATTGGAAAGATTCTTGAAAATCCTGAGGAGATTTTCATGGCTGTTTGTTAGCACTGTCGGAAAGAACGAGGTTACGCCTTCCGCGTTAAGGGCATCCACAGCCTGTCTCATTTCGTGTATCTTGAGGTCAGTATCAGAAAAGTCAGCCCCCCTGAAGCCATTGACCTGATTGTCGAAGAGGCCAGGAGCAACTAACAGGTCAGGGTCTCCTTCGGTATGGCCCGTTTCCATAATATCCCTGATAAAGCCTCCCGATATTCTTATCCTGACAGGTTTTCCTGTTGAATAGCTGACTGCATTTATTTCACTTATATCATTCATTTTCTAATTTTTAATGATTCAAAGATGTACAATTTCCGAAGCTGAATTCAAATCCAGGAAGAGATGCCAGTCGGGATGCATTTTCAGCATAGTTGCGGGGACATCAGGGGTCAGGCCAGTGGTAAGGGTTTTATAAACCGCGTGAGCCTTAACCTTATGCGGAACAACAGAAATTATCTTTCTGCACTGCATGATCTGCCATACACTCATTGAAACAGCATTTACCGGCACCTCGGCCACTGAACCGAACCATCCTTCGTCGACCTGTTGCTTCCTGCACTGTTCATCAAGTTTTACAACTATGTATGCATCCTTTGTCTGAAAATCAGCAGGGGGATCGTTGAAAGCAATATGCCCGTTTACACCAATACCTATAATGCCCAGATCGACAGGCTTTTTTCTAATCTCTGAGGAAAGCATCTTGATCCGGTTGTCAATATCGCCCTCAACGTCGACACTATGAAATTTACTTGCGGGAACCAGATTTATGAATCTTTCAAGAAGATATTTTCTGAAACTGGCATTATGGGTTACCGGTAACCCTATGTACTCATCAAGGTGAAATACCTCCACCTTTCTCCAGTCGATATTCTCCCTGACGAGGGCCTGAAACATGTCAAACTGGGAACTCCCTGTCGAAACGACAATTCTTGCTTCACCCGACGATTCAATGACTTTATTGAGAACACCTGCGATAAGGCCTGCAGCTTTTCTGCCGGAGCTGGCAGAATCATTCGAAATATCTATTACCATTCTGTTAAAAAATATTAAAAACAACATGTGATCCGGCAATTATGGATCACCCATAAAAGTATGGCAATAATTTCAAAATTCAATTTTCTATCTTCACCAAAAAATTTTGTGATGGATAAATATCGTACGTTAGCGGTAATTGCCTTAATTGTTTTCTGCGGGAATTTCATTTCGGGCCAGAACAGCGGAGTTAACCGCGGAAAGTACAAAATTCATATTTCAAAGACAGATGAGCCCATTACCATTGACGGAATTCTTGATGAAAAGACCTGGGGATCAGCAGAAACCACCGGAAAGTTTCAACGTGTCACGCCTACTGACACGGGTTTTGCAGCAGCACGTACCGAGGTA
>JAAYUS010000145.1 GCA_012517605.1 Bacteroidales bacterium
AAAGCTAATTACAGAAGGACTCTCCTTCATTAACTATACAGGACATGGCTCACAGTTCGGCTGGCTGCACGTAGATATCAAATCGTCTGATATCAGGCTGTTGAAAAACCAGAATATGTATCCCTTCATTATAAGCAATGCGTGCAGGACCGCCCAGTTCGATGATACGACCTCTTTTGGGAATAAGATGCTGCTGTCAAGGGAAAAGGGAGCGATCGGATTTATCGGGTGTTCAAACGATTCATACTGGGACGAGGATTTTATATGGGCTGTTGGTCCCGGAACTCCGGACCCCGACCCGAAATATTCACTGACAGGACTTGGAGCTTACGACAGGTTATTTCATACCCACGACGAATTACCATCCGACTGGTATATTTCACTCGGGCAGGTCAATTATGCCGGAAACCTGGCAGTGAGTTCTTCATCTTCCCTGAAGAAGAAATATTACTGGGAGACATATACAGTACTTGGCGATCCCAGTCTGATACCATATATTGGTATTCCACAACCATTTACCATAACAATTCCTGACACACTCCCCAACGGAATAAAATCGCTCTCCCTGACTGCTGATCCGTTTTCATATGTGGCAGTTTCACATGCAGGCCAGCTATGGGATGCAACACATGCCAGCCCTTCAGGTGCAGTCGTGCTCGACATGCCCGGAATTTCCAATGACTCATGCCTTGTTGTCATTACAGGTCAGAACAGGATCCCGCTGATAAAGACAGTCCATTTTGCAGATATTAACGACGAATATGTAAATCTTTCCGGCTCCGGAATAGATGATATAGCTGGCAATAACAATAAAAAAGCCGATTATGGAGAAACAGTAAATCTAATGGTGAAGATCAGCAACCTCGGATTGAAGCCGGCAAATGATCTGTCTGCATCCATTTCTTCTTCCTCAACATGGGTGACCATAAACAAAAATAACGCGTTGATAGGCACTCTTGCTGCAAAGTCAGAAATCACACTCAGCGACAACTTCAGTCTCACAATAGCGGATAATGTTCCGGATATGGGAATAATTCCTGTCGATCTCACTCTCAGGGACAGTAAGACAGAGAAAAAGTACCGGATCGACTTCAACGTTCATTCTCCTGCACTCGAAATTATAAACTGCATCATTGATGATTCAGTTAACGGAAATAACAATAATGTTGCTGATCCCGGGGAGGAATTCGACCTTGTGTTCCAGGTGAAGAATTACGGCAGCAGCAATACATCGGGTCGGATAACTGTATCCAGCCTTGATCCCAAGCTTGAAATAATTGACTCAGATGTCAAATCAGGTGTTCTTCAGTTCGGTGAAATCACTACTATTCCGGTTGCAGTTAAACTCTCACAAACCGCACAGCATGGTGATTATTTATCATTGCTCACCCGACTTGACTGTAACCCTTACATTGTTGACAAGAATTTCCAGTTCAGAGTAGGACGGATCAGGGAAAGCTTTGAATCTGCCTCCTTTGAAGTATTTCCATGGATCAACCTGAGTGCAAAGCCATGGGTGATCTCCACTGCCAATACATTTGACGGAGTTTTTTCCGCCAGGTCCGGAAATATATCACATAATTCGAGCTCAGTGCTCATACTGAGAACATTTTTCCCTGAACCTGACACATTGCGTTTCTATTTCAAAGTTTCTTCTGAGCTTACATACGACTATTTCCAGTTTAACCTGAACGGATCAGAAATTGTAAGGAGATCCGGTGAGACTAACTGGATAAGACAGTCGGTTCCGGTCCCGGCAGGCTATAATAAGATGGAATGGATCTATAAAAAGGATAATTCGGTATCGCAGGGAGCTGATGCAGCATGGATCGACCTGATCGATTTCTCAGGATCCGCCCGGGTTAACTATATCCAGAAGGATCTGGAGGTAGCACGGATTATCACTCCTGTTCAAAAGGAGATTTATGGGCAGGAAGCCGTGTCGGTGAAAGTACTCAATGTTGGAACCGATACGCTTAACGGATTTAAACTGGCATATTCAATTAACAATAAATATCCTGTAATACAAAGCTTTAAAAACAAGATAGCTCCTTACCAGGACTCGGTCACAGTTGTTTTTGACAGAAAGGCGGATATGGATCTGGGTGGTATTTATGAGATTTCCGTATTCGGATATGAAAATGAAGATGACTATATGCTTAATGACACGCTGAAAATAAAGGTTGTTAATGCTGAAATAGAAGAATCTCTGACTGTTTTCCCAAATCCCTTTGCTGAACACTTAAATGTGTCAGTAAACTCGAGGATATTCAGAAGAGCAAGGATCAGCCTTACAAATCTTGCCGGCAAAGAGGTTTTTGTTGAAGAGCGTGAACTTGCGGAAGGTGAAAACCAGATTACTATCAATACCAGTAATATTAGTCCGTCGATGTATGTTCTTCAGATCACCGGCACCGGTTTTTCAAAGGCAATGCCTCTGATTAAGTTAAAGCGGTGACAGTTTTGAAACATTATTCCCATCCTTTATTTTTGTCAATCCAATTAATTTATATATGAGCAATTATATACCAACCCGGGAGCAGGCTTTCGCCCTGTTCAGAAAGTATAACAATTCGGAAAGCCTTACAAAACACGCGCTGGCCGTTGAAGGAGTCATGCGTTATATGGCACGGAAAGCCGGTGAGGATGAGGAGAAATGGGGAATCATAGGCCTTATACATGACCTTGATTATGAAATGTATCCGGAACAGCATTGCAGGATGACAGAGAAGATACTCCGGGAGAACAACTGGCCTGAAGAATATATCAGGGCAGTTTTGTCACACGGATGGGAGCTGGCGTCGGATGTGAAACCGGAAACAAGGCTTGAAAAGACTATTTATGCAATCGATGAGCTGACCGGGCTTGTGGCTACCAGTGCTTTGGTAAGGCCTACAAGGAGCGTCCTCGACATGGAGCCAAAATCTGTTAAGAAAAAGTGGAACGACAAGCGTTTTGCAGCCGGTGTCGACAGATCGGTAATAGAAAAGGGAGCTGCCATGCTTGGTGTAACCATTGATGAGCTTATATCCGACTGCATAATGGGCATGCGCGAAGTGGCAGAAGAGATAGGATTGAAAGGTTCAGTCCAGAGCACCAATATTGAATTATAAAAAAACAAGAGACGTCCTGACCGGACGTCTCTTTGTTAATTATTTAACAGATGGGAAATATTACATTTCCTTGATCTTGATATTCCTGAACCATACATCGTTACCATGGTCCTGAAGGCCGATATAGCCTTCTTTGGCAGGATTAACGAACATTGGCCAGTCTTTGAATTTCGAATTTGCAACCATCTGTTTCCATGCATCTGTCCATAGATGGAACTCAACAACATTTGCTCCGTTCTGTTTGAACACCACTGTTCCCTGGTAGCAGATAATGCCGACCTGGTTCCATTCACCCGCAGGTTTTGTATTCTGCGGATTGGCAGGAATAAGGTCATAAAGCGATCCTGCCATACGGTTTCCATTGGTGCCAAGTTTGGCGTCGGGATGCCTTTCGTTGTCGAGGATCTGCATCTCAGGTGCGGATTCATAGATAGGAGTACCCGGAATTTCCTGTCCGAGGATAAAAATACCGCTGTTTCCTCCGGGGGATATTTTCCATTCAAGAGACAGTTCAAAATTACTGAACTTCTTGTCATAGATAATATCGCCACCTGCGCCACCGGCTTCACCGGCACCTGAACCAATGCAGTGAAGCGTACCATCAACTATTTCCCAGCCTTGTGCAGGAAATGCCGGTTTATTATAACCGCGCCAGCCGGCAGTTGAAGTGCCATCAAAAAGCACTGTCCAGCCTTCATCAGCGGCAGGAGCGGCCTGTTCGGCTTTTGCAGCTTCCTGTCCGGCCTTTTTGCCTTTTGAACCACATGATGTTGTAAGTCCGGCGACCAGAACACATGATAAAAGAATGTTGAATAATTTCATCATAATATAATTTTGATTTTAATGGAATGATGGAACCCGCAAATTAAATTTATACGTGTTTGTGTATGCATTAAATGCGGGTTCCATATTAATCATTGTTTATGTTAATACTCGGGCATTGTCGATCTTTCTGACACTATGCAGGCATCTCGGGCAATGACCATGGAGCACGGTAATTGTGCTTGATCATTTCGCTTGCAAATTCACGTGCATTGATTGTGATATTCGGCCTGTCGAACTTCGGATCGCCGTCAATGATTGTGAAGTTATCGGAAATTGTCAGACGAACCTTGTCATCGGCTGAAATATTGGTGAATTCCATTTTTTCACCGTTCCATTCGAGTTCTTTGTTAAGACCCTGGAGACGAACGGCAAGAACACCCATAACAACCATTTCGTTGAAAGGACCTGCTTCTGAGAAGTCTGATTTTGTCTTGACTCTTGTTTCCGGGCTTTCCTTGCAAGCACGTACCCAGTCCATTTCATGGCTTACTCCATCAGGCAGTCTGCGTTCAGTCTTGGGAGCAGTAGGAACGCGTCCTGAAAGCAGCCAGGGATCCCTGCCGTAGCAACCGCAGATGAGTTTGTCTTTTGTACCATGGAAGATAACTCCACCACCGGCATTGTTCATGTTCTTACCTGCCGGCCATCCGGCTGGTTTCATTGGCTGAAGACCACCATCATACCATAACACTTCAACTTCAGGATATTTTACTTTTGATCCTTTCGGAGCAACTCTTGCAGGATATGTAAGTTTTACCATCTGGGCATTTGGTGCGCAGTCAGTAAGCAGCAGTGTTGAGTTGCCCTGAGCTTTGATCTGGTACTGAAGCTTAAGGCCTTTGAATACAGGATGCAGGATATGGCAAGCCATGTCTCCAAGAGCGCCTGTTCCAAAATCCCACCAGCCACGCCAGTTCCATGGTGTATAAAGGCTGTTGTAGGGACGCATTTTGGCAGGGCCGATGAACAGATCCCAGTTAAGTGTATCAGGAACCCATTCACCCTTTGGAACGTTAAGTCCCTGCGGCCATATTGGCCTGTCGGTGAAAGCTTCAACGAGTTTAACATCACCGATTTCTCCGTTGTTAAGCCACTCTACCGTCAGGTTAACACCTTCACCTGATGAACCCTGGTTACCCATCTGGGTTGCGACCTTGTATTTTGCGGCAAGTTTAGTCAGAAGCCTTGATTCATATACTGAATGTGTTAGAGGTTTCTGTACATAAACATGCTTTCCAAGGGTAATACCGGTGGCTGCAATGATTGCATGAGTATGGTCAGCTGTTGCAACAATAACTGCATCAATTGATTTACCCATCTCATCATACATTTTTCTCCAGTCCCAGTAACGTTTTGCATTAGGATTGGCTTCAAAAACTTTCTTTGCATAACCCCAGTCGACATCGCAAAGTGCTACGATATTTTCTGTCGGGGAAACGGCTTTAAGGTTTGAATTACCCATACCTCCGATACCGACGACAGCAATATTAAGCTTGTCGCTTGGAGCCTTGTGGCCCAATCCGCTGACAACCTGGTTGGGAACAATTGTAAGTCCGGCAGCTACCGCTCCGGTTGTTCCGATAAAGTTGCGGCGTGTGATCTTGTTGGAATTCTCTTTCATTGTCAGGTATTTTAAGTTTATTGTAAAGATTGGATTTATTTGTAAAAATAATAAATTCCGGATGAATGCAACTAATAATTGATTAAGATACTGAATGCATGTTGTCAGTATTTGAAATTTGATTTTTAACCATCATGGCTCAACCTTCAACATGCATCCTGCAACATGCATCCTTTAACATGCATCAATCATTCTACAGTTCTCTTATCCAGATATTTCTGAAAGCAACAGGATTTCCGTGGTCCTGAAGCACAAGCGGCATTGCGCCATGTTTTTTAATAGAATATTCAGGTATTCCTACATACAAAGTTGGTCCTCTCAGACTTACATTGTTCTGGATCAGAACTCCGTTCTGGAGTACTGTAACTCTTGGAGGCGTGAAATATGATGTGCTGTCATTCCCGAAACGCGGTGCTGTATAAATAATGTCATATGACTGCCATTCACCGGGTTTCCTGCAAACGTTTACAAGGGGTGCGTACTGCTTGTAAAGAGCGCCTGCCTGTCCCTGCTTATAGGTAGGATTGTCATAGCTGTCAAGCACCTGAACTTCATAAAGGCTCTGGAGATAGACGCCACTGTTACCCCTGCCCTGTCCGCTTCCTATAACATTTTCCGGGGCCTTCCATTCGATGTGAAGCTGGAAGTCGTTGAATTTTCTCTTTGTCTGGATTACCCCCGATCCCTTGACACAAACCAGTGAACCATCCTGAACAATCCATTTTGTAGGATTTCCCCTGCTGTCTTCCCATTCCTTGTTAACGTCCGAGCCGTCAAAAAGGATTATGGCATCTGAAGGAGGCATTCCGACCTGGGCCGGTGGCTGAATAACCTTTACCGGCGGATCGAAAAATTCGGTCATCTGAGGAGTCATTCGTGCCGGGTATTGCTGAGGTTCGGCAGTCTGGCCGGGCTGACCCATTTGTGCAGGAGCTTGTCCTGGCTGGCGCGGCTGGGCCGGACGCTGCCTTTCCTGGGCCGTAAGGGCCATTACCGGAAGAAGAAGTAAGGCAAAAATCAGAAGTTTTTTCATGTTGTTAAAATTTTTAAGAATGAATATTGATACTAAGCGTAACTGTCAGATCAGTTGATAATCATTTATTTAAAGAATTGAGAGGGTGATTTGAGTGACGGATTATTTTTATCCAGTCTCAAAACACCCTCTCAAATTTAATCAGAATTTTGCTGGTTAGACTATGCTCACATAGTTTTAACTTTTTTTAATAACCAGGGTTCTGCTGCAAATTCGGGTTTGCATCAATTGCTGTCTGCGGAATGGGGAAGAGCAAACGATATTCCGGAAGTGGGTTTGGTCTCCAGCCGGGAATAGCATTAAGGAATGTTCCGAATCTGATCATGTCCTGTCTGCCCCAGTTTTCCCAGGCGAGTTCAAACCTGCGTTCCAGGTAGATATCATTAAGGGTAACACTGGTCTTTAGCTTGGCAGGATCATCGAAAGCTCTTTTCCTGAGCTCATTGACAAGCCTTGTTGCTTCTTCATTATCCTGGCCCAGCCTGACCAGGCATTCGGCTTTCATGAGGTAAACATCTGCAAGCCTGTAAATGGCACAGTCGTTTTCCATAGCAGTGGCACCTTTTTTGTACTCCCACTTGTTGCAGCGCGCTCCGTCTTCCTGTTCAACCTGACCCCATCCGTCAGCATCAACAGCATATTTGATGGTTACATCTACTGTATGAATCAAAGGACGTCCGTGAGCAGTTATAATTACCTGTCCGGTTGACGGATTTATCATCGGGCCGATCAGGAAGCTTCCAAGATATCGCTTGTCATCAGGATCAAATGATTTGACATAATCAGGCATTGCACATATTCCGTTGTTGGCACTGCCCGGAAGTCCAAGAGCTATAGGATCGAGATAATGAAGGGTGTAGCCACGGGCAGGGAAGGAACTGGTAATACTGTTTACAGCGACCAGGATAGCTTCTTTTGAATTCTCGTTATTGGCGCTGAATTGGTCTTTCCAGTTTGTTTC
Source organism: Bacteroidales bacterium (assembly GCA_012517605.1). GTDB lineage: Bacteria > Bacteroidota > Bacteroidia > Bacteroidales > VadinHA17 > LD21. Next base: position 7,554 of record JAAYUS010000145.1, read on the forward strand.
GAGCTTGTAGGGAAGCGACATAATTACATTGCATGCATCTATGCATTCCTGCCATTTAGGACCACCGGCCGGATTCCAAACTTCAGCGTTAAGATACATTTTAGCAAGCATAAAATATACTGCTCCTTTAGTGAACTTACCATAGCTTGATGCAGTAACATCAGAACGTATCTTATCCTTGATGTCGTTAAGCTCCGACAGAACCCAGTTGTAAACTTCTGCCCTTGATTTTGTAACAGGTTTGCTGAGATCGGTAAAGTCAGTTACAAGAGGAACGTTGCCATAACAGTCGATCAGTTCAATATACCTCATTGCCCTTGCAGCTCTTACCTGACAGAGATAAGGCTCCTTATCGCTTATTGCCTGGCTGTTGTTGATGAGGTAAATGATCTGGTTAAAGTTGGTTATTCGTGAATAACTGTCGTTGTAAATTCTGATGGCAGCACTAGTTTGAGGCCTCCATTTTCCCTGAGTCATCTCCTTGTAAGCTCCGCCATCCCACCAGTCACCGCCTCTTCTTGTTGGCGTGACCGACATGTCGGTACAGTTTTCCTTCGGAGCAGGGCTTCCCACGCAGTTGAAATCTCTCAGACGCGTGTAGATCGGAGCTATAAGCGAGTTGATCTCTGCTTCAGTAGTTCCATAAGTATCCATAGGTATCTGGGTATATACCTCCTCATCAAGATTCGTACATCTTACTGTCATTAATCCAATGAGCATCAATAATGCAAAGTATAGTGTTAACTTTTTCATAATCATTCAATTTTAAAGTTAAAAAGTCACATTTATGCCCAACAGGAAAGTCCTTGATTTCGGGTAATATTCCCTCCCTTCAATACCTGGATCAAGTCCGCTCATTGACACCTCAGGGTCAACTCCCTGATATTTTGTTATCGTGAACAAATTATGAGTTGTAGCATATAATCTTATCCTGCTGATTCCCAGCATATCCTTCGGCAAAATTGAATATGACAGCGTCATATTGTCAAGTCTTGCAAAAGACCCTTTTTCTATGTAATAGCTGTTATAGAACGGGCTCTGTTTCAGACCGAGTGTCAGTCCTGCATACAGTGCATTTGCACCTGGGAGCCACTGAAGGTTGGCATATGACATTTTTGAGAAGTTAAGTACATCGTTGCCATAAACGCCGCGGATAAAGAAATTCAGATCCCAGTTTTTGTATGTCAGGTTGTTGCTGATACCATAAGTCAGTAAAGGCTGTGCCTTACCAATATATGTATAGTCACCAACTGTGAATCCGGGTATTCCGTCAACCATGTCGTTGATAATATACTTTCCTGCATCATCAATTCCAAGACATTCCGGTCCGAAGAACTGACCAACCTGGTAACCTTCCTGGATAATATGCGTGGTATTGGTTGAACCACCTCTTACCCATGCACTTCCTGTTTTGATAACAGAAGTTGTGAATTCTTCATTTGAAAGGGAAACAATTTTGTTCTCGTTATGTGCTGCGTTAACAGACAGTGTCCACCTGAAGTTCGTCTTTCTGATGACATCACCTGTAAGGGTAACTTCAATACCTTTGTTGCTCATGGATCCTACGTTGGCTGCCATTGTTGAATACATGTACGGTGGTACCGGAACTGCATAATTGTAAAGCAGGTCCTTGGTAGTCTTGTCATAGTATTCAATCGTACCGCTCAGCCTTGCTTTGAACAGGCTGAAGTCAACTCCCACGTTGAACATTGATGTCGTTTCCCACTTAAGGTTCGGGTTAGGGTTCTGGCTGACGGAATATGCCGTGTGCCATTTGCCGTTATCATAATACAGCCCCGATGAACCGTATAGCGACATTGACTGGTATGGAGCGAGACCGCTCTGGTTTCCTGACTGTCCGTAGCCGATACGCAGTTTCAATTCATCGAGCCATCCTTTTGTACTCTGCATGAAATTCTCATCAATGATCCTCCATGCGAAAGAAACTGAAGGGAAGGTACCCCATTTATTGTTCTTTCCGAATTTTGATGAACCGTCACGGCGAATTGCGGCTGAGAGGATATATTTATCGGAAAGTGAATAGTTCAACCTTCCGAAGAATGATATCAGTTTACTCATCTCGGCATATGACGTTACGTCACCTGTCAGCAGGTTTTCGCCTGCGCCAAGGTTATTGAATCCGAAAATGTTTGTGACAAAATAGCGGTTCTGTGCGAAAGCCTGCTGGTAATGGTTCTCCTCATATGAATAACCTCCGAGGAGATTTACATCATGGTTTCCGAATTTTTTCCCGTAGGTAACGGTTGTCTCGAGAAGCTGTTTGTCATAGGTTCTCTGTTCACGTGATGCAATACCATTGTCGGCTCTTCCGTAACGGGTCCTTGAATCTGTGTAGTTTCCGTAATCGCGCGATTCACGTTCCTTATAGAAGTTAACTCCTGCGGTCAGACCTTCAATAATAGTAAGGTTTGCCTTGCCATTAACATAGATAAGTCCGGTTTTCTTCGGGAACTTGTTGTAAGTCATGTTTCTGACCGGGTTACCCTGGTCATATTCATCGGAATCCCACCATGTGCCGTCCTCATATTTTACAGGGATCGTAGGCACCACGTTATAGCACAGCACGAAGTTCCTTGTATCTGTAGCCTGATAGTCCCTCTGGTTCAGACCTCCCGAAACGGAAAGATCAAGTTTATTTTTCAGGGCCTTCTGATTCACTGAGAACCTGGTATTTAAACGTTTCTGGTAGTTATCCATTACGACGCCTTCCTGGTCGAGATATGAGAGTGAGACCCTGTAGCTGTTGGTAGCTCCAGCACCGGAAATTGAAAGATCATGGTTCTGGCTGATACCGGTTCTCATTATCTCGTCAAACCAGCTTGTGTTTGCACCCTTATCAAAAACGGATATATCAACATTATTGTCCTGTGCCCATTTTCTGTATTCTGCAGCTGTAAGAACATCAGGAGTATTTGTAACCTGGTCAATTGCAAAATATCCATTATAATCGACTGTGGTCCTGTCTTTAATCCCTTTTTTGGTTGTTATTAGAATAACACCGCTGGCCGACCTGGAACCATAGATTGCTGCAGCAGAAGCATCCTTCAGAACGCTGATTGACTCAATATCCTGAGGAGCAACTGAGTTCAGGCCAAGCCCCGGTACTCCGTCAATAACAACAAAAGGCTCGCTGCTTCCGGTAAGGGATGAAGTGCCCCTTAATCTCATTGATTGTTCTGCTGTAACATCTCCTGTGGATGTTGTGATCGTCAGACCTGCAACCTTACCCTGGATAAAGTCGGCAGCTGTACGGGTTACACCTGCATTAAAGCTTTTCTCTGCAACATTGGCCACAGAACCTGAAATCGCTCTCTTCTGCTGTGTTCCGTAACCAACCACAACAATCTCATCAAGTCCTATGGCGCTCTCAGCAAGTGTAACGTTAATAGAAGTCTGTGAACCCACGGTGACTTCCTGTGAAGTGTACCCTACAAATGAAAATACGAGAACTGAATTGGCGGAGGCAACATTCATTGTAAACCTCCCGTCAGCATCAGAAATCGCACCATTAAGGGTGCCTTTCTCAAGAATATTTACACCGGGTAAAGGCTGATTGTTTGCATCAGTGATACGGCCGCTTACTGTTTTTTGCTGATCGTCCGACATCGAAGCGGCAGAAATCTGAAAAGTCCCTGACAATAATAAAACAATTGCCAGTCCCATTACCATAACGTACTTTTTTAAACACGTCAGTAGTGGAACAAAGTGTGAATTTTGTTTTGTCATTAAGAATAATATTAGGTTAGTAAAAGATTTTAAGGGCTATAACTTAGAATAGCACAAACATCGGACTTTGCAATTATCCGTCCGGACATATCTTCTGGATTGTTTCATAGGCATGATTTTTTAAGGTTAATAGTAGAGTAAAAGTATCGTCTACCAAAATAAAAAAAAAATATTAAAGAAACCTATATTTAAAAACATATTATGTAAAATATTACTTTTGGGCACTCATGCGTGAATTGGATGATGAGTTGGAATCCCTGACTTATACTTGTGATATTTAATTATTCTGCCGGTAAACCTCTGATATGAAACATTCTGTAATCTTCTTG
>JAAYUS010000146.1 GCA_012517605.1 Bacteroidales bacterium
ATATCGAGGAAGAATTTGAGGAAGCGGAAACTAACAGATTTAAAATCTAAGCCATGAAAAGTAAAACTGTCAGAATAACATTTGCGGTGACTTTTTTATTTGCACTGTCATGCAATGAACCCCGGACCATTGTTACAAATATTGTTTACAAGGATGGATCGATAAGAAGAAAAATTGAAATGAAATCCTCGGAAAACAAGTTCAATGTTTCTGATCTGCAGGTTCCCTTCGACAGCACCTGGACCATAAAAGACTCTCTTGAAATAAGCGGTGATGACTTTGACAGCCTCTGGACTAATGGCTTTATTATAAGTGAATTGCTGGGGAAGGAAAATTCTTTAAGGTTCAGGATGGAGGCCGATTCGGCTGCAAATATTGCTGTTTCCAGATTGTTGCCGACTTTCAGTGATTACACAGTCAGGGCAATAATGCCGGGCAGACTCACAGGAACCAACGGATTTGTTGATTCTGCGGGGATTATTCTATGGCCGGTCAAATCAGATTATTTCCTTACAGAACAGTATGTTATGAAAGCAAAATCAAGGGTAATAAATATTTGGGCATGGATTGTCTCAGGGTTGTTTCTGGTTTTTGTGTTTTCAGGCGTAGTGATCAGGGAAAAAAGGAAAGGCTGAAAAACTCAGCCTTTTTAACCTAACCTTATAACCCTTAATATAATCAACTAAACTAACCTTCGTAATCTTTAAGGATATTCATCAGCTTCTGGCGTGTAAAGAATATCCTGCTTTTAACAGTTCCTATTTTCAATCCGAGCTTTTCAGCTATCTCGTGATATTTAAAACCTTCGACATGCATTTTAAACGGGATCCTGAATTCGTCGCTTAGCGATTCGATGGCCTTTTGAATCTCACCGTGCGAGAAATCCGATTCAGGAGAAGTAAATCCTTTGTCATGTGGCATGTTGAGGTAATACAGATCCTGAGTTCCGTCAATTATTGTATTCTCCTTGAGGTTTCGCCTGTAGTTGTTGATGAAGGTATTCTTCATTATCGTGAATACCCATGCTTTGAGGTTTGTATAATCAACAAATTTTTCCTTGTAAGTAATTGCTTTAAGATATGTATCCTGTACCAGATCCAGGGCAGAATCCCTGTCAGAAGTAAGGCTCATTGCAAACCTTTGAAGGTTGCTTTTCATCTCAATGAGGCTGTTATTGAATTCATGTGTTGTCATGGCTTCCTGTTTTTGATTGTTGACACAAATATATGCATCAAAAAAAAGATAAACAAATCTTAATATCTTAATATCCCTGTATTACAGAATTAATCCAAATAGGCATTGTAAATAAAGCAGCTGATAGTGAGGTAAATAAGAATGAAATTAATGAGTCTGTATAAATAATTGATAAATTAGAGAAGCCGGGGTTTTATTAACCACTGGAAATATTCATTGTCGGTTTTTTGTGAAGTTTAAGGCACAAAAAGTTTATTCAGCTTCAATCAAACATGTCAGGTTTGCTTAAATATAATCACAGTTGCAGCACTGCTTTTTCAGGCAACTTTTGTACTTTTAAGGAAAAAATGGATTTTAACATCAGACTGAGTGGCGGGCAGATTCTGAAAGGATTTATAAGGAGTCCGGGAGCTGACCTGCATGCGGTAATAGTACTTGTGCATGGTTTGGGTGAGCATATTCAGAGGTACAGGGACTGGGCTGATCTCTTCAACTCGGAAAACATTGGCTTTGCAGGTGTTGATCTTCCGGGTCACGGAATGTCGGATGGCAAAAAAGGACATATAAAGAACTATTCCGTAACGGATGAGATGATCACAATTCTCCTGGGAGAATGTAAAAAGACATTTCCAGGCACGCCGTTGTTCCTTTACGGTCACAGTCTCGGAGGCGGGATAGTACTTGACTATCTTGTAAGGAACAAACCAAAAATAAAAGGAGCTGTTGTTACCTCTCCGTGGCTGAAGCTTTCATTTGAGCCTGAAAAGGCAAAAGTCAGGATGGCAGCTATTATGAAAGGCATTTTTCCTGGTCTTGTTCAGCCGTCAGGCCTTAACACCGTGCATCTTTCACACGATACCAGTGTTGTTGAAAGGTATAGAGCTGACCCCCTTGTCCACGGCAATATATCGGTGGGTCTTTTTTATTCCGCAATGAAAGCTGCAGAAAACGCTCTTGCCAATGCACATTATTTAAGTGTTCCGCTTCTTCTTATGCATGGGAGCGATGACCAGATATGTTCAGTTGAGGGAAGCAGGGAATTTGCATCCTTAACGCAGCTGGCTGAATTGAAAATATGGGACGGAGGTTACCACGAGCTTCATAACGAGCCCTTCAGGCAGGAAGTTTTCAGCTATATCACTGGCTGGATAAACAAGCTGCTTAAGTCATAATTTCACTTTAGCCGATGGAACTGAGAACGACATTCCCTATCGAGCCTTCAAAGGAAAAGATATCCTATAACGATCCTGTAATGTTTATCGGTTCCTGCTTTGCAACATCCATAGGAAAGCAGTTTGAAACAGGCTGCATGCCTGTTATGATAAATCCGTCAGGTACTGTATATAATCCTGTGTCAGTTTTGATTACGGTTAATGATATACTGAAAAGAAGACAATTCATACCGGAAGATCTTTATAATCATGAAGGCAGATGGATAAGTTTCGGTCACAGTACCGAATTTTCGTCATTCGACAGGGATGAGGCGCTTGAAATGATAAATAAGCGAACTGAACAAGCGTCTGAGTTCATGAAGGGGGCGCGCTTTCTGTTTATAACTTTTGGTACCGCGAGGATTTACAGATGGAGGCAGTCAGGGAATATAGTTTCAAATTGTCACAGGATACCGGCATCATCTTTTACACAGGAATTACTGGATGTTGATTATATTACAGGCCTCTGGAATGATCAGCTTGACATTCTCAGGGAGATCTATCCTCAGCTCAGGGTGGTTTTTACCATTAGTCCGGTTCGTCACTGGAAAGACGGCCCGCATGGTAACCAGGTAAGCAAATCTGTTCTTTTTCTTGCAGTTGAAAAACTTCTCGGGCACCCGTCACAACCCTCGTATTTCCCTGCCTATGAGCTTGTTATGGATGACCTTCGCGATTACAGGTTTTATGGTGAAGATATGTTGCATCTTTCCGGCACGACAGTCAATTATATCTGGGAAGCTTTCTGCAGCTGCTATTTTGACAGCTATACAACGGGATTATGGCAGGAAGTGGAAAAGATATCAAGGGCAGTATCTCACCGGATACAGACTGAAGACAGGGATCAGATAAGGAAATTCTCCGACAGTATCCTGGAGAGGATTGATAAACTCGAAAGCAGCAATCCAGGTCTGGATCTGACAAAAGAAAGAAATTATTTCCTTGGGCTTAAGGATACTATTTAAAGACAGCTATGGCCTTGCGGAAATCACCTGGATTTCTTGATATTACTATATTTTCAGGGATCTTCTTTTCCTGGGGTTCGGGGAAATCGGTAAGTACTATTTTCCTAATAAGCAGCGATTTTCCTATGCTGCTGAAGTAGTTGATTTTCTTCCTGGCAAAATCGAAGGCGGCAGAATTGACGATAAGGTATTCGAATGGTTTAATCTTATGTATCTCAATAACTTCGGAGGCAGGAAGTATTCCTCCTGTAAATATCACGTCGAAACCTCTTTTCTTGAGAAGATATTTATAGAACAGGAAATTATTGTCCGACATATAATCAGATGTATTAATCATGGCTACACATGATTTTGACCTGAGCAGGGGAACCTTCAGATTGTAATCCTCGATGGTGAGGATCTGTCTGATCGTATTTCTGACAAACTGTTCCTGAGCTCTTGAGAGGCTTCCTGTCTGCCAGAGTATTCTTGATTTTTCGAGCAACGGCTGGTAGAAACGAATATAGGCATCTTCGATGCCATAATTATTCACGAAAGGAAGAAGAGCCTCCTTGAATTGTGATTCATTAAATCTTATTGCAGCCATCAGGATTTTTCCTGGCTGGAAATTCTGGTCCGGACTTTCATCCTGGCTGCTCACAGTCATAACTTCTTTCAGCAGTTCATCTTCACTGAGTCTTGCTATTTTGGATATCTTAAGTCCATTTCTGTTCAGATAGGCCACATTAAGAATCTTCTTGAGCTCAGTCTCATTGTAAGTTCTTATATTTGAATCAGTTCTGTCTGGTTCAAGTATTTTGTACCTTTTTTCCCATATCCTTATTGTATGGGCTTTGATACCGGAAAAGCTTTCCAGATCCTTAATAGAAAAAACATTTACCCCTTCTTCCATCACAGATTGATATAAGTACAGTATTTAGAAAACCTGAATCCCCATTATAATAAACAATCAAAAAATCAAAATGTTTCCTGATGTTCAATTAGCAAATTTTCCGTTTTTGCGGACCATTCCCCTTAAATCCGCCATTTCAGAAATAAAAATAAACCTTATTCAGGATTCTCTATCATTATTTTTCTCACCACACGTGTCCCGTCAACAAAGCTTATGGTAACCAGGTACATGCCTCTTGTCGGCTTCTTGAGTAAAACTTTTGTTGATGGAACAGGGTTTTTATATTGAGCCCTGAATATATCCTGACCGATCATATTTGTCACTTTAACCAGGGTCATTTCCTTTTCTGTCCGTATTGTAAAATTGTTTTGTCTGACCGGAACAGGGAAAATGGTTACAAGTGAGGTATTGTTTTCCCGGATTAAAGATTTTTGCGTTTCACTCCTGGCAATGCTTATAGTATCATTCTGAGAATGAAGAGCCGGCATGCATAATAAAAATAAAATCAGGAGTAGAGTTTGCTTCATAAGCATCGTTTGTTAAACATGCGCAAAAACTGTGCTAAAGGTACGCATTTTTATTTAATCTGCTTAAAGAAATTTTCTGCTTTTTCAAGATCCTCAGGAGTATCGACGCAAATGCTTTCCCATTCAGTTAAAGCGGTTCTGATCCTGTATCCGTTCTCAAGCCACCTGTTCTGTTCCAGCGATTCCGCTTTTTCCAGGAGGCTCCCCGGGAGCGCTGTAATTTTGTTAAGAGTTCCAGTCCGGTAGGCATACAATCCCAGATGTTTGTAATATTGATGAACCTTTGTCCAGTCATTTATCGAGGCATCCCTGCAGAAGGGAATTATGCTCCTGCTGAAATAGATTGCATTTCCTGCAATGTCAATTATTACCTTCGGATGGTTGGGATTAGCTATATCTTCTCCGGGCGCCACTCTTCGGATGAGGGTTGCTATCTCCACAGCCTTATCAGAAAAACATGATATGAGCAGTTCTATTTGTTCGGGTCTGATAAATGGTTCGTCGCCCTGAATATTTACAACAACATCGGTTGAGATCCCCTTTTCATCTGTTAATATTTTCACAGCTTCAGCACACCGGTCAGTTCCGCTCCGGTGGTTTGCCGAGGTCATAACCGCTTTCCCTCCGAACCTGATTACTGAATCGTAAATCCTGCTGTCGTCTGTTGCAACAAAAACCACATCGAGAATAAGGGATGCCTGTTCATAAACCCTTTGGATCATCGGTTTTCCCGCGACTTCTGCAAGTGGTTTTCCGGGGAATCTTGTAGATGCATAACGTGCAGGAATAATGCCGGTGAGGTGATAACCATTGTATGTTTTCATCCGGCAAAGTTACTAAAATAGGATTTCCCTATGTTTTAAAAATATCTTAAATTCGCACAATCTTTTAACAGTGATGAGAGACCTTCAGACGATCAAGCAACGATTTGGGATAATAGGCAATTATTCAGGGCTGAACCGTGCTATCGATGTTGCTTTACAGGTTGCGCCGACTGATCTGTCAGTCCTTATTACAGGCGAGAGCGGAACAGGCAAAGAGTCTTTTCCCCAGGTGATCCACAGTTACAGTTCCAGGAAGCATGGGCAGTATATTGCTGTAAACTGTGGTGCTATACCTGAAGGTACCATTGATTCGGAACTGTTTGGACATGAAAAAGGCTCATTCACCGGAGCTACGGAAAGCCGCAAAGGGTATTTTGAAGTAGCTGACGGAGGCACAATTTTTCTTGATGAGGTGGCTGAGCTTCCTCTTTCGACACAGGTCCGCCTCCTGAGGGTCCTTGAATCGGGTGAATTCATAAGGGTCGGATCGTCAAAGGTACAAAAGACAAATGTAAGGGTGATTGCTGCGAGCAATGTTGATGTTGCTAAAGCCATCGAACACGACAGGTTCAGGGAGGATCTTTTCTACAGGCTCAATACTGTGCCAATAAAAATACCGCCTCTCAGGGAGAGGGGAGAGGATATCTTTCTGCTTTTCAGGAAATTTGCGGTCGATTTTGCTGAGAAATACAGAATGCCAGCTATCAGGCTCAGCAATGAAGCAAAGAATGTATTGCTGAACTATTCATGGCCAGGCAATGTGCGCCAGCTTAAAAACGTAACTGAACAGATCTCAATCATAGAGGAAGAAAGGGAGATAACTCCCGAAGTCCTTAAATTATATCTTCCTGATTATAATTCTCCCAAGCTTCCTGCAATCATAAAGAGGGAAGAAGATAAATCATTTTCCACCGAGCGGGAGATCCTGTATAAGATCCTCTTTGATATGAAAAGTGATATGAACGACCTGAAAAAGCTGGTGCTCGACCTTATTAAATCGGGTCATTACGATCTTGCTTTTCAGCAGAATAATTCGGGTGTTATCCAGAATCTCATAAGGGATACCAAGCATGCTGAACCTTTTGCTGAGGAACCTGAGACACAATCTGCCGATATAATCCATAACAGGGCAAGAACCAATATACAGGATACGGAGGAGGTTGTGGAAGAATCACTCTCACTTGCCGGAAAGGAAATTGAAATGATAAAGAAAGCGCTTGAAAAATATAACGGAAAGCGCAAGCTTGCTGCAAATGAGCTTGGGATATCTGAGAGGACTCTTTACAGAAAAATAAAGGAATATGGCATTGAACTGTAACCACCTGGCCTGCCTGAGAAGACAATCATGGCTTATAATCCTGCTTTCTCTTTTACCAGTCATCTTTAGCGGTTGCGGGATCTATTCCTTTTCAGGGGCAAGCACTGAAGGATTGAAAACAGTCAGCATCCAGTACTTTCAGAACAGGGCGAGCCTTGTTCAGCCCGGGCTTAGTCAGAACCTCACGGATGCACTTATCGACAAGTGCAAGGCTCAGACCAGTCTGAACATTGTAAATGGTCTTGGAGATGCTAATTTTGAAGGCGAGATAACCGATTATAATACGAGGCCGCTTACAGTTTCGGCAGATGCCACTGCTGCCATGAACAGGTTCACGATCACTGTTAAGGTAAAATTCACTAACTCCATTGATCCCGACAAGAGCTTTGAACAGACTTTTTCGAGGTATGAAGATTATAACAGTTCTCTGGATCTCAGCCAGGTTGAAGCCGAGCTTTCAAAAAATATTCTTGAATTAATTGTTGAGGACATCTTTAACAGGGCATTTGTTAACTGGTGACTCTGAATGAACAGGACCGACTTCTTAGACCTTATAGGCAGAAACAGCCCTATCGACCGGCAGACAATGGCCGAACTGAGTGAACTTATCAATATTTATCCTTATTTCCAGACTGCCCATCTCCTTCTTCTTAAGGCACTTAAGGACAATCAGGATATCAGGTTTGAAAACCAGCTGAGAAATTCGGCAATTCATATCGCCGACCGTGAAGTGCTCTATAATCTTCTTAAAATAACACCGGGAGACGATATCAGCAAGGAAGAACCGGTAACGGAAAAGGAAGCTGTTCCCGTTGTCACGGAACAGCCTCATCATGTTACAGAAGAGTCTGTTCATGTTCAGGAAATTGAGAAAGCACTGTCCCGACCTGCCATTCAGGAAGCAGAGACAGTGCAGCATGAACCTGAAGTTCAGCCTGCTGAGATTCAGGTGCCTGAGCCACAAGTTCAGGAACAGGAAGTCATTGAGGCGCCTGAGCCGGCATCAGTCCAGGTCGATCTGGAACAGACCGTGCTCGATTCAGCGAAGAACAGCGAGGACTTTATCACCGAAATTGAAAAGATCTCTGCTGAGGGGCTGGATGATAAAGAAGATGATGGGAGTGATTATCTGACAGGCCGTCCTATTCTTATTTCTGATGATATTGAAAGTGACATTCCCGTACCTGGAGTGCTTCTAATCGGGGAAGAATCTTCGGACACTGAGGAGAAGATCTTTTACATGGACCCGGGATTTTCTGTCGCGGATTATGAATCTGAAGCTGAGCAGGATCAGGAGCAGGTGACAGCAGAGGTTGACCTGAAGCCTGCTGAGGAGCCTGAGGAGGATGATGAACCTGTTGCAGATGCTGTTCCGCAGACAGTTGAAGCTGATGCGAAAACCGTGTCACGAAAGGCACAGGCCGATCTTATTGACAAATTTATTTCGTCAAATCCCAGGATAGAACCCAGAAAGGAAAAGACAGATCAGCCTGTCGAAGATCTTGCACATCCGTTCACCGAAGAAAAGGGCAGCTTTGTTACCGAAACACTTGCAAGAATATATGTAACCCAGGGGTATTATTCCAAGGCTATAGATATTTATGAAAAATTAAGTTTGAAATTTCCGGAAAAAAGTGGTTACTTTGCCACGCAAATTGAAAAAATAAAGGAGATCCTTAAATAATTGAAAAATGGGAATTTATATTTTTATTTCGGTACTCATATTGATAGCCTGTGTTCTTCAGATAATGATTGTGCTCGTTCAGAATTCAAAAGGCGGCGGCCTTGCTGCCAATTTCACATCCGCAGGCCAGTCAATGGGAATAAGGAAAACTGCTGATTTCCTTGAGAAATCGACATGGACTCTTGCGGCAGCAATACTTATCCTCTGTGTTGTTGCAACAGCAACCATTCCAAGAGGTTCTGTAAGTGAACGCTCAAGGATCGAGAATCAGATCCAGAATGCAGTCGACCCCAATGCCATACCAACACTGCCGACAGCCGTTCCTGATCAGCCGGCCACGACAACTCCGTCAGGCAACAACGAACAGAAACCGGGAAACTAGGATAATTAATTTATACAAATTTTCTCAAAGTGTCAGTTTGTCATAAACTGACACTTTGTTTTTTATACGTAATATATTAATTAACAGTGTATTGTGAATTATTTGGCTTTATGTTGGTAAAAAACTGACAGACAGAGATCGATAAAATGACTGCAGAAAAGATGTTATGACATGAATTTTCCCTTTGGCATAAATTATGTTAATGGGAGAGGCAGAAAACAGTGTTTAACTTTAAAACTAAATAAACATGGGACAATTAAAAGGAAAAGTATTGGCTGGAAAGGTTTTGGTAAAACCTCATGAAGCTGAAGAGAAAACCGCAAGCGGAATAATCATTCCCGATTCAGCAAAAGAAAAACCTCGTCAGGGAACTGTTGTAATGGTCGGTGCACCAAAGAAAGATGAAGAAATGGAAGTAAAGAAGGGTGATGTTGTTCTTTATGGCAAATATTCAGGGCAGGAACTGAATATTGACAATGAGGAATATCTTCTGATTTCACAGTCTGACATTTTGTTTATAGCATAATAAGAAACCAATAAAAAAACAGATAATATGGCAAAAGAGATTAAATTCAATATTGATGCACGTGCACAGCTCAAGGAAGGTGTGGACCAGTTGGCTAATGCAGTGAAAGTCACCCTTGGTCCCAAGGGGCGCAACGTTGTTCTTGAAAAGAAATTTGGTGCACCTCATGTTACAAAGGATGGTGTTACAGTTGCAAAAGACATCGAACTTTCAGATCCCTATATGAACATGGGAGCCCAGATGGTCAAGGAAGTTGCATCCAAAACCGGCGATATAGCAGGTGACGGTACTACAACAGCAACAGTCCTGGCACAGGCCATAATCAATGTAGGTCTTAAGAATATCACAGCCGGTGCAAATCCGATGGATGTTAAAAGGGGTATTGACAAGGCTGTTGAAAAGGTAATTTCACATCTCAAGTCGCAGGCACAGGTTGTTGGAAATGATCTCAGCAAGATTGAGCAGGTTGCCCGTATTTCAGCTAATGACGATGTTGAGATTGGCAAGCTGATTGCTGAAGCAATGGAAAAGGTACACAAGGAAGGCGTTATAACAGTCGAAGAAGCCAAAGGAACCACAACATCTGTAGAAGTTGTTGAAGGTATGCAGTTCGACCGCGGTTACATTTCTGCATATTTTGTAACCAATACCGAAAAGATGGAAGCCGATCTTGAAAACCCATATATCCTCATTTATGACAAGAAGATATCTTCAATGAAGGACATGCTTCCTATTCTTGAAGCAACAGCGCAGACTGGCCGTCCTCTTCTTATTATTTCAGAAGATGTTGAAGGTGAAGCACTTGCCACACTTGTTGTGAACAGGTTACGTGGTTCTCTCAAGGTTTGTGCTGTTAAGGCTCCGGGCTTTGGCGACAGAAGGAAAGAAATGCTCGAGGATATTGCCATCCTGACAGGCGGAACAGTTATTTCTGAAGAAAAAGGCCTTAAACTTGAACATGCAACTCTCGACATGCTCGGTACTTCTGAAAAAGTTACTGTTAACAAGGAGAACACGACAATTGTCAACGGTTATGGTGACAAGGATATGATCAAGGCAAGAATCGGCCAGATCAAGCAGCAGATGACAACCACAACCTCTGACTATGACAAGGAAAAGCTTCAGGAGCGTCTTGCAAAATTGTCAGGTGGCGTGGCAGTGCTCTACATCGGAGCTGCATCAGAAGTTGAGATGAAGAACAAGAAAGACCGTGTTGACGATTCGCTTCATGCAACCCGTGCCGCTATTGAAGAAGGCATTGTTCCTGGTGGAGGTGTTGCATATATCCGCGCAATATCAGCTCTTGAAAAACTCAAGGGAGACAATGAAGATCAGACAACCGGTATTGAGATCGTGAAACGTGCCATTGAAGAACCTCTCCGTCAGATTGCAGCAAATGCGGGCAAAGAGGGTGCTGTAGTCGTCCAGGCTGTCAAGTCAGGCAAAGGTGACTATGGATACAATGCACAGACCGATAATTATGAGAAATTATATGAAGCCGGTGTAATTGATCCTGTCAAGGTTGTAAGAGTGGCTCTGGAAAATGCTGCATCAGTTGCAGGGATGTTCCTTACTACAGAGGCTGTTATCGTTGATGAAAAAGAGGAAAAACAGCCGCCTATGCCACCTCAGGGAATGGGTGGAGGAATGCCTTACTAATATATACATCAACATTAATTTATATCGTGAAGCCAGGTCATCGACCTGGCTTCACGTGTTTATAATTTTATATATTTGCACGGTGTTTCCAGCGATAGTGTTTCATGCATAATATCAGAAATTTCTGCATAATTGCCCATATCGACCACGGTAAGAGTACCCTGGCTGACCGCCTTCTTGAAAAGACCAGGACCATTCCTGAGCGGGAATTTCAGGATCAGGTTCTTGACAACATGGATCTGGAAAGGGAAAGAGGCATCACCATAAAGAGCCATGCTATCCAGATGGAATATGAGTTTGAAGGCAAAAAGTACAATCTTAACCTGATAGACACACCAGGGCATGTTGATTTCTCTTACGAAGTTTCAAGGTCGATAGCTGCATGTGAAGGAGCACTGCTGGTGATCGATGCAACCCAGGGCATACAGGCACAGACTATTTCAAATCTGTACATGGCAATTGACCATAACCTCGAGATTATTCCGGTTCTGAATAAAATGGATATGGCAAATGCAATGCCTGAGGAGGTCAAGGATCAGATTGTTGATCTTGTAGGCTGCGAAAGGCAGGATATCATTGAAGCCAGCGCCAGAACAGGAATGGGTGTCGACAGGATATTATCAGAGATAGTGAACAGGATCCCTCCACCTGCAGGAAGTCCCGAAGCTCCGCTTCAGGCCCTTATCTTCGATTCGATTTTCAATCCCTTCAGGGGTATCATAGCATATTTCAAGATTGTAAACGGGACCATCAGAAAAGGTGACCGCGTAAAATTTGTTAATACCGGTCATGAGTACAATGCCGAGGAAATTGGCGTTCTAAAGCTTAAACAGGACCCACGGGAGGAAATGTTTGCAGGTGATGTGGGATACATCATTTCGGGAATCAAGGATTCAGCTGAGGTCAAGGTCGGTGATACAATAACAAGTGTAAAAAATCCATGCGAAAAGGCAATATCTGGTTTTGAGGATGTCAAGCCCATGGTTTTTGCCGGCCTTTATCCTGTTGATGCTGATGACTATGAGGATCTCAGGAGCTCTATAGAGAGACTTCAGCTTAATGATGCTTCGCTTACTTTTGTCCCTGAATCGTCGGCTGCCCTTGGATTTGGATTCAGGTGCGGATTCCTGGGCTTGCTTCATATGGAAATAATCCAGGAAAGGCTCGACAGGGAGTTTAACATGGATGTCATAACTACAGTTCCTAACGTATCATTCAAGGTCTTCACAACAAAGGGTGAAGAGATTGATGTCCACAATCCTTCCGGCATGCCTCCCCTGAACAATATTGAGAGGATCGAGGAACCTTATATAATAGCCCAGGTCATAACGCTGGCAGAATATGTAGGACAGATTATGAAGCTGTGCATCGACAAGAGGGGAACTCTTAAGAACCAGGTTTATCTTACCCGCGACAGGGTTGAGGTCACTTTTGAAATGCCGCTTTCTGAGATAGTTTTCGACTTTTATGACAAGCTGAAGAGCATATCGCGTGGTTATGCTTCATTCGATTACTATTATGCAGCCTATCAGAAAGCCGATCTTGTAAGGCTTGATATTCTTCTTAACGGTGAGATGGTTGATGCACTTTCGACCCTGATATACAGGGGGCATGCTTATGATTTCGGGCGTAGAATGTGTGTAAAGCTAAAGGAACTGATACCAAGGCAGCAGTTTGATATTGCGATACAGGCGGCCATTGGCGCGAAGATCATTTCTAGGGAGACCGTTAAGGCTGTCAGGAAGGATGTAACTGCAAAATGTTACGGCGGTGACATAACGCGAAAAAGAAAACTGCTTGAGAAACAGAAGAAAGGCAAGAAAAGGATGAGACAGATCGGAAACGTCGAAGTCCCCCAGCAGGCTTTTCTTGCAGTCCTGAAACTTGACTAAAAAATTTCAGGGACCGTCAAGATTTTTTTTATTTTTTAGCTGATTATAAAAAAATTACTATTTTAGCATCCGGGAAACGGGGATTCAACATAAAGATCTATCCCTTCTATCTAACCTAAACTTACTACCCCGGCTTTATAAATGAGCCGGGGTATTTTTTAACAAATAAGCCTGTAACCCTTGCCGTGAATGTTAAGGATCTTTACAGCAGGATCATTCCTGAGATATTTCCTGAGCCTTGTTATATATACATCCATGCTCCGGGCATTAAAGTAATTATCATCGATCCAGATACTTTTAAGGGCATAATTACGCTCGAGCATCTCATTCCTGTGCCTGAAGAGAAGTTCAAGAAGTTCTGATTCCTTTGTTGTAAGGTTTATCTGGTCGTCCCCGATCGTCAGTATTTGTCTTTTTTTGTCGAAGACATATTCTCCTATGTGGCAGATATCTTCTTCCTTCTCCGCAATTGTTCCGGCTGTTCTTCTGAAAATTGCCTCGATCCTGTACAGCAGCTCCTCCATTGAAAAAGGTTTTGTAATATAGTCGTCGGCTCCGCTTTTGAATCCTTCGATGATATCTTCCTCCTGGTTCTTTGCAGTAAGAAAAATAACAGGTATTGCCGGATCAGCCTTTCTTATTGTTTTCGCCACTGAGATGCCATCCATCTCAGGCATCATGATATCGAGGATACAGAGGTCGAAAAGCCCCGGTGAATATGCTTCAAGGGCTTGCCGGCCGGTAGAAAACAGGGTTGTTTCGTAGTTTTTTGCAGAAAGATAATTTCTGAGAAGAGTTCCCAGGTTTCTGTCGTCTTCTGCAAGGAGGATTCTTTTATTCATTTTTTCCTGGTTGTGGGATGGTAATTATAAATTTAGTGCCCTTATTTAACTGGCTTTCAACTCGTATAGTTCCGTTATGCTCTTCAACAACCTTTTTAACATAGCTGAGGCCAAGTCCAAAGCCTTTTACATTATGAACATTTCCGGAATGAACCCGGTAGAACTTGTCGAAGATCCGTTTCAGGTTTTCCTTGCTGATTCCAATGCCGTTATCTTCGACAGTTATTATAATACCCTTTTTACTGTTCCGTGTTGACAGTACTATTGTGGGACTGCCATTTGAATACTTAATGGCATTGTCGATAAGGTTTGATATGGCATTAACAAAATGGATTTCATCAACAAGGGCTACAGGGTCAGATGCCTGAAAATCCTTTTTAACGCTTCCATGATGGCTTTCGATCTGAAGGGTGTGATTTTCGACGGCCTTGTTTATCAGGCTGTGCAGATCCATTCCCGAAAAAGTGAGCTTTGTGCTCATCTTTTCAAAAATGGCCATCTGCAGCACTTTCTCGACCTGATATTTAAGTCGCATGCTCTCATCTGATATTATTTTTGATAAATACCCGATATTCTTGTTCTTATCGGGGATGGTCTTATCGGCGATCATCTGTGAGGCTAAAGAAATAGTGGATATAGGGGTTTTGAGCTCGTGTGTCATGTTATTAATAAAGTCGCTTCTAATTTCCGACATTTTCTTCTGGCGGAATATGACAATGAAGGTGCTTGTGGCAAGTATAACCAGAAGAAGAGTAAACAATATCGACATTGCAGCCATTCCGCCAATTTTCTCATACTTGTACTGTTGCTCCTGAACGCAATAAAGAACCAGCTGGTTCTGGCTCTGAACAGGATCGTTCGGGAAAAGCTGTATTATGAATTTGCTTGTACCCGGTTTATCGGTAAATCCGGGAGTGCTCCATATTGTACCAAGCCTTCCCGAGCGTATGGCAAATTCATAGTCGAGGTGTATGCCGACATCATTCAGCGCCGACCTTATGAGACGGTTAACCTTATCCGGATTTACACGTTCCCTTATGTCGGGAGAAGATTGCAGTATCTTTTCCAGAATCCTTTCGATATATATCATTTTGTTTGTGACGCGTCCCGACACTGCAGCATTCGTGATCTGTGCTGATGGTTCGGTTATGTCTTCATCGGGGATTGGTGAGATATCCTTTGCCGAGATATAGATTTTTTGGCCGGCATTTGTAATAAGCAGCGGTTCTTTGGAATCCCTGCTATTATTGTAGGGCTCAGGGATAGTCGAACCCGACCTGTATCCCCTGAGACGGTTTGCCAGCGGGGAGGAGGCGGGAATGTTAACAGTTACTGAATCGGTGGACTCTGGATTTATCTCATCAACTATCATATCGATAAGTTCCTGTGCTTCGAGATCGAGGACCACCGATTCGAGAGCCTTGTTTGCATTATAGCGGAACTGCTGGTCAGTTATTGCCATGGAATTGCGTATCCAGTAAAACTGGATCATTATTAGGCCTGATATTACCAGGAAAAACAAAATGGCAAGTAGTACTATGGTCTTCCGCTTCATACAGATACAAAGGTACTTGTATATATTTTAATTGTCGTCTCTTTAACGTTCTTTAACAACCCGTAAATACAAAGAGTTAAATTGCGGTATGGATGAGGGAACAATGGATTAAAAAATTTAACATTTAATTAAATATTTGTTAATTTTGATCTTAAGCCATAAAAAGATTTTTTTATTTCAATATCCGTGCTTATCTTTGTAAAGGATTTGGCACGATATTTGAATATTACAAGATAGAGGTTTTTTTCATAGGTTAGGTTAGTTTTAGGGTTATCAAAAGTGAGCCGTTCCGAGCCCTCGGAACGGCTCTTCTTTTAAAGGTCAGGCATCATTATCAGATCAAAAATCCGATGTTTTTATCCTTTGAAATGCTTTCATAGCTGATATTGAATACCCCTGATACAGAATCGATCTCCCTTAATGCAGTAATTATTTTTTCGTACTGTACAGTTCTTCCGGCATCAGCAATAAGCAGCAAATAATCAATATTCTTCAGTTTTTTTATCAGGAAGCTTTTACCGGTCCTGTTGGAGATGAGCTGATAAATGGTATCATTCCCGGGAACTGAAAATAAAAACCTGCTGAACTGGTTAATGTTTCCGTCATTTTCATTCACTACCACCGGATGTTCATTTTTCAGGGATACTGAAAGCTTTATATTTAGTTTAAGTGTGAGTTTGTAATCCTGGTCGGTTGAAACAATTCCCAAAATGACAGGAATATCATGATCATTGAGGGGAAGGTTTATCCTTTTAATTTTCTGTGGATTTTTCATCATGATATAATTTTGATTTTAAAGGCATGATGGAACCCGCAAGTTATATTGATACGTGTTTGTGAATACAATAAATGCGGGTTTCATAGCAGAAAACCGGGACCATAAAGTTATGAAAAGAGAATGATACTATGCAATTTCAGCAGGCAATTCCCTGATTTTTGTCCATGCTTTGCATGAAGCTTCCTGTTCTGCCTCCTTTTTTGAAACTCCTGAGCCGGTTCCGAAAACTTCTCCGTTAATCATAAGTGTTGCCGAGAAAACCGACTTTTTAAGCTTATAGTCAAATTCTTCCTTATGTGTAAAGGTAAGATTGGATTTATGTTTCTGTATCCATTCAAATACCAGGCTTTTGTAGTCTGTGTCGGTCCCGACGATAGTTTCAAGGTTAAGGTATTTATTGAATACCCTTTTTATAAACAGGTTTTTAGTCTTTTTGAATCCCTTATCGAGAAAAAGGGCTCCGATAAGAGCCTCGAGTGCGTCACCGTATAGATTCTTTATAGAGCTGGATGAGCTGACATTGCTTACAAGTATTTTATCCAGTCCCATCGATATGGCAAGTTGGTTAAGGATGTCGCGGTTTACAATCCTTGACCGGATCTTTGTCATAAATCCCTCATTTGCTTCGGGGAATTTCTCAAAAAGATAATCTGAGAGAATGGCATCGAGGACAGAATCACCAAGAAATTCAAGTCTCTCATTATTAATTCTCTGTCCGTCGGGCAGGGTGAATGAAGCTGATCTGTGAATGAATGCAACTTCATAGATCCTGAGGTTGAAAGTACGGAAGCCTATTATTTTCCTGAGGCTGGATGCGAATTCCTGTCTGTTTGGGATGTACGAACCATTATTTCTCTTGCGGAACAAGGACACTAAACCTCAGCTTTTTTTAATACTATGGAAGCGTTATGGCCGCCGAAGCCAAATGTATTGCTGATTGCAGCATTTACTTTTCTTTTCTGTGCCGTGTTGGGAGTAATGTTCAGTTTTGGATCAATGCCCGGGTCCGGTACCTTGAAATTTATTGTCGGAGGAACAATATCTTCGACAAGCGCCATTATTGAGGCAATAGCTTCAATAGCGCCTGCTGCTCCAAGCAGATGTCCTGTCATTGATTTTGTCGAGCTGATATTGAGTTTGTAGGCTGACTCCCCGAAAACAGACACAATGGCTTTTGCTTCCGAGATATCACCGAGAGGAGTGGCAGTGCCGTGCACGTTAATATAGTCGATATCCTTTGGTTCAAGCTTTGCTTCCTGGAGTGCGAATCTCATTACATTTGATGCTCCAAGGCCTTCAGGGTGAGGAGCAGTAAGATGAAATGCATCGGCAGTCATCCCGGTCCCTATTATTTCGGCATATATTTTTGCACCTCTTGCTTTTGCGAACTCATAATCTTCAAGAATAAGAGCTCCGGCGCCTTCGCCCATTACGAAACCGTCGCGGGTAAGATCGAAAGGCCGCGAAGCCTCCTTGTATTCGGCATTATTTGTAGAGAGCGCCTGCATTGAATTGAAACCTCCGATCCCCGGTTCATTTATTGCGGCTTCAGACCCTCCTGTGACAATTATTTCAGCCTTTCCCCAGCGGATATAATTAACAGCGTCTATAATGGCATTCGTAGAGGATGCACATGCAGAGACTGTGCAGAAATTTGGTCCGGTGAAGCCGTATTTTATTGATATCGAACCTGCTGCAATATCCCCTATCATTTTGGGTATGAAAAACGGGCTGAAACGGGGAGTTCCGTCACCTTCAAGATATCCTTTAATCGCTAGGTAGAAGGTCTCAATGCCTCCGATACCCGATGCCCATATTACACCGATTCTGCTTTTATCGATTTTGTCTATTTCGAGACCTGAATCGGCAATTGCCTCTTCTGATGCAATAAGAGCATATTGGGTAAACAGATCGAGTTTGTTTGCTTCTTTTCTGTCGAAGTACTTCTGTGAGTCATAGCCTTTGATTTCACATGCAAACTTGGTTTTGAATTTTTCGGTATTGAAACGGGTGATCATATCACATCCGCTTATGCCATTTTTCAAGCCTTCCCAATATTCATGCAAATTATTACCTACCGGAGTCAATGCTCCCAGCCCTGTAACTACGACTCTTCTCATAAAATGATTATTATAAATGCAAAACTATTTTGCATTTTCCTCGATGTACTTAATAGCATCACCTACGGTACTGATGCTTTCAGCCTGATCATCGGGAATCCCTATATTGAATTCTTTTTCAAACTCCATGATTAACTCGACAGTATCAAGAGAGTCAGCGCCAAGGTCATTTGTGAAACTGGCTTCAGGAGTAACTTCCGCTTCATCAACTCCGAGTTTATCAACTATAATCTCTTTTACGCGTGTAGCAATGTCGGACATAATTATAAATTTTAATTAATAATAATTTAAAACCTTGCAAAGAAATATATTTGTACCATATTTTTCAAATGATTTTATAAAATTTCTTCATATGTCAGTGTAATATGTTGTAAAACAGAAAAATAAACTTAACAATTAAAACAGGCCACTGACAGAACGTTTTTTAATTAAGTGTCATATAATGAGAAACATAGCAATTTTTGCCTCCGGATCGGGAACAAACGCTGAAAACATTATTAAATACTTTTCGACCGGCAAATCCGCTAAAGTAACTCTTGTCCTGTCGAACAGGCGTGAAGCCTTCGTATTAAAAAGGGCTGAAGCACTTGGTGTAAAAACCATTTTTTTCGACCGTACCGATTTGTATGCTAAAGATACTGTTTTAGGATACCTTTTAAATAATAATATTGATTTTATCGTTCTTGCTGGTTTTTTATGGCTTATTCCTGAAAGTATATTAAATAATTATTATCGCAGGATAGTCAATATTCATCCTGCCCTTTTGCCCTCATACGGAGGGAAGGGAATGTATGGTGCAAAAGTTCATGAGGCGGTCATTGCAAATGGTGACAGGGAATCGGGAATAACGATACATTATGTCAACAGTTTCTATGACGAAGGTGATATTATATTCCAGGCAAGTTGTAAAATTGAACCGGGGGATACAGCCGATACCCTGGCTTCAAAGATACATGAACTGGAATACAGGCATTTTCCGGTTGTGATAGAAAAACTGGTTGCTGCTTTACCGGATGAGAATTAAAAAGTATTGAGAAGGCTTACAGCCACTTTCTTTATCTTTTCGAAGTTTTCCATATTTTCAGGGGATACGGGCTCAACCGGAGGTGCTTCGACCTTTAAAGGATCTACGGGGGAGCCGTTCATATAAATCCTGAAATCGAGATGGGGGCCTGTCGAAAGGCCACTGCTTCCAACATATCCTATTATGTCGCCCTGTTTTACCCAGGCTCCGGCAGATATGCCCCGTCCAAAACTGCTGAGGTGAAGATAGGCAGTTGAATATACACTGTTATGTGTTATCCTGACTACTCTGCCTGAGCCGCTCTCGGTTCCTGCCTTTGTAACCCTGCCATCACCGATTGCAAGAACCGGAGTGCCGATCGGAGCGGCATAGTCAACACCATAATGAGGTCTTCTTATCCTGAGTATGGGATGCAACCTTGAGGAGGAGAACCTTGATGTAACTCTTGCAAACTGCAATGGCGCCTTAAGAAATGCTTTTCTCAGGGAATTTCCCGCGCTGTCAAAATAGCTTTCTGTGCCGCCCTGGATAAAAGGTATCGCGAATATTTCATTACCTGCACCCCTGAATTCAGCACAATAGATCTTTCCTACATCAAGGGGTTTATCATCAATTGATAATTCTTCATAAACAACTTTGAAGCTGTCTCCTTTCTGAAGTCCGAAAAAATCGACGCTCCACGCAAAAATCTCCGAAAGACGGGCCACGAGTGACGGATGCATTCCGTCATTCAGCATGGCGTCCCACAAAGAGGTCACAATAGTGGCAGAGGCATACCTTATGGAACTTCTGATCTCTTTCCTGTATGGCGTTATGTTAAGAGAATCATTAAAACTGAAGACATAACTTGTTGTTGGATCATGTTCATATACCATATATTCTGCACGGGCAGTACTGTCCTTTGAGCAGAACAGGGTATAATGATTCCCCGAACGGATCTTTCTGACATCGAAAACAGCTGCTGAGTTTCTGATCAGCCTGTCGATCTTTTCCATCGATATACCGTGCCTGACCAGAATTGAGGAAAGGATGTCATTCCTTTTGATGCTGCCCGAAATCAGAGTGAATGAATCTTTCGGGATGCCAAACAGATATTCAGTCGTATCAGGATTTGTTACTGCTGAAGTATCAGCCATTCCTGAAGCGGGAAGCATTGTATTCCCGGACGGACCATTGCATGAAAGGACAGCAAGGATTATCAGGGATAAAGAAATCAGCCTCAGATCTGGCTTTGTGTGGATATCCTTATTTAACGACAACGTTAACTATCTTTTTGGGCACAACAATAACATTTGCAGGTGCTGAAGATCCGATCCATTTTGCGGATCTCTCATCGGCCAGCACGGCTTTGCGTATTTCTTCCGCGGGCATATCTGCAGGAAGTTCAATAAGGAACCTCATCTTGCCGTTGAAGGAAACAGGATATTCTATTGTATCCTCTTTCAGGTATTGTTCGTCATATTCAGGCCATGGTTCGTATGCAAGCGATTTTTCATTTCCCAGCATCTGCCAGAGTTCCTCTGCAAGATGTGGCGCAAATGGTGAAAGTATAAGTGTGAACCTGCAGGCAGTATCCTTTGATACTTTTCCTTTTTTATAGACAAGGTTGAGGAAAATCATCATTTCGGAGATGGCAGTATTGAATTTCAGGCTTTCAATATCATCACCCACCTTTTTGATGGTCTTGTGAAGTCCTTTAAGCAGCTCATTGTCGTCTGCCGCTATAGAAATATTTTCAGGATTGGAGAAGAATCTGAAAGATCTTGAAAGGAAGTTGAACACCCCTTTGACATTTCTGTCGTCCCATGGCTTCATAACGTCGAGCGGTCCAATGAACATTTCGTAAAGCCTCAATGAATCAGCTCCGTAACGATTCACAACATCATCGGGATTTACCACATTTTTAAGCGACTTTGACATTTTTGCTACTATCTGCCTTACCTCGGAGCCATTTTCGGTATTATAGAATTTCCCATCTCTTTCCTCTATCTGGTCGGCTGGTATTTTAGCTCCGGCTCCGTTTTCATAGGCAAAAGCCAGTATCATTCCCTGGTTAAAAAGCTTTTTATAAGGTTCATCCGTAGATACAATGCCAAGGTCATACAGTACCTTATGCCAGAAGCGGCTGTAAAGCAGGTGCAGTACGGCATGTTCGGCTCCTCCGATGTAAAGGTCGACAGGCATCCAGTATTTCTCTTTTTCCCTGTCAAAAATTGATTCATTGTTATGGGCATCTATGAACCTCAGGTAATACCAGCATGATCCGGCCCATTGGGGCATTGTATTTGTTTCCCTCCTTCCTTTGCGGCCGTTTTTATCAGTAACGTTAAGCCATTCGCCTGCATTTGCCAGAGGCGATTCGCCGGTTTCGCCGGGAAGGTAATGCTCAAGAGGAGGAAGTTCAAGAGGCAACTCGTCATCGCTGAGAACTGTAATCTCGCCGTCTTCCCAGTGGATGACAGGGAAAGGTTCTCCCCAGTATCTCTGTCTGCTGAACAGCCAGTCGCGGAGTTTATAATTTATTTTGGCTTTCCCAAGATTCTTCGATTCAAGCCAGTCTGTCATTTTCTTTATTCCGGCTTCTTTGGAAAGACCATTAATATCGATGCCTGTAACCTTATCTGATGAGTTGATATATTTTCCATCCTCTGTCCAGCATTCAGCGCCGGCAAGGATTCTGTTACGCTGATCCTGATCCTGTACATCGGGATCCTGTATGCAAAGTATCGGAAGGTTAAATTTCTGAGCAAACTCGAAGTCCCTTGTGTCGTGTGCAGGAACAGCCATGATTGCTCCTGTACCGTATCCTGTGAGAACATAGTCGGCGACCCAGATTGGTACAAGTTTATTGTTGACAGGGTTTATCGCATATCTTCCCGTAAACACTCCTGTTTTTTCCTTTGCAAGGTCGGTGCGGTCGAGATCAGATTTAAGCGCTGCCATACGGATATATTCATCAACCTGCTTTCTGCACTCCACGGTTGTTATTTTATTAACAATCCGGTGTTCCGGAGCAATTACCATGTATGTGGCGCCAAAAAGAGTGTCGGGACGGGTGGTAAAAACAGTAAGGTTATCATCAGTCCCATCGATCCTGAAA
The DNA here is from genome assembly GCA_012517605.1 of Bacteroidales bacterium. Lineage (GTDB taxonomy): Bacteria > Bacteroidota > Bacteroidia > Bacteroidales > VadinHA17 > LD21. Next base: position 22,494 of record JAAYUS010000146.1, read on the forward strand.
TCGACTTCTGCACCCGTTGATCGTCCGATCCAGTTTCTCTGCATGTCCTTTATGCCTTCGGGCCAATCGAGGTCGTCGATTCCTTTGAGCAGACGCTCTGCATAAAGAGGGATTCTCAGCATCCACTGTTTCAGGTTTTTCTTTTCGACAATGTTTCCGCATTTCTCATGCGATCCGTCATTGAGTACCTCCTCGTTTGCACAGACTATCCTGCAACTGGGGCACCACCACACCTGGGCATTATCATAATATGCAAGGCGTTTTGAGTCTATATATTTTCTTATCTCCCTGTCGCCAAGCTCCTTAATCTCTTCTGGTATTGTTAATTCATTAACAGGTCTTCCTTTCTGAAGCTTCTCATCGAACCAGGTATTAAAAAGGCGGATGAAGATCCACTGGGTCCATTTAAAATAAAGCGGATCGGTTGTGTTGATTTCCTTGTCCCAGTCGTAGCTGAGGCCAAGTTCCTTTATCTGACGGCGGAATGTGTCGCAGTTGTTCTTTGTTGTTATGGAAGGATGGGTTCCGGTCTGGATTGCATATTGTTCGGCAGGTAGTCCGAAGGCATCCCATCCCATTGGGTGGAGGACGTTGAAACCCTTCATTCTTTTATATCGTGAATAGATATCTGTTGCAGTATAGCCTTCAGGATGTCCTACATGAAGGCCGGCGCCCGAGGGATACGGGAACATGTCGAGGACATAGCATTTTCTGGGGTTTGTAAGATCCTCCGGCGTTTTAAATGTTTTATTTTGTTCCCAGTAATTCTGCCACTTTTGTTCTATTTCTTTGAAGTTGTAGTCCATTTTCAGTAATTGTATTAAGCTCTCAGCAGTCAGCGTTCAGCGTTCAGCGTGCGAAATTAGAAAAACTTTGACAGAAATCCTTTTAAACCGCAAAGGTCGCAAAGTTTTTCGCAGAAATCGCAAAGATTTGCATAACTATTGGAATGGCTTAGCGTACTTTGTCAGTTGCTTTTTGTTCTTTGCGGTTACGAATTAAATAATACAATTTGTTCGTTTTAGTTGTAAAACCGCTTCAATGGAATTATTTTTGCCGTGAATTCGACGGTCCCGTAGTTCAATGGATAGAATGACAGATTCCGGTTCTGTTGGTTGAGAGTTCGAGTCTCTCCGGGATCACAGGAGGAGGCTGTATTAAAAGTAGTTTTTTTTAAACCGCAGAGGGCTCAAAGTTTTTCGCAAAGATCGTAAAGTAAAGAATGTTAACAAATTACATCATATGCTTTGCGATTGCTTTGCGACCTTGGCGGTTTTAAATAACTTTTGGCACAGCCTCTTGCTTTTTGAGCCTTCGTTGTTATGAATACAAAGAGTAAAATTTGGCACTGGCTGGCTGTTGCACTTCTTTCGATGATATGGGGAACCAGTTATATTTTAATGAAAAAGGGATTAAGGTCCTTTTCTCCATATCAGCTTGCATCCCTGAGGATAATTATTTCATGCTTATGCCTTTTGCCTTTGGCGCTGCGCAGTCTTTCAAAATTCAATAACAAAAATTTCATTTCGATTCTAGTCATAGGTTTTTTCGGAAGCGGCATACCTGCCATTCTATATCCCCTGGCAGAGACAAGGATCGACAGTTCTCTTACAGGCATGCTTAACACCTTAAGCTCAGCATTTACATTGTTAATCGGTATAATATTTTACAAAAGAAAAGCAATAAGGTCGCAGATTGCAGGGGTGATTCTTGGTTTTGTGGGAGCAGCAGGATTGCTATATGGAGGTTCACTTGCTTTCAATTATTATGGTCTTTTTGTAGTGCTCGCAACCCTGATGAACGGGATCAGCAACAATGAGGTCAGCAAGGTAGAAGGGTTGAAAGGATTTGAGATCACTGCACTTTCATTTCTCGTTGTGAGCCCTTTCGCACTGGCTCTTCTTCTTGGTACTGATCTGCATGCTGTGGTACTAACACCGCACTGGCTTCTGAATCTGGGATATATTGCAATCCTTTCAGTTTTGGGCAGCGCCTTTGCCAATGTAGTTTATTATTTCCTTATAAGGGATACTTCTCCGATGGTTGCCTCGGTTGTGGCATATTTTATACCAGTGGTGGCAACATTTTGGGGACTTTCAGACGATGAACACCTGGCATCAACAATGGTTTTTTCAGTTTTGCTTATTCTTGCAGGGGTTTACCTGATAAACAGACCGGGTGCACTGAGAAAGATCAGGCAGATGATTAAATGAATTAAACATGGCTGAAGCTGGGGATGTCAGATAGATATGGGTAACAGTCTGGATTCGAAGCTATTTCCTCAGTATTTCAATCATTTCAGTCACAGCTTCTGCGTCGGAGACCTCCCTGACAGGCGACAATCCCGCCAGGGCCCTTGCCGCATTCAGGTCGTCATCGTTGACAAAATCCTTTCCTATTACGATTATATAGAGGATGGCCGATTTTAATGTGTTGGCCTTTACCCTGAATGTATGCGGACTCTGACGGGCAGGGAATATATGGACATAATGTGTATCGTGATTGTGATATTTAAGCATCCATTGCGATCCATCCGACAGGGTCAGTATTTTATAATCATTCCAGTCTGTTCCGGTCCATGCCATATAGCGGTCCTTTTCCAGCACATTGTTCTTCCTCAGATATCTTACTATTTCATTAAAAATATCTGCCTGTTTCAGACTGCCTGTGTAAATATCCATAACGCATGTGCCGAGATGCCGGATATCCCTCGTAAGGGATTTAATGTCTTTTTCCGGAGATCCTGAAATATTCGCCTCAATAAATTCCCTGATATAAGGAAGATAGTGTTTCAGGGGATTGAACATCAGGGGAGCCGGGTTGGAGAAGTTAAGGGACATTGGATTTCGGAATTTTGATTTCAATATAAATCCATAGCCATAAAATACATAAGTTAATAAAAAAAGTCCATTTAACAAAATTTTGCTCCGATGGGAGTTTTTATTCAGAATAAGTTAACTTTATAATGCTGAAACGAGCATCCCGCATATGCGGGACAAAAAAGGATAAAAATTTTGCATGCTAGTTCCATCCGACAATTAATTAACAAATTATTTACGGAGGAAACCTTATCAAAACAGAGTAAACATGTCAGAATCATCAAGGGAAAATTTCGTAAAGACGATCAATCACAAACAGCCTGAAAGGATTGTTGTCGATTTTGGCTCGTCCCCCGTTACCGGCATACATGCTGTTATAGTTGAAAAGCTTCGGGAATATTATGGTCTGGAAAAGAAACCTGTAAAGATCATTGAACCATACCAGATGCTCGGTGAGATTGATGATGACCTTCAGCATGCCATGGATGTCGATGTCATTGGCCTTGGGGGCGAAAAGAACATGTTCGGGATACCAAATAACAACTGGAAGGTGCATCGTACATTCTGGGGGCAGGAGGTTCTTTTTCCTGGTGAATTCAATTATACTTACAATGAGAACGGTGATATTCTGATTCATCCTGAAGGGGATACTTCTGTCCCGCCAAGTGCAATGATGCCGAAGACCGGATATTTTTTCGATGCCATTGAGAGGCAGGGCCCGGTCGATGATGCAAACCTTAAGCTTGAGGATAACCTTGAAGAGTTCGGCCGTGTAACAGAACATGATCTTGCATTCTGGAAAAAGCAGGTCGGGGATGTATCAGGTTCCGATATGGGAGTTCTTGCTAATCTCGGGGGAACCGCCCTTGGCGATATTGCTCTTGTCCCTGCAGTCCAGCTCAAAAACCCGAAAGGTATCAGGGGAGTTTCGGAATGGTATGTTTCAACCCTTATAAGAGAGGATTTTATCAGGGAGTTATTTGACAGACAGACTGATATTGCAATAGAAAATCTTAAAGACTTTTACGGTGCCATCGGAAACAAAATCGATGTAGTATATATCTGCGGCGCTGATTTCGGGACACAAAATTCGACATTCTGTTCTCCCGAGACTTTTGCAAGGGTCTGGCTGCCTTATTACAAAAAAGTAAACGACTGGATTCATGCCAATACGGGATGGAAGACATTCAAACATTCATGCGGATCCGTGATCTCCCTTCTTGATCTTTTTATTGAAGCCGGTTTTGACATCATAAATCCTGTCCAGATAAATGCGGAGGGCATGGATCCTGTGGTACTTAAAAAGAGATTCGGCGACAGGATAGTGTTCTGGGGCGGAGGGGTAGACACCCAGGGAGTTTTTGCCTTTGGAACGCCTCAGCAGGTCAGGGACCAGGTAAAAAGGCAGTGTGAAATTTTAGGTGACGGCGGGGGATTTGTCTTCAACACTATCCATAACATACAGGCCAATGTGCCATTCGGCAATGTTGTGGCCATGCTTGAAGCATTGAAGGAACTGAGATGAAGGAAAGAAGGTTTAACTGGAATTATCTTCTTTCCATCAGCCTTATATCTGCAATGGGGGGCCTGTTGTTCGGATACGACTGGGTCGTTATCGGCGGTGCTAAACCTTTCTATGAACCTTATTTTGGGATTGCAGGGAATCCGGTGATGCAGGGATGGGTGATGAGCTGCGCACTTGCAGGCTGCCTGGCGGGCGCAGTCCTCTCGGGATGGCTTAGCGACAGCTTCGGAAGAAAGAAACTTCTTATCCTTTCTGCAGCATTATTTATTGTTGCCAGCATTGGAACAGGCAGTTCAAACACCTTGACTTCATTTATTTCCTTCAGGATACTGGGAGGTATCGGTATAGGCCTTGCATCGAATCTTTCTCCAATGTATATTGCCGAGGTGACGCCGGCGAAGATAAGGGGAGCATTCGTTTCGATAAACCAGCTTACTATAGTTGTCGGGATCCTCCTTGCGCAGCTTATTAACTGGCGCATCGCAGAACCTGTACCTGCAAATTCAACTATACAGGAAATTGCTTTTTCATGGAACGGGCAGGTGGCATGGCGTAACATGTTTTTCGCATGTGCAATACCTGCAACCATGTTTTTTGTACTTATGTGGTTTGTACCGGAGAGCCCCCGGTGGCTGTCAAAGGAAATTAAAGGCGAAATCAGGGCAGGCAGAATACTATCGCGGATCGGAGGGAATGAATATGCTGATAAAGAACTTGCTTCCATAAAAGAAACCTTAAGAAATGCTGCCTCAGGTAAAAGTCTTCATTTAATCAGGGAACCTGGCATTCCCAGGCTGCTTCTGACCGGGATTGTGATTGCCGTTTTCCAGCAATGGTGCGGGATAAATGTAATCTTCAATTATGCACAGGAAATTTTTGCCAATGCAGGTTACAGTGTTTCCGATAT